>DASTIE010000100.1:0-10786 GCA_035717865.1 Candidatus Limnocylindrales bacterium
TACGTCGAGTACGAGCTGCCGTACTCCCGCGAGGAGATCGTCGCGGAGAGCACGCGCTGCCTGCAGTGCACCTGCGAGGCCATCGGCTACTGCGACCTGCGACGCCTCGGGATCGAGTACGGGACGACGCTCAACACGCTCGAGCCCCAGCCGCACGAGGGCGCGGGCCTGCGATCCGTCAACGAGAACCGCTTCACGGGCGTCAACCACGACTACATCCGCGACGACAGCCACGCCTTCATCCTGCGGGAGCCGTCGCGCTGCATCGACTGCGGCCGCTGCGCCCAGGTCTGCGCCGAGGTGGTCGGGGCCGCGTGCTACGACTTCATGCGGGTTGGCTTCGACACGCTCGTGACGACGCCGCTGGACATGAGCCTCAACGACACGCCGTGCGTGTCCTGCGGCCGCTGCGCGGAGACCTGCCCGACAGGCGCGCTGATGCCGAAACCGCGCGTCCTCCAGAAGTACGAGGTCGACGAGAGCCGCTGCATCCTGTGCGGCATCTGCGTCGATGCCTGCCCCTACGACGCCCTCCGCGACGGACAGGAGTTCGAGCTCTCGCACACCTCCCGCGAGGAGCCGATGATCGACCTCATGGCGATGGCCCAGGTCGACCGCGAGACGGAGGTCACGTACATCCGCCGCGAGCGCGACTGGCTGCAGCGGGCGATGGACGCGGGGCGCTTCGTGCAGTCGGACCGGCTGCTGACGGTGCTCCCGACGTCGCTGACGCGCTTGGGTGACGGGTCCGGGAACGGCGGCAACGGCAACGGTCACGCTGGCCACGACCACGGCAGCCACGGCGGCGGGGCCCACGACGACGCGGGCTCCCACGCGCACCTGAAGTAGTCGATGCGAGCCTGGCTGTACCTCCTCGCCGCCGCGGTCGCCGGCGCCATCGTCACCACGCCGGCCCTGCTGGTCCTGATCCTGCTCGGCGGCTCGTTCGATGACGCGCTCGTCGCGAGCCTCGGGACGCTGATGCTCGTCTCCGGCATCGCCGTCGTCTCGATGCGCGACATCATCCGCTGCGGCCTGGCGATGATCGTCTGCTTCCTGGCCCTCGCCGGGCTGTACGTGACCCTCGGCGCGCCGATGGTGGCTGCGGCCCAGGTGATCGTCTACATCGGCGCGATCAGCGTCCTGATCCTGTTCGCGATCATGCTCACCCAGGACAAGGTCGGCTCGTCGCGGCTCGTGTTCCAGACCCAGGCCGCGCCTGCGGCCGTCGCGGCGATCATCGTGGCGGTGCTCGTCGCCGTGGCCGCGTACGGCACGAACTGGGGCGCCGCCTCGGAGACAGCCCGGACCGCCACGGACGCGCTCGCGAAGCTCATCTTCGGCACGGAGACCCCGCAGTACATCCTGTCCTTCGAGGCGGTCAGCGTGCTGCTCCTGGCCGCCGTGATCGGCGGCGTCTTCCTCGCGAAGCGCGAGGCGGGCTCCGGGAAGGGCAGCCTCTGATGGGCCTCGCCGACCAGCTCAACACCTACCTGACGATGTCCGGCGCGCTGTTCGCGATCGGGGCCTTCGGCTTCCTTGCCCGTCGCAACGCGATCTCGATGCTCATGTCCATCGAGCTCATGCTCAATGCCGTCAACCTCACGATCGTGGCGTTCGGGGCGTTCGTGCCGCCGCTGCAGGGCGACGGGGCCGTCATCGCGCTCATGGTCATGGCCGTCGCCGCCGCCGAGGCGACCGTCGGCCTGGCGATCGTCATCGCCATCTTCCGGAACCGCAAGACACCGCTCGTCGACGAGTACGACGCGATGCGCCGATGACGACCGAGGCGCTCGTCGTCGCGATCATCGCGCTGCCGCTGGCGGGCTTCCTCGTCCAGTGCGTTGTGGGCCGCCGGATGGGCCTCAACGCGTTCTGGGTCCCCGTCGGCGCGGTCGTGCTGTCGTGGCTGGCCGCGCTCGCGGTGATCGCCGCGACCCTCGGCGGCTCCACTGGCGAGGAGGGGCTGGCCGTCACCCTGTGGCGCTGGATCCCGGCGGGCGAGCTCCAGGTGGACATCGGCTTCTTCGTCGACAACCTGACGGCCGTGCTGCTGCTCGTGGTGACGACGATCGGCATGCTCGTGCACGTCTACTCGATCGGCTACATGCGGCACGACCCGGGCCGCTGGCGGTTCTTCGCGTACCTCAACCTGTTCATGGTCTCGATGCTCCTGATCGTGCTGGCCGACAACTGGCTGGTGCTCTTCGTGGCCTGGGAGCTGGTGGGCCTGTCGAGCTACCTCCTGATCGGGTTCTGGTACCGCAAGCGCAGCGCCGCGGAGGCGAGCAAGAAGGCCTTCATCACGAACCGCGTCGGCGACGTCGGGTTCGCGCTCGGGATCATGGCGATCTTCCTGAACACACTGGCCCTCGGCGAGCCGACGCTGAACGTCCGCGAGTCGATCGAGCTCCTTGTCCCCGCCGCGGGCTCGGCGCTGAGCCTGCCCATCCCGATGTGGATCGTCGCGCTCCTGATCCTCGCCGGTGCAGTCGGCAAGAGCGCCCAGTTCCCGCTCCACGTGTGGCTTCCCGACGCGATGGAGGGCCCGACGCCCGTCTCCGCGCTGATCCACGCCGCGACCATGGTCAACGCCGGGGTCTACCTCGTGGCCCGCGCCAACCCGATCTTCGCGAGCGTTCCCGAGGTCATGGTCGTCGTGGCCGCGATCGGCATCTTCACGGCCATCCTCGCCGCGAGCATCGCGATGACCCAGACCGATATCAAGCGCGTGCTGGCCTACTCCACCCTGAGCCAGCTCGGCTACATGTTCGCCGCGCTCGGCGTCGGGGCGTTCACGGCGGCGATCTTCCACCTCGTGACGCACGGCTTCTTCAAGGGCCTGCTGTTCCTGGGATCCGGGTCGGTGATCCACGCCGTCCACGACGAGCAGGACATGCGCAGGATGGGCGGGCTCCGGAAGAAGATCCCGCAGACCTACTGGACGATGCTGATCGGCGCGATCGCCATCTCGGGCATCCCGCCGCTCGCCGGCTTCTTCAGCAAGGACGAGATCCTCGGCGAGAGCTTCAAGCTCGGCTTCCAGTGGGTCTGGGCGATCGGCATCTTCGTCGCGATCCTGACCGCGTTCTACATGTTCCGGCTGATCGGGCTGACGTTCTGGGGCGAGAGCCGCGTCGACAAGGCGGTCGAGCCGAAGGTCCACGAGTCCCCGCCGGTCATGACGGTGCCGCTGTGGCTGCTCGCGATTCCGTCCGTCCTCGCGGGCATCGTCCTCACCTGGCCGGGCCCGCCGCTGGGCCCGCTGTTCGGCGTCGAGGGCGGGACGGGGCTGCTTTCGAGCTGGCTGCACCCGATCTTCGAGCACGCCGAGGAGCTCCTGGGTCATCACGAGGCCGAGTTCGCCCTGTTCGGCGTCGACGGCGCACTGATCGGCGCGAGTGTCGCCGTGGCGGTCGTGGGCATGGTCGTGGCGTGGCGGCTGTTCGGCGTCGAGCTGGGCCCGTTCCGGCTCGGTGGACGTCACGCGCTCGTCCAGCGCCTCACCCAGCGGCTGCACTTCCTCTACCGCGCGTCCGCCAACAAGTGGTGGTTCGACGACATCAACCACGTCCTGTTCGTGGTCATCGGCGGGCGCGTCGCGGCGGCGATGGCCTGGTTCGACCGCGAGATCGTGGACGGCACCGTGAACGGCATCGGCGCACTCACCCGGCGCAGCGGCACCAGCCTGGCGCGCGTCCAGACCGGCCGCGTCCAGAACTACGCGCTCGGAATCGCGCTCGGGATGATCGCGATGGCGGGCTCGTACTTCGTGATCCTGGGCGGGCGCTAGGCGATGGACGACCGATGAACCAGTCGATCCTGCTGACCCTGGTCACGTTCCTGCCGCTCGTCGGCGCGATCGTGATCGCGCTCTCGCCCGTGCGCTGGGCCCGGCTGCTGGCCCTCGGGGCCGCGCTCGTGACGTGGGTCGTCTCGCTCGTCCTCGCCGCCGGCTTCGACGCGGGCGCGGCCGGCTTCCAGTTCGTCGAGCAGTACGACTGGATCACGGCGTTCGGCATCCAGTACAAGCTCGGCGTCGACGGTCTGTCGCTCGCGCTGGTGCTGCTCACGACGACGCTCACCTGGATCAGCATCCTGGCCTCGTTCAGCCCGATCCAGGTCCGGATCAAGGAGTACATGATCTCGTTCCTGATCCTCGAGGTCGGGATGATCGGCGTGTTCCTCGCCCTGGACACGTTCCTCTTCTACATCTTCTGGGAGATCGTCCTCGTCCCGATGTACCTGATCATCGGCATCTGGGGCGGCAGGAACCGGATCTACGCGACGATCAAGTTCGTCCTCTACACGCTCGTCGGGTCGCTGCTGATGCTGGTCGCGATCCTTGCCACGGCGTTCGCCTACCAGTCCGCGCACGGCGGCGAGTGGGCCGGCTCGTTCGACTTCGAGGCGCTCCGCGCGTACGCCGGGACGACCGGCTTCGCCGACGGCCTCCAGCTCCTGGGCTTCCTCGCCTTCTTCCTGGCCTTCGCCATCAAGGTCCCGATGTTCCCGTTCCACACCTGGCTGCCGGACGCCCACGTCGAGGCGCCCACCGCCGGCTCCGTGATCCTCGCCGCGATCATGCTCAAGCTGGGGGCGTACGGGCTGATCCGGTTCAACGTCTCGCTCTTCCCGGACGCGGCCCATACCTACGCGCCGGTGATCATCGTCCTGAGCGTCATCGCGATCATCTACGGCGCGATCGTGGCGATGGTCCAGCCAGACCTGAAGAAGCTGATCGCCTACTCGTCCGTGAGCCACATGGGCTTCGTGACCCTCGGGATCTTCGTGTTCCAGGAGCAGGCGCTGGACGGGGCGATCCTCCAGATGATCAACCACGGGCTGATCACCGGCGCGCTGTTCCTCCTCGTCGGCGTGATCTACGAGCGGACCCACGACCGGACGATCGCCAAGATGGGCGGATTGGCGGCCCTCACCCCGGTCTGGGCCGTGACGTTCGGGTTCTTCGTGTTCGCGTCCGCGGGCCTGCCGGGCCTGTCCGGCTTCGTCGGCGAGTTCCTGGCCCTCCTCGGCACGTTCGTCGCGAACCCGTGGGCGGCGGCGGTCGCCACGTTCATCATGATCTTCGCGGCGGGCTACCTGCTCTGGATGTACCAGCGGATCGCGCTGAACGAGCCATCGCCGTTCTTGCTGGGCCTCAAGCATCACCTGACCGACATGACCGCGACGGAGGTCCTCACCCTCGCGCCCCTCGGGGCCCTCGTGGTCGGGTTCGGCCTGTTCCCGGGCGTCGCCCTGGACCTCATCAAGCAGCCGGTGGCCGTGACCCTTGCTGACGCCGCCCAGGGCACGGCGGTCGTCGTCGACCCGCTGGTCGTCGCCGTCGGGCTGGGCATCGTCGTCGCCGTGATCGCGATCCGGTTCGCGTCGGTGCTCGGGCGGCGAGGCGCCGGTGACGATTCCGCGACTGCCGTGACCGTGACGGGCGACGCCGCATGACCGCCAACGACCTCGTCGTCATCGGGCCGTTCGTCGCCGCGATCGTGGTCGCGCTGGCCGTGCTCGTGGTCGACCTCATCGCACCCGGCCGGCGTGGCCCCGCGCTCGTCACCGCGCTCGGCGGCCTGGCGATCGTGGCGGCGCTCACCGTCGTCACCGGTGCGGGCATCCCCGGCGCGGATGGCACCGGCCGCGTCACGGCCTTCGGCGGCGCCTACGTCCTTGACGGCCTCACGACGTTCCTGGACCTGCTGTTCATCGGGATCGTCGCGTTCACGATCGTCTTCGCACCGGACTACCTGGAGCCGCGCGGCCTGCCCGTCGCGGAGTTCGCGATCGTGATCATCTTCGCGCTGACGGGCACGATGCTCATCTCCGCGTCCGCGGACCTGCTCGTGCTCTTCATCGCGCTCGAGCTCATGGTCCTCCCCGGGTACATGCTCGCCGGCTTCCACAAGACCGACGGCTACTCCACCGAGGGCGCGATCAAGTACTTCCTGCTCGGCTCCTTCAGCTCCGCGATCTTCCTGTTCGGGCTGGCGTTCACCTGGGGCACGACGGGCACGACGAGCATCGCCGGCGTGCGCGAGGCGCTCGCGGGGCTGGCCTCGGGCGGCTCCGCGGTGGCCCCGGCGCTGGTGCTCGGGCTCGGGTTCATGACCACCGGCGTGGCCTTCAAGATCGCGGCGGTCCCGTTCCACTACTGGACCCCGGACGCGTACCAGGGCTCCCCGACGCCGGTGACCGGCTACCTCTCGGTCGGCCCGAAGGTCGGGGCGTTCGCGCTGATCCTGCGGCTCTTCGTGGAGGCGCTGGGGCCGCTCAAGACCGACTGGCTTCCGGTCATCGTGATCCTCGCGGTCCTGACGATGACCCTCGGCAACCTCGTGGCGCTCACCCAGACGAACGTCAAACGGATGCTGGCGTACTCATCGATCGCGCACACCGGCTACATGCTCGTGGGCCTCGCGGCGTTCGCGGCCGGGAGCCTGGCCGGGCTCACCGGACTCCTCTACTACGGCGCGGCGTACGCGGCGATGAACCTGGGGGCCTTCGCGGTCGTCGCCGCGATCCAGCGCCGGGCCGGCGTGACCTCCGGTCTCGACAACTTCGCCGGGCTGATCCGGCGAGAGCCGTGGCTGGCCGCGCTGATGACGCTGTTCCTGCTGTCGCTCGTCGGCATCCCGCCGCTGGCCGGCTTCTTCGCCAAGGTCTACGTCATCCGGGCGGCGATCGAGGCCGGCGAGATGGGCTCGCCGGCGCTGACCGTCCTCGCGGTGATCACGGTGCTGAACGCGGCCGTGGCCGCGTTCTACTACCTCCGCATCGTCGTCTACATGTTCATGCGCGAGTCGAAGTCGGACGAGCCGGCGCCGGCCCACGGCCGCCTCACCTGGGGCGGCCTCGCGGTCGCGAGCGTGCTCACGATCCTGATCGGCCTGCTTCCGGGCCCGATCATCGATATCGTCGACCAGGCGGCCCGCGCGATCGGCACCTGACCCGGGGGCCTCGACCGACCGCAGGGACGTCGCTGCTAGAGTGCGCGCCGTGAGCGGCATCTCGCGAAATCTCACGTTCCGGCTGATCCCGGCGCTGCTGACCGCGCTGGGCGTGGGCCTCCTCGCCACGGGCCTGAACAGCTACACGGCGGCCGTCCAGTCGCCGCCCTCGCCGGAGCCGCTGGCGACATGGGAGCCGCAGCCGTCGATCGCCCCAACGGTCGTGCTGCCGGACGCGGGCGCCGTGGGTCCGGGAGCCAGCTTCCCGCCGGATCGGGTCTCGACGCGGGTCGTGGTCCGCCGGCTCGGTATTGACCTCCCGGTGATGCTCCAGTCCTCGGACTCGGACTACGGCGAGTACCCGCTGTGCGACGTCGCGATGTACCTGCCGTTCCTCGGCCAGCCCGGCCAGGGCCGGGCGACCTACCTCTACGCCCACGCCCAGCCCGGGATGTTCCTGCCGCTCCTGACCGAATCGGAGCGCAACAACGGCCAGCGGATGATCGGCATGACGGTGGAGGTCTACACGTCCGACGACTGGCGCTACCTCTACGAGATCAAGGAGGTGCGGCGCCATACGCGCGACCTCGGCGACGCGGTCGAGACGGCGACCGAGCGTCTCTGGCTCCAGACGTCCGAGGGGCCCGCCGGGACCATCCCGAAGCTCCAGGTCGTCGCCGACTTCCTGTCCGCGGAGAAGACCGACCCGAAGTCGGCGCACCCACCGGCCCACCCGCGGATCTGCGGCGGCGTCTTCTAGCGCGAAGGCCGCCGCCCGAGCGACAACGTCGGTAGCGCCGCGACGGCCATGACCGCGGCCGCGACGAGGAACACTCCCACGAGGATCCGCGCCGCCTCGCTGCTGGCCCACGTCTCCAGCGCCTGCACGACGAGACCGTCGTTGAACGGCCGGTCGCGAAGCGCCGCCGGGATGTACGCCTTGTACGCCTCCGGCGTCGCGCGGATGGCGGCCCACAGCTGGTCGATGATCGTCGAGCCGAAGGCCGTGAGCGCCGCCAGTCCGAGCGCCATCCCGAGCATCCGCGCCACCGTCACGGTCGCCGAGGCGACGCCGTACGCGCGCTCCCCCAGCGCCTCCACGGCCGCCGCGGAGCGGGGTGTCACCGTCAGCCCGAACCCCAGGCCGAACAGCGCGAGCCACGCAGCGACCTCCGCGATGCCGGTCCGCGGCGTCCACGTTGCCATCGCGCCGAGCGCGGCGACTGCCGCGCCGAGGCCCAGGAGCGTGGTCACGCGCAGCCCCAGCAGGCGCAGTGCAAGCCCGGACACGAGCGCGCCCGCTGCGGTCGCGGCCGCGAGCGAGCCGAGCGCGATTCGCTGGAGGTCCGGGCCGCCGTACAGCACGCGGTCGACGAACACCGCGCCTCCGATGATCGCGGTCGCGAAGCCGTAGCCGGTCAGGAGCGACACGATCGTCGCCGAGGCGAAGGACGGGGCGCGGAACCAGCGCGGATCCAGGAACGGCTCCGGCCGGCGCCCCGCGGCCACGACCGCGAACAGGATTGCCGCCACCGCGACCGCAAGGAGGACCGCCGACACCACCGCGGGATCGATCGGCAGCTCCGGGATCGGCTCGCCGCCCGCGAGCGTCACCCCGAGCAGCAGCGCGCCGAGCCCGAGGGAGACGGCGGTGGCGCCCGTCAGGTCGAGGCGATGCTCGCGCCGCGGCGTCTCCCAGCTGGCAGTCGCAGCCCAGCCCACGGCGAGCAGCACGAGCCCGATCGGCACGTTCAGGTAGAAGACGTAGCGCCACGACGCCGCGAACGGCTCGGCGACCTCGCCGGACAGGTTCAGCGAGTCGAGCAGCCCCGCGGGGTGGACCGATTGCAGCACCCAGGCACCCACGAACGGCCCCGCGGCCATGCCGAGGAACGTCAGCGCCCCGACCGCGCCGAGCGCCCGCGCTCGCGTCGCGCCGCCGTACAGGTGCGAGGCCGCCGCGGTCGCGACGGGCACCAGCGCCCCGCCGCCGGCCGCCTGGAGCAGCCGCGCCGCGACCAGCTCCGCGAGGCTGCCGGCCCGCCCCGCGACCGCCGACCCGACCACGAACACGACGAGGGCCCATAGGAATACCCGGCGCACGCCGTGGCGGTCCGCGAGCTGTCCCGCCAGCGGCATGACCACGATCGAGACCAGCAGGTAGCCGTTGATGATCCACGACGCGGCGCGCAGCTCCGTCCAGTCGGCCAGGTCGACGACGATCGCCGGCAGCGCGACGGCCGTGATCATCAGCTCCAGCCCGGACAGGAACGCCCCGATCCCGACGACGGCCAGGAGCAGCGTCGTCGTCCCGCGTCCCATCCCGGCGGAGTGTAGGTCGAGGCCCCGTGCGTCCCGGGATCGGCGATCGGCCGAAAACGCGGGTGCGGCGATCGGCCGAACGCGGCTGCCGCCATGGGCCGCAACGCGGCTGCCGTGATCGCCCGCGCGTGCCGTTGCCTGCGTGCAAGCGCCCGCGCGCCACGCTCACGTGAGCCCAACGCAGGAGGAAGGTGCCATCGAAGCCGAGGTCGCCGTTCGCATGGCCGGCGTGACGCGCCGATTCAACGACACCGTCGCCGTGGACAACCTCGACATGGTCATCCCGAGAGGCTCGGTCGTCGGGGTGATCGGGCCCTCGGGGTCCGGCAAGACGACCACGATCCGGATGATCACCGGCTCGCTCGGCACGAGCGAGGGCAAGGTCGAGGTGCTCGGCGAGGACCCCAGCAACTTCCGCCGGCGCACGCGCGAGCGCATCGGGTACATGCCGCAGCTGTTCAGCCTCTACCCGGACCTGACGGTCAGAGAGAACGTCGATTTCGCCGCCGCCCTGTACGGGTTGGTGCTCTTCCGTCGCTGGCGACGAACGAAGGCGGTCCTGGAGCTGGTCGAGCTGTGGCCCGTGCGGGGCCGCCGGGCGGGCAAGCTGTCCGGCGGCATGAAGCGCCGCGTCGAGCTGGCTGCCGCGCTCGTCCACGAGCCCGACCTGCTGATCCTCGACGAGCCGACGGCGGGCATCGACCCGATCCTCCGGCGCACCGTCTGGGACGAGATCCACCGGCTTCGCGAACAGGGCGTCACGTCGATGGTGACGACGCAGTACGTGACCGAGGCCGAGGAGTGCAACGCCGTCGCGCTCATCTCGGGCGGCCGGCTGATTGCCTTCGGTGCGCCCGATGAGCTGCGGCGCGAAGCGCTCGGCGGCGACGTCGTCGAGGTCACGATGTCCGGGCTGTTCGACGCCTCCACGCTCACGCGGCCCGAGGGGGTCCGCGGCATTCGCCAGACGGGCCCGAAGACGTTCGAGCTCGTGGTCGACGATGCTGCCACGGCGAGCGCCGAGGCGATCCAGTCGATGTCCGAGTCGGGGGGCCAGGTCGAGGCCGTGCGCGAGATCAGGCCGACGTTCGAGGATGTGTTCGCGCACCTCGTCGAGCGCGACCGCGCCGCACGTGCGCCTGCCGGCGGCGAGGATGCGGCAACGCCCGGGAACGAGGCCGCGTGATGGCGCTCGTGAAGCTCGTGATCCGCGTGATGGCGCTCGTGGGAAAGGAGATCACGGAGGTCTTCCGGCGCCCGGGCGCGGTCCTCAGCCTCGTGCTCGGGCCGTTCCTGATCCTCGCCGTGTTCGGGCTCGGCTACCAGGGCTTCAAGAAGGATCTCGTGGCGATCGTCGTCGTCGATCCCAGCTCCGAGCTGCCGCAGGAGGCGGAGGCCTATCGAAACCTCGCGGTCCGGGGCATCACGGTCTCCGAGGTGACGCCGGACCGCGCCGCGGCCGAGGCGAAGCTGCGCGCCGACCAGGTCGACGTCGTGATCGT
>DASTIE010000101.1:0-2640 GCA_035717865.1 Candidatus Limnocylindrales bacterium
GGCACCAGGAAACATGGCTGCGGAAAACGCCCGGCCTGGTCGTGATCGACGTTTCAGAGGAGGGCTGGTTCGCGCGGTTGCTGGCCGAGATCGAGACGTTCCTCGCGGAGCATCCGATATCCTGACGCCCGGAGACCGTGCCTCGCGGCGCGACACTCCACAGGTTAGCCTGGTCGCCGGAAGCGGTCCATCGCGGCGTCGATGTCGCCACCGCCGGTTTCGATATCCTCCGTATAGAGACGACCCCAGGCGATCCGATCGTTCTGGATCCCCGCGAGAATGACGCCGCCTATTTCTTTCGGCGTGCCGTCCCGAAGCGTCCCGTACCAGTGCCATTCCGACCAAACCGTGTCGCCATGCTCGGCCGCCCGGAGCAACTCGGCGCGAAAATCCGGCATGGACTCGAACATGGTTGACCAGTTCCGGCGGACCTGGTGGCTCCCGGAGAACGCCCGGTTGGGGTGATTCGGCTGCTCGCTTCGATAGTCGGGCGCGAAACAGGCGACGAACGCATCGAGATCGTGCCGGTTCATGGCGTCGCGCAGCCGCTCGATGGTGTCGATGGGGTGCGATGGCATCGTCGTGTCCTTTTCGATTCAGCCGATCCAGGGCGCCAGTTTACCATAACCACTCTGCATGCCTCGAACGATTGACGTTCACCTTCCCGGCGACTACGCTGCAATCAGCCGTTCCAACACCCACCGATCCGCCCGCGACCGGGGATGCCGCATGGCCGACACCGCGATTCACGAGGACGACCGCGTCAGCGAGCTGGCCCTCAGCATCGCCTGGCACGGCGGGCTCACCCGCGAGGTCACGACCCTCGACGGCCAGCGCCTCGCCGTCGTCTTCCCCGGCCACTGGACCCATGGCCACGGCCCCGACTTCCGCGGCGCGATGCTGGAGGGAGCGGGCGGACGCCTGATCGCCGGATCGGTCGAGCTCCACCACCGCGCCAGTGACTGGCAGCGCCACGGCCACGACGCCGACCCCGCCTACAACGACGTCGTCCTCCACATCGTCACGACGGTCGACTGCACCGAAACCCGCCGGCTCGACGGGAGTCTGGTGCCGACCGCCCGTCTGCGCGTGCCGGAGGCGCAGCTCCGCGCCGTCGAGCAGCGCAACCCGTCCGTCTGGTCCCGCTTCGGCGGCGACGTCTGCGCCCCGCGCCTCGCCATGGAGCAGCCGGGCCGCATCCGCGCCATCCTCGACGCTCTCGGCGATCTCCGCTTCGACGAGCGCGTCACCCGGTTCGAGGCCGACCTCGCCACCGCCCCGCCGGCGTCCGTGCTCGCCCCGGCGCTGTTCGAGGCGTTCGGCTACGCCCGCAACCGGGAGCAGATGCGCCTGCTCGCCGAGCGGGTGGACTGGCCGTCGCTGGCGCCACGCCTCGTCCGGCAGACCACCGGTGTCCGGGTCGAGACGACGCTGGCGATCCTCCTCGGCGTCGGCGGGTGGATGCCGGTCAGCCCGGCGCACGCCTCGCTGGCCGGGTTCTCGCCGGCGTCGGTCGCCGCGCTGGAGACCCGCTGGGCGGGCGAAGCCGACGCCTGGCGGCACGCGATCCTGCCGTCGACGATCTGGGACCTCGCCCGCGTCCGGCCGGCGAACCACCCCGTCGCGCGGGTCGCCACCCTCGCGGCGCTGCTCGGGGCACACGGGCACGACCTCGTGCCGGTCCTGAGCGATGTGGTCCGGAGCGAGGTTCCGATCGAGGAGCGGCTCCAGCGGCTCGTCTCGCGGCCGGAAACGCCGCCGCTCGGTCGGGACCGGGCGATCGCGATCGCGGCAAGCGTCGTGGCGCCCTTCCTGACGGCGCTGGCGCGGGCATCCGGCGACGACGGCCTGGAGGACGCCGCCCTCGCCGCCTGGGCGCGGCTCCCGGCAGCTTCGACGTCGCAGCCGGCGCGGCGGGCGCGACAGCAGGTTGCGGGGGAAACGCGGATTCGCGGGCTGAAGGAGCGCGGCAACCAGGGGCTCTTGCTGCTCGACAAGCGGTACTGCGGTCCCCGGCGGTGCTACGAGTGCCCGATCGCCCGCGCCGTCGTCGCCGACGAGCTGGCGCGAGGATCGAAGGGCGAGCCCAATCCGTAGGGACGGACCCCCGAAACGTCGCGCCCACGGAGCGCGTAAGTGGAGGGGTCGTCCGCCCCTTCGCGCGCTGTGGGCGCACGTTGTCACCCCACCTCGTCGACGTAGACGGACTCGTCCTCGGCCTGCTCGTAGAAGCGGGAGCGGCGGCGAGCCGACGCCATGTCGAGCTCCCGCGCCGAGACACCCATCCGCCGCAGCACGAACCGGGCGAACTCCTGCCCTGCCTCGAATTCCGGCTGCACTACCTCCGACGCGCCGTCGTCGCGCAGGATCGCCACCTCGCTGTGCAGTCCCGCCCGGGCGATGATGTCGATCGCCGGGTTCATCTCCCGCGCCAGCCGCGTCGCCGCCGACCCGGTGACGAGATCCGGCACGGTCACCGCGATCGCCCGTGCCCGCGCGACGCCCGCGTGCGCCAGCACGGCCCGGCGACCGGCGTCGCCGTAAATCGCCGTCACGCCGCGCTCGCGCAGGTCCCGCACGGTGGCGGCGTTGATGTCGACGACGACGTAGGACATTCCGCGGCGCTCCAGCGCCGAGCCG
>DASTIE010000102.1:0-34785 GCA_035717865.1 Candidatus Limnocylindrales bacterium
CGCTGCGGCCGGGATCGAGACGATCTTCTGCATCACCGAGGGCATCCCGGCGCTGGACATGATCCCCGTCGTGGCCGCGGTGGAGCGTGCCGGTGCGCGGCTGATCGGGCCGAACTGCCCCGGCGCGACGTCGCCGGGCCGAGCGAAGGTCGGGATCATCCCGGGCTCGATCCATCGCGAGGGCTCGGTCGGGGTGGTGTCTCGGTCGGGGACGCTGACCTACGAGGCCGTGCAGGCGATGAGCGACGCGGGGGTCGGGCAGTCGACGTGCGTCGGGATCGGAGGCGACCCGATCATCGGCTCGACGTTCCTCGACGTGCTCAAGCTGTTCGCTGCGGACGACGAGACCGGCGCAATCGTCCTGATCGGAGAGATCGGGGGCGCGGCGGAGGAGGAGGCGGCGGCGTGGGCCGCGGAGAATCTCGCCTCCGTGCCGAAGGCCGCGTTCATCGCCGGCCGCACCGCGCCGGAGGGCAAGCGCATGGGCCACGCCGGCGCGATCATCTCGGGCGGCGCCGGGACCGCAGCGTCCAAGGTCGCCGCGCTCGAGGCGGCCGGCTTCCGGGTCGCGGGCTCGCCCACCGAGCTGCCCAAGCTCCTCCGGGAGGCGGGATACCGCGACTGATGGAGCCCGCGGAGATCCGATATCTCTTCGCCTATGACCGCTGGGCGACGCAGAAGGTGCTCGACCAGCTCGACGGCGTGGAGGCCGACCTCTGGGGCGCGGCCGGCGTGGTCGGCGACCGCGGTCTGGGCTCCATCCTGGTCCACATGCTCGGCGCGCACCAGCGCTGGCGCCTGGCGTTCGAGGGCTCCGAGGACTCGCCCTCGCCCGAGGACGAGCCGCTTCCGACGGCCCCGAAGCTGGTCGCCCGCTGGGTCGCCGAGCTGGACGCCACCGATCGATTCCTCGACGAGGTGACCCCGGGCTTCCTCGCCGTCGTCCGCGAGGGCGTGAAGGTCTCCGTGATGCTGCAGCACCTGGCCAACCACGGCACCCAGCACCGCAGCGAGGCGGCGCTGCTGCTGACCCAGGCAGGCCGGTCGCCGGGCGAGCTCGATCTCATCTTCTTCGCCGAGGACGTGGTCGCCGGCAGGCTGCCGGACCCGTCCGCCGAGGGCGCCGCCTGATGGGCCTCGTGATGGACCTCGTCGCGGGGCGCCAGAAGGAGATCCTGCTGGTCATCGCGACCAACGAGCTGGCGGCGTTCGGCGATCGCCGGCGCTTCGCCGCGCACCTGGGATTCGGCGGGATGGTCGACCCGACGTGGCTCGACATGTTCAGCCAGGCGGTTCGCTCGGTGACCAACCGCGACGATCCGGTCGACTTCTTCGAGGCCCGGAGCGAGCTCGACGGCCCGGCCGACCCCGGCGGCCGAACGGTGGAACGCGTCGATCCCGGCTGGATCACCGCGATCGCGATGCTCGACGACCGTGACCTCGACGCCGTCACCGGCCGCTGGATCGACCTCCTCGAGGAGGAGGTGGGCGAGCTGCCGCGCGAGGAGAAGCCCTCGGTCCGGAAGTTCGCCCGCGAGATCGTGGACTTCGCCAGGTCAGCGGATCGCGCGCCGGCGGTGATCCTCGCGTGGTCGCTCTGAGCGGCGCCCGCTAGGACTCGTAGCCCAGGCCGCGCCAGGCCGGCCCGCCCGGCGCCTCGATCAGCTCGACCAGCACGCCGTGGCACGACCTCGGGTGCAGGAACGCCACCGGCCCTTCTGCCCCCTTGCGCGGGGCCGAATCGATGAGCTCCACGCCGTCGATGCCCAGCCGTGTCAGCTCCTGGGCGAGGTTGGCGACCTCGAAGCAGACGTGATGGAAGCCCTCGCCCTTGTTCGCCAGGAAGCGCGCGACGCCCGTGGTGTCGTCTGTCGGCTCCACGAGCTCGACCTTCGACTCGCCGACGCCCAGGAACGCGATCCGGACGCGGTCCGCCGGGATGTCCATGATCGTCTCGAGCGGCAGGCCCAGCAGGTCGCGGTAGAGCGGCAGGGCGTCCTCGAGCTTCTTCACGATCACGGCCACGTGGTGGATCCGTCCGGGTGGCGTGAACGTGATCGGTGGCCTCGGTGGCCGCTCGGCTCGCCGCGTTGGCATGTCGCTTCCTCCCCTGCTCCGCCGCGCCGTCAGACCGTGATCAGCTCGCGGTGCACGCCCCACGACGTCCGCAGCCGGTCCGCGATCTCGCCCACGGTGGCGTAGGCCTTCACGGCCTCGATCATGGGCGGCAGGAGGTTCTGCGTCCCTCGCGCCGCGTCCTCGAGTCGAGCCATGGCTGCCTCCCAGGCCGCCGGATCGCGCTCGGCGCGCACCCGGCGCACGCCGGCGATCTGGCGCCGCTCGGCCTCCGGGTCGATTCGCTGGATCTTCGGCGGCGCGCCCGGGCTCTCGTCGCGGAACCGGTTCACGCCCACGACCACCTGGTCGCCGTCGTCGATCGCCCGCTGGACGCGGTACGCCGATTCCTGGATGGAGCGCTGCTGGAAGCCCTGCTCGAGCGCGCGCATCGTGCCGCCCATGGCGTCGATCTCGTCGAGGTAGCCCTGGGCGGCGGCCTCCAGCTCGGAGGTGAGGGTCTCCACGAAGTACGAGCCGCCCAGCGGGTCCGGGGTCTCCGCGACGCCCGCCTCGTAGGCGAGGATCTGCTGGGTCCGGAGGGCGAGCCGCACGCTCTCCTCCGTCGGCAGGGCCAAGGCCTCGTCGCGCGAGTTCGTGTGGAGGCTCTGCGCGCCGCCGAGGATCGCCGAGAGCGCCTGGATCGTGGTGCGGACCACGTTGTTGTCGACCGACTGCGCCGTGAGCGAGCTGCCCGCGGTCTGGACGTGAAACCGGCAGGCCATCGAACGGGCGTTCGAACTGCCGAACCGCTCTCGCACGATCCGGGCCCACATCCTGCGCGCGGCGCGGAACTTCGCGACCTCCTCGAACAGCTCGGACCAGGCGGCGAAGAAGAAGGACAGCCGGGGCGCGAACTCGTCGATGGCCATCCCCCGCCCGATCGCGGCGTCGCAGTACGCGATCGCGTCGGCCAGGGTGAACGCCAGTTCCTGGGCGGCCGTCGCTCCCGCCTCGCGCATGTGGTAGCCGGAGATTGAGATCGTGTTCCACCTCGGCAGCTCCCGGGCGCCGAACTCGAAGACGTCCGTCACGAGCCGCATCGACGGCTCCGGCGGGTAGATCCAGGTCCCGCGGGCGATGTACTCCTTGAGGATGTCGTTCTGGACGGTCCCGGAGACCTTCGGGCGCTCCACGCCCTGCCGCTCCGCCGCGGCGACGTACAGGGCGACCAGCGTCGCCGCCGTGGCGTTGATCGTCATGGACGTCGAGACCTCGCCCAGCGGGATGCCGTCGACGAGCGTCTCCATGTCCGCGAGGCTGGAGATCGGGACCCCGACCCGGCCCACCTCCCCCTCGGCCTCCGGCGCGTCCGAGTCGTAGCCCATCTGCGTCGGCAGGTCGAAGGCCACCGAGAGGCCCGTCTGGCCCTGCTCCAGCAGGTACCGGAACCGCCTGTTGGTCTCCTGGGCGGTGGAGAAGCCAGCGTACTGGCGCATGGTCCAGAGGCGGCTGCGGTACATCGTCGCTTGCACGCCGCGGGTGAACGGCGGCTCGCCCGGCCGCCCGAGGTCCCGATCCTCGTCGAGGTCCGCGGTATCGGCGGGGGTGTAGAGATCCCCGACCTCGATGCCGGAGCTCGTCTCGAACCGCTCGCGCCGTTCCGGGGCCGCGTCGACGGCTTTGCGGCGGGTCGTCCCGCGCCAGCGGTCGCGCCCCGGATCTGCCCGGTCGGTCACGGCCCGGTCACTCGATCACCACCAGGACGTCGCCGACCTCGATGGTCGAGCGCTCCCCGACGGTCACCCGCTCGACCGTCCCGGCGCGCGATGCCCGCAGCTCGTTCTGCATCTTCATCGCCTCGACCACCAGGAGCTGCTGGCCCGCCGCCACCTCGTCACCCGGCGCGACGGCGACCGACAGCACGACGCCCGGGATGATGGCACGCACCTCCAGCGGGCCGCTGTGGCTCGCGTCCCCGCGGTCCCTGCGGGCTCGTTCCCGCAGGGCCGCCCGCTGCTCCGGCTCGACCTCGATCTCGAAGCGCCAGCCGTCGACGACGACCTCGAGCCGGCGCGCGGCGGCGGGACCCGGCCGGTCGAGCGGCTGGATCAACACCTGGCGCGGCGTTGCGGATCCCGCCTCGCGCAGGGTTGCGCGGGCGCCTCCGTGGAGCTCCACGCTCCCCCCGGCTGCGTCGCGCTCCACGACCCGGGGCTCCACGGTCCCCTCCTGCGCGCCGCGCAGCGTCGCCCTGATGCTCACCGCGGCCACCGGTCCGCTGCTTCCTCGAGGCCAGCGCGGCGCCAGGAGCCGTTGCCGGTGGCGACGCCGCGGCCCAGAGCGCCGGCCTGGTCACGGACGTCAAGCGCGTGCAGCCCCGCCACGAGCTGGGCCACCCCGGCAGCCGCCGCCTGCTCCGCCGCACCCTCCCAATGCTTCGCGACCCAGTCCGTCGAGAGCTCTTCCTCCCGGAACGACGGGTCCCGCGCCACGAAACGGTGGAACGGCAGCGACGTCTGGATCCCGGCAATCTCGGTCTCGTCGAGGGCGCGCCCCAGCCGGTCGATGGCTGCCGGTCGGTCGCCCGCGTGGACCATGAGCTTCGCGATGAGGTTGTCGTAGTCGGGCGGCACGCGCTCCCCGGCCTGGATCGCGGTGTCGACGCGGACGCCGGGGCCGGCCGGCATGACCCAGTGCGTCACGCGGCCCGGCGTCGGCGCGAACGCCCGCCCCGGATCCTCCGCCGAGATCCGGACCTCGATGGCGTGGCTCGCCGGGGCCGCGGCGGCCTGGGCAGCCGCGAGCGCGGCTTCGGACAGCGGCCGGCCGGCCGCCAGGAACAGCTGCTCCCGGACGATGTCGAGGCCGGACACGAGCTCCGTCACGCCGTGCTCGACCTGCAGCCTGGTGTTGACCTCGAGGAAGTAGAACCGCCCGTCGGGTGCCCGCAGGAACTCCGCGGTGGCGGCGTTCCGGAGTCCCGCGGCCGTCGCCACCCGGACCGCCAGATCGTGGAGATGGGTCCGCTCCTCGCGGGTCAGGCCGGGCGCCGGCGCCTCCTCGACGAGCTTCTGGTGCCGCCGCTGGAGCGAGCAGTCGCGCTCCCCGATCGCGATGACCCGACCGTCCGCGTCGCCAAGGAGCTGGACCTCGATGTGGCGCGCCGGGGCGATCTCGCGCTCCAGGTAGACCGAGCCGTCCCCGAAGGCCGACGCGGCCTCCTGCGACCCGGCGGCCAGCGCCGCGGGCAGGTCCGCCGCCGTCGCGACGCGCCGCATGCCTCTCCCCCCGCCGCCGGCGGCGGCCTTGACGAGGAGGGGAAAGCCGATGGCCTCGGCTTCGGCGAGGATCGCCTCGACCTGGTCGGGCTGGTCGACCGGCGCGGGCTCCAGGGTTCCCGGAACCGCGTCCACACCGACGGCGCGGGCCGTCCTTCGGGCGTGCAACTTGTCGCCCAGGGCGTCGATCACGCTCGCCGGCGGGCCGACGAACGCCAACCCCGCGTGCTCCACGGCCGTCGCGAACGAGGCGCGCTCCGCGAGGAAGCCGTAGCCGGGGTGGACGGCCTCGGACCCCGTCTCGACAGCCGCCGCGACGATCGCATCGATGCGCAGGTAGCTCTCCGTCGGCGGCGGGGGTCCGATCCGGACGGCCGCACCGGCGAGCCGGACGTGGGCGGCATGCGCGTCGGCGTCGCTGTAGACGGCGACCGTCTCGATCCCGAGCTCCCGGCAGGCCCGGATGATGCGCACCGCGATCTCGCCACGGTTGGCGATGAGGAGGCGTCGGAATGGCGGCGCGGACGTGTCTTTGCGCAAAGACGGGGTGCCGGACTGCGGGGCGGGCGGAGCCTCAGAGCGGGATGTTGCCATGCTTCTTTCGCGGGTTCGTGTCGCGCTTCGTCTCCAGCATCTCGAACGCCCGAATGACTCGAGGCCGGGTTTCCGACGGCCGGATGACATCGTCGACGTAGCCGCGGGCGGCGGCGATGTACGGGTTGGCGAACGCCGTTTCGTAAGCCACGACCAGGCGCCTTCGCTCCGCCGCCGGGTCGTCCGCCGCCGCGAGCTCGTCCTTGTGGATGATGTTGACGGCGCCCTCGGCGCCCATGACGGCGATCTCGGCGCTGGGCCATGCGAAGTTGATGTCGCCCCGGATGTGCTTGCTGCTCATGACGTCGTATGCCCCGCCGTAGGCCTTGCGGGTGATGACCGTGACCTTGGGAACGGTCGCCTCGCAGTAGGCGTAGAGCAGCTTCGCCCCGTGCTTGATGATGCCGCCGTGCTCCTGCCCTACTCCAGGCAGGAAGCCGGGAACGTCCACGAGCGTCAGCAGCGGGACGTTGAAGCAGTCGCACGTCCGGACGAATCGCGCCGCCTTCATGGAGGCGTCGATGTCGAGCGCACCGGCCAGGACCGCGGGCTGCTGGGCGATGATCCCGATACTCCGCCCATCGAGCCGCGCGAAGGCGACGATGATGTTGCCGGCCCAGCCCGGCTGGATCTCGAGGAAGCTGCCATCGTCGACGACGCGCGAGATGACGTCGTGCATGTCGTAGGGCCGGCCGGGCTCGTCCGGCACGATGCTGTCCAGCGCGGCCTCCATGCGGTCCGGGGAATCGCCCGTCTCGATGACAGCGGGCACCTCGAGGTTGTTCTGCGGTAGCTGGGCGAGAAGCCGCCTTGCAGCGTCGAGTGCCTCGCCCTCGTCATGTGCCGCGAGGTGCGCGACGCCGCTCTTCGTCGTGTGGACCAGCGCGCCGCCGAGCGCCTCGCTGTCGACGACCTCGTGGGTCACCGCCTTCACGACGTTCGGCCCGGTCACGAACATGTAGCTCGTGCCCTCGACCATGATGGTGAAGTCCGTCATCGCCGGCGAGTAGACGGCGCCGCCGGCGCAGGGTCCGAGGATGACGGAGATCTGCGGGACGACGCCGGACGCGAGGACATTGCGGAGGAAGATGTCGGCGTAGCCGCCGAGCGAGACGACGCCCTCCTGGATTCGCGCACCGCCGGAATCGTTCAACCCGATGACCGGCGCCCCGACGTTCATCGCGAGGTCCATGACCTTGCAGATCTTCTCGGCATACGCCTCGGACAGCGAGCCGCCGAAGACCGTGAAGTCCTGGCTGAAGACGAAGACGAGTCGGCCGTCCACCGTGCCGTGCCCGGTCACGACGCCGTCCCCGAGATACTGCTCGCCGTCTGCCGCGAAGGCATTCGGGCGCGGTGTGACGAACGCATCGAGCTCGATAAACGAGTCGGGGTCCAGCAGGAGGGCAAGTCGCTCGCGCGCCGTCAGCTTGCCCATCGCGTGCTGCCGCTCGATTCGCGCTTGCCCGCCGCCGAGCTGCGATTCGGCGCGGAGCTCGTCCAGGCGACGGAGGCGTTCGTCGTTCGTCGGCACGGCTGGCTCCTCGGCGAAGGGGCGACGATGGTGAAGGCGACGTGAATCCGATGGGCGTGTCTTTGCGCACAGACACCCTGTCACGTCGGCTTCCGGCATTCTAGGGGTGCGCTTCGATGCCGAGCAGCGGGCGTCACAACTGACGCAACAGCGTGATTCGCCCGTCCCGGACCTCGTGACAAGGACCCCGACTAATCCACACTTCGGTGCACAACTCGCTCATCCTGTGGATAAGTAGAGGGCGCCGCGAGGCCCCCGCTACGCTACGATCGACCGGGCGACGGGGCCTGCGCCACGGCCAGATTGTCGCCGTCAAGCGCCCCCGACAGCGCCAGCGCGAGGGAACGAGGTGAGGCCCCGGTGACAAACGTGATTGCGATTGCCAACCAGAAGGGCGGGGTCGGCAAGACCACGACGGCAATCAACCTCGCAGGCGCGCTCGTCGAGGACGGACTGCGCGTGCTGTGCATCGACATGGACCCGCAGGCCAACCTGACCGCCGGTCTCGGCGTCAACCTCAACACCGTCGAAACGTCGATGGCGGATGTCCTGGTGGGCCGAGCGACGATCGACGAGATCATCCGCGCGACGGAAACCGAGGGCATCGACATCGCACCCGCGCACATCGACCTCGCCGCGACGGAAGGCGAGCTGTTCACGATGCTCGGGCGCGAGTCACTGCTGCGCGATTCGCTCGACGGCAAGCTGCGCAAGCGCTACGACTACGCGCTCATTGACTGCCCGCCGAACCTCGGCCTGCTGACGGTGAACGGTCTCGTCGCCGCGGACGGCGTGATCATCCCGGTGCAGACGCAGTACTACGCCATGAAGGGCCTCACGAACCTCGTCAAAGTGATCAACACGATTCGGCTGAAGCTGAATCGCCGGCTCAAGATCCTCGGCCTCCTGCCGACGTTCTTCGATGGTCGGACGAACCTGGCCAAGGACATGCTCGACGAGCTGCGCGTCGTCGGCGATCACCACGTGTTCAGCGCGATCATCAAGAACACCGTGAAGCTGGGCGAGGCGCCGCTCGTCGGTCGTCCAATCACGGTGTACGCCGGGAACTCGGACGCGGCCCGCACGTATCGCGAGCTCGCGCGGGAGGTGGTCGACCTTGGCCAGAACTGATTTCCGCGCCGCCGCGGCGCGCCGCCTGTCCGAGGAGCGCGAGCTTTCCCCCGCCATCGTCAGCCTCCTGTCGAACGACCGTCAGGGCCGCGCCCGCGGCGGCGTGCGCAACATCGATGTCGAGCGCATCCAGCCGAACCCCGAGCAGCCCCGGATCGCCTTCGACGAGGTGACGCTCGACGAGCTCGCGGCATCCATCCGGGAGCATGGCGTTCTCCAGCCGATCCTGGTGCGGCCGCTTGATGAAGGCGAGTTCCAGCTGATCGCCGGCGAGCGCCGCTGGCGCGCATCGAAGGCCGCTGGTCTTGGGACGATCCCGGCGCTCGTCGAGGAGATAGACGACGATACCGCCCTCGAGATCTCGATCATCGAGAATCTGCAGCGCGAGGACCTCACGCCGCTCGACGAGGCGGCGATGTACGACCGGATGGTTCGCGAGCATGGCTACTCGGTCCGTCGCCTCGCGCAGAAGCTCGGCAAGGACAAGGGCTATCTCGAGAACCGCATGCGCCTCGCCGACGCCCCCGAGGAGATCCGCGAGCTGGTGTCCTTGCGCAAAGACACCCTGTCGCATGCCTACGAGCTGCTCAAGGTCGATGACCCCCGAAAGCGCAAGAAGCTCGCCGCGCAGGTCGCGAAGGGCGAGCTGACACTCATCAAGCTGCGCGACAAGATCGAGGGCCGCCCCAGCCGGTCCGCGCCTGTCCCGGTGTTCGACGTCGATGATGACGAACCGCCGGGCGCACGGATCGTCGAGGACGAGATGTCCGACGAGGCCGAGGCCGCCTGGACGGGCAAGAGCCGCGACGTGTCCGCGGCGAGCCTGCGGGACGACTCGCTGGTGAATGCCAAGAACCACCTGTCCGAGGCGGTCGAGGAGCTCATGGACATCCTCCGCGCGCCGGACGTGGTCGGTGGCATCGCGGCAGTCGATCGCGCGAACCTCGCCAAGTATCTGACGATCGCGAAGCTCCGCCTGGAGAACGCGATCGCCGTGGTTCGGAGCGAGGGCCGGTAGCGACCCCAGCTCCAGGCATGAGAAGAGCCCCGCCGAACGGCGGGGCTCTTTCGATTCGCGGGCGGGCTGGCGCGCCCTACCCCTGGTGCTTGAACTTGCCCTTGGCCTTGCCCTGGCCCTTCCCGTGGCCCTTGCCGTGCGAGACAGAGAGCTCGTCGGCGGTCGGCTCCTCGACGGTCGGCTCCTCGACGGTGCCTTCCGAAGCGTTGGGATCCTCGGTGCAAGAGGCGGCGTCGGCCTTGCCCTGGTGCGCCCAGCAACGGACGAACGCCCCGTGGTTGGTGAACCACTCCGGCCATTCGGTCTGCTGCGCGGCCCAGCACACGACAGAGCCGTGCTTCATGGCCTCGAGGTCCTCCGGCGTCAGGAGCGTCGGATCGGTGGCGCAGTTCTCGCCGGCCTCCGCGTCCTCGACGTCCTCCACCTCCTCGACCTCGGTCGTGTCCGTGTCCTCGGTCTCCTCAGTGTCCTCGGTCTCCTCGGTGTCCTCGTCCTCGCCGAGTGTCTGCTGCCCGGCCTGCACCGGGACGGTCTTGCCCGCGTGCGCCGCCGCATTCGCCAGCCCGGTGGAGGCTGCCGGAGGCGTCGCGCCGAAGGCCAGCCCTGCGGACAGGGCGAGCGCGGTTCCCGCGATCAGGAACAGGCGAACGTGCTTGATGACCGATTCCATGTGGCGATAGCTCCCCTTGCTGAGATGAGTCCGACGCCGAACATAACGGCGGCCCGGCGGCTCCGTTAGTAGCCCGATAGGGTCACCGGTACCTTGGTCCGGTGCGGCCCGGCCACGGCCTCGACACGGCCGCGAAGGGCGTGTCCGCAATCAGGCGGCAGCGGCAATACCCGCCAGCCAACCGATCCCCACGGCACCCACCCCGACGGCCTGGAGCTCCCAGCCGCGCTCGCGGAGCGCCGGTCGTCGGGCCCGGAGCGCGATCGCGCCGACCGCCAGAGCGGCGAGCCCGAGCACGACACCCCACGTGCGCAGGCCGCCGAGGATGGGGAGCGCCGCGGGGTCGCCGAATGCGCCGGTTGGAGGGCCGGGAGCTTCGCCGGACACGGCCGGCGCGAGCACGACCGCCACCGCCCCCACGACGGTCAGGAGGAGCACGTTGCCGAGCCACGTCCGCGACGCCCCGAGGATCACGGCGATCGTCGGCCGGTCCGAGCGAGCGTCGCGCTCGAGGTCCACCAGGCCGTTGGCAAGGGCCAGCGCGGCCCCGGCCCCGACCGCGCAGGGGTAGAGCAGCGTCATCCCGAGCGGCAGCTCCCCGGTTGCACCCAGCCAGGCATGGACCGGGACCAGTGGCAGCGCAAGGGCCAGCGGCAACCAGGACAGCACCGTCCGGGACAGCCGCAGGTCGTACAGCACGCCCAGCGCGAGCGCGATCGCGATGGCGGCCGCCGCCGCAAGCCCCGCAACCACCGAGAGCGCCACACCGGCTACGCCGGCGACCCACACGAGGACCAGCGCCTGGCGCGGGGTTACGAGGCCGGCCGGGATGGGCTTCCCGCGCTTCTCCAGGGCATCGCGCGGCGCGTCGGCCCAGTCGTTGAGCGCACCGATCGCGACCTGAATCGCGAGCATGGACAGGCCGAGGAGGCCTGCACGCTGGGGCGGGGCGCCGGCAAGCGTTGCGATCGCGACCGTTGCCAGGGAGTTCAGCAGCGAGGGAAAGGGATGCGCGAGACGGGCGATCCCGACTGCCCGCCGGACCGGGCCGCTCCCCCGCCCCGTCGGCGCAGCCTCAGACGTAGACGAGCTCGTCGAAGTTGGTGACGAGGTAGTCGATGAGCCGTGCGCGGCTGTCCCCGACCAGGGCCCGCACCCCGGGGACGAGCGCCCACAGGCTGATCGTCGGCACGATCAGCCGGCCGTTGGCGTCCCGGCCGAGCGTTCGTGGAGCTCCGCCCCCGAAAGCGAACGCCCGTTCGAACTCCGCCTCGCTCAGGCGGGCCGCGGACCGGAAGTCGTCGACGACCTTCACGATCCCCCGGCGCTTCACGACGTCCCGCATGAGCTCGGAGACCCAGCGGTCGATCTGCTCGTCAGGCTGGTCCGCGAGGCGCTCGCGGTACTCCCTGGGGTTGGCCGACAGGCCGGTTCCGCTCATCGCGGCCGAGTATGCCAGAGCGTCCCGCGGACGCGGCTGCTCGGCCGACCCCCGAACCTATCCCGCGCCGGTCGCGTCGTGGTCGATCGAGGACGTGGCGGGGACCGGCACGTCCGCGGGATCCGGGCCGCGAAGGCTCGCCGCAGCGGCGCGACCGCCCTCGCCCCAGTCGTTGAAGAGATCCGTCAGCCATCGCTCCAGGCGGTTCGGCTCCGGCAGGTCTCGATCACCATCGACCATGGCCCGCAGCGCGTGCCACGTCAACGCCGAGTAGCGGGCGACATTGCCCCGCGACGGCCGCCCGGAGACCTGGATCGCCTCGCCGAGCCGGACCAGCACCCGCCCCCGGAAGATCGCGGCGGAGATCCCGGTGATGGCAACAGGGACGATCGGGACGCCGGCGCGGAGCGCGAGATACGCGGCCCCGTCCTCGAACGGCAGGAGGTCGCCCTCGTGGACGTGGATGGTCCCCTCCGGCGCGATCGCAAGCGCCCCACCGGAGTCGAACACCGCCTGGACGTAGCGCACGGAGGTCAGAAGGTCGTCCTTGAGCGGGCTGAACGGGACCGGGATGCCGGTCCACCACATGAACCTGTTTCGCCCGCCCTTCCGCAGGTCCTGCTGCTTCGGGCCGTAGAAGTACAGGCGCGGATGGGTTGGGAAGGTCGCCATGAACAGCAGCGGATCCATCCAGCTGAGGTGGTTGAAGGCATAGACGCAGGGCTCGTCGAGGAACCGCTCCGGGTGCATCACCGTGACCCGGAACCAGCCCTTGATGATCAGCTTGGAGATGGTCCGCGAGAACCAGTTCCGGAACCAGCGCTGGAACGGCCCGAGGTCCCCTCGCGGCAGGAGGCGCTCCGCGGCCGCCCGATCCGAGTGGCGCCGCTGCCCGAGCGGCTGCTCGGGGCGCGTCGCCTCCGGGGCCACGAGCGGCTCGCTCGCGCCGATCGCCCCGCCGTACGTCTGGCTCATCCCTCCACTCCGGCGCGGACATTACCACTCGCGACCCCGCCATCGCGACGGCCCACCTGCCATTCGGCCCTTCCCTTCGGCGACTCGGAGTGGCTATGGTGGCCACTGCAGCGCCGCGTGGAGGCGGCGCGGAGGGACGATGCGCATCGACCGCCGGCTCCTCGGCTGGGGCATGTTCTTCATCATCGTCGGAGCGATCCCGCTCGCGACCCGCGCGGGGCTGCTCGATCCGGAGCTCGTGGGGCAGTGGCCCTCGCTGTGGCCGTTGCTGCTCATCGGCTGGGGCTTCGGGCTGCTCCTCCGGCGAACCCCCGTCGAGTGGATCGGCGGGGCGATTGCGGCCGTGGTCTTCGGGATCATGGCTGGCGGCCTGCTGGCAGCGGGCTTCGGCGGTGCCCGGATCGCGACCGGTTGCGGCGGCCAGTCGGCCGGGACCGCGTTCGCCTCGCAGTCGGGTGCATTCGCCGGGAGCGGCCGCCTGAGCGTCGAGCTCAGCTGCGGCAGCCTGACCCTGCGGCCGACGGCCGGCTCCAGCTGGTCGATCTCGGGCACCGAGACGGACGGCAGGGCCCCGCGCGTGGACGTGGACGGCTCGACCGTCTCGATCGACTCCGGTCAGCGTGGATCGTTCCTCGGCAGTACCGGTCGCACGGACTGGACGATCGACGTCCCGACGGATCCGCAGGTCGACCTCGGGCTGACGATCAACGCCGGCCAGGGCTCGATGGACCTCGCCGGGGCCAGGCTCGGCGCCGTCAGCCTGACGGTGAACGCCGGCTCCGCGAACCTGGTCCTCACCGGCGCCGCCACGCTCGGCGACATCAACGCAACGGTCAACGCGGGCAGCGCGGTGGTGAGCCTGCCGACGGGCGGCCGCTCGGCCGACCTCTCGCTCAACGCGGGCAGCCTCGTGGCCTGCCTGCCGCCCGGCGCTCCCCTGCGGGTCGAGTGGAGCGGCGCCCTCGGCTCGAACGACCTGGACGAGGCCGGGCTGACCAAGGTCGATTCGAACACCTGGGAGAGCCCGGACATGAACGTCCTCTCGCCACTCCTCGACCTGCGCGTGAGCGCGAACGCAGGCTCGTTCAGCCTGGATCGCGACGGTACGTGTGATGCGTGAGCGGCTGTACCGGTCGCGCGAGGACCGGATGCTCTTCGGCGTGGCGGGCGGCATGGCCCGCTTCCTCGACATCGACCCATCGATCGTCCGGATCGTCTGGGCGCTGCTGGTCCTCGCCGGAGGTGCGGGCCTCCTGCTCTACATCGTTGCCGCGATCGTGATCCCGGAGGCGCCCGTCGGATGGTCGCCCTCTGCCGCGTCCGATGCGCAGGGCGGCGAGGCCTCCAGCGCGACTGCCGGTTCGAGTGACGGTTCGACCGGCGCTTCGAGTGGCGGAGCCAGCGCCGGCGCCACGACCGGAACGGCCGGGCCTGCCTGGGGCTACCGGGCGGGCGTGGAGCGACGCGAGCGCGGCGGTGGGGCCGTTCTGCTGGGGCTGCTGCTCGTGGTCGTCGGTGGCTGGTTCCTGCTGCAGCGCTTCCTGCCGCAGGTCGACGCCGACGTCCTGTGGCCGGTGGGCCTGCTGCTCCTCGGCGCGGCGCTGGTGGTGGGCGCCCTGCGCCGCTGAGGAGCAGCTCCGCGCGGAGGACCCACGCCTCCGCCCCTGACATCGGCCAGTCATCGGTCCGGACGTAGACTTCGAGCATCCCACTCGATCAGGAGCGCCCATTCCATGTTCTCGTTCGGCCGACCAGACAAGATGCCCTCCCCCGCCGACGCCCTGCCGGGGCGCACGACGGCCATCCTCGAACCGCGCCCGCACACCGTCCTCGGGACGCCGATCGCCGGGCCCTATCCCGACGGCTTCCAGGTCGCGGAGTTCGCGCTCGGCTGCTTCTGGGGCGAGGAGAAGACCTTCTGGGAGCAGCCCGGCGTCTGGACGACGGCGGTCGGCTACCAGGGCGGATTCACGCCGAACCCGACGTACAAGGAAGCCTGCACCGGGAAGACCGGCCATGCGGAGGCCGTGCGGGTCGTGTTCGACCCATCGAAGACCACCTACGAGCAGCTCCTGAAGGTCTTCTGGGAGAACCACGATCCGACGCAGGCGATGCGCCAGGGCAACGACGTCGGGACCCAGTACCGCTCGGCGATCTTCGTCCATGACGAGGCCCAGCGCGCCGCGGCAGAGGCCTCGAAAGCGATGTACCAGCAGCAGCTGACCGGCGCCGGGTACGGCACGATCACCACCGAGATCAGCGGACCGCCCGCGCCGGAGTTCTACTTCGCCGAGGACTACCACCAGCAGTACCTCGACAAGGTCCCGAACGGCTACTGCCCGAATCACGCCACGGGCGTGACGCTTCCGGAGGGGTTTGCAGCCACCCCGCTGCAGTACGTCGACTGACCCTGAACCAACACGCAATGCTGGCGGCGCTCCGAAGGTGAACCCCGACGATCCCCAGCGCGACGAGCTGTGGCTCGTGCGTCACGGCGAGACGGAATGGTCGAGCCTCGGCCGGCACACGGGGCGAACGGACATCCCGCTGACAGAGGAGGGTCGCGCCCAGGCGCGAACCGTGGCCCGCAAGCTCGCCGGCCGCGAGTTCGCCCTAGTTCTCGCGAGCCCCCTGTCCCGCGCGCTCGAGACCGCCCGCCTGGCGGGCTTCGCGGACCGGGTCGAGACGACGGACGATTTGATGGAATGGGACTACGGGGCCGATGAGGGCCGGACGACAGCGGAGATCCGCGAGGAGCGCGACGGCTGGACGGTGTGGCGCGACGGCCCGCTGGACGGAGAGACCGCTGCCCAGGTCGGGGAGCGAGTGGACCGAGTTATCGCGCGCGTTCGCGCGGTCGACGGTGACGTCCTTGTCTTTGCGCACGGACACGTGCTGCGAATCCTGGCCGCTCGCTGGCTCGGCGAGCCGCCCACAGAGGGCCGTCTCTACGGCCTCTCGACGGCGACGGTGTCGGTCCTGGGCTGGGAGCGGGAGACCGCCGTCATCGAGCGCTGGAACGAGGCCTGCGGGACGTAGGCGCGGGCGCCCGCCGGCGCAGGCGAGCTAGTTCTGGCGGCCGGGCTTCGGCCCCTCGCCGCGCGCCTCGTTGACCGCGCCGAGCGCGCCCCGGAGCTTCTCGATCCAGGCGCTCTCGTTGTCGCTGACGAGGCGGACGCACCAGGCGAGCGCCTCGCTCCGGCTCCGCGCCACGCCCGCCGCGACGAGCGTGTCCAGGACCGCCCGCTCGCGCATTCGGAGGCGCGTCATCACGGGCACCGCCGCCGTGGTGAAGAGGTACGTCTCGCCGCCGACCTTGGCGCCCCACGAGACGTTGCGCCGGAAGCGGCGCTGCGCGTCCTCCGCGATGTCCATTCGCTGGCGGCGCGTCTCCTCGCGGAAGGCGTCCACGCGGGACTCGCGCGCCGCCGCCGCCTCGGTCTCGCTCGCGCCCTTGGCGGCCTTCACGTCGGGGATCTCGCCGACGACGAGGATCTCCTCGCGGTCGACGGTCACCTCCGGCGCGCCGGAGAACCAGTCGTCGGGGAGCCTTCCGGCGAACCAGCCGCGCAGCTCGTCAAGTGTCATGTCGCTCATCGCCGTACTCCGCTTCGTACCGCCCGCGGTCTGCAAGCCCAATTACATCATTACACCGCAAATACGCCTGCGCAACCGGCGAGGCCGAGACCCAGCCGCTATCGTTCGCGCGCCATGCCACCCGTGATCCGCCCGGTCCGAGACGACGAGCTCGTCGACTGGTTCGCCGCCTTCGGGACTGCCTTCTACATCTGGGCGGCCGACCCGCAGGCGTCAGCCGACGTTCGCCGGCCGACGATGGACCTCAACCGGACCATCGGCGCCTTCGACGGCGACACCATCGTGGGCACGTTTCGGAGCTTCCCCACCTGCCTGACGGTGCCCGGGGGCGAGCGCATCGACGTCAGCGCAGTCTCGGCGGTCAGCGTTCGACCGACGCATCGACGGCAGGGCATCCTGCGCGGGCTGATCGCGGACGACGTTGCGCGCAGCGTCGAACGCGGCGACGTCGCGAGCATCCTGATCGCCGCCGAATGGCCGATCTACGGCCGCTTCGGCTACGGCCCGGCGACCTGGCAGGCGACGTGGTCGCTCCGCGTGCGCGAGGCAGCCTTCCTGCTAAGGCCCGTCGGCTCCATCGAGATCATGGATCGCGCCGCGGCGCGGAAGATCCTGCCGGAGGTCTACGACCGCTGCGCGGCGAACCAGCCGGGCGAGATCGCGCGGCCGGAATCGCGCTGGGACTACGACCTCGGCACGCGGGAGTTCCCCGGTCGCCCACCGTGGCGCGGCGCGGTCGTCGTGCATCGCAACGAGGCCGGCCAGCCCGATGGCTTCGCGCGCTTCCGTGGCGAGGAGAAGTGGGTCGACATGGCGCCGGACCACGTCATGCTCCTCGACGACCTGCATGGCGAAACGCCCGCAGCTGAGCTGGACCTGTGGCGTCACCTCGCCCAGATGGACCTCACCGCGACGATCCGGACGGAGCATCCGCGCCGGCCCCTCGAGCCCGTCAAGTGGCTCTTCTCGAACCCCCGCGTGGCGACGGTCACGGGCTACAGCGATTTCCTGTGGCTGCGGATCTTCGACGTTGCGCGGTTCCTGTCTGCGCGGCGGTACGAGCAGGATGGCGAGCTCGTCCTCGAGGTGGTCGATGACCTCGACGGAAGGGCAGGACCGGCTTCGGGCCGCTACCGGCTCGTCGTCGACGGTGGGGAGGCGACGTGCGAGCGGACCGAGACGAAGCCAGACCTCACGGTCGACGTCCGCACGCTCTCCGCCGCGGCGTTGGGCGGGACGCGCCTCGTGGACGCAAGCCGGACCGTGCCGTTCGGGGAGCGCCGCCCCGGCGCCCTCCGCGAGGCCGAGGGCCTCTTCCTGACGGCCGAACCGCCGTGGTGCTCGACCTGGTTCTGAGCGGGCGCTAGGACCCGTCCCGGGACGATTCCTCGGGGGCGGATTCCTGGTCGGCCGTGCGCGGCTCGAAGTCCAGCGATGCCGAGTTCATGCAGAACCGCAGCCCGGTCGGCCGCGGACCGTCCGGGAAGACGTGCCCGAGGTGGGCACCACACGTGGCGCAGACGGCTTCGATCCGGCGCATCCCGAACGTGCTGTCCTCGTGCGTCGCGACCCGCCCGGACTCGATCACGTCGTAGAAGCTCGGCCAGCCGGAGCCGGACTCGAACTTCGTGCCGGAGTCGAACAGCGGCGTGCGGCAGACGATGCAGCGGTACGTGCCGTCGTCGTGGTTGTCCCAGTACACGCCCGTGAAGGCGCGCTCCGTGTCCCCGTTCTGGGTCACGGCGTACTGGAGGGGCGTGAGCTCGCGCAGGCGGGCCTCGAGATCGGTGGTCGTCGTCATGTGCACAGCATGCGCCGATCCTGTGTCGCGCTCGTGACGCGAGGTCAGCGCCGGATGATCCGCGCCAGCCAGGCGTTCGGCTGGGGCCCAGTCCAGCTCGCGTTCACGTTGAGGATCTCGGCCTCGATGCTATCGACGATCCACTCGCGGGAGAAGGCTTGCCGCAGCTCCGCCTGCGTCACGCGGCGCGGGCCATCCTCGCCCGGCGTGTGCTCGGAGAAGCACAGCAGGTGCAGGACGCCACCGGGCTCGGTCACGGCGGCGAGGCTCGCGGCGTAGACCGGCCGATCGGCGTTCGCGAAGGTGTGGAAGCAGCCCATGTCGATGACGGTCCGGAACGGCGGCTGCAGCCGCTCGACCTCCGGGAGGGCGAGCACGTCGCCGACGTGGAAGTCGACCAGAAGGCCGCGGGCGCGCGCCTTCGCCCGGGCGTGCTCGATCGCCGCCTGCGAGATGTCGACGCCGCTGGCCTGGAGGCCCATGCGGGCGACCATGAGCGCGTGCTCGCCGGAGCCGCAGCCGCTGTCGAGGACCGGCTCCGTGACGTCGCCGGCGTCGATGACGCGGGCGATCGCCTGTTGCGGCCGCCCGATGTCCCAGGGCGCACCGCCGCGCTGATAGGCCTCGTCCCACGCCCCCCCGGTCATGCACGCAAGGATAGGCACGTCCAAGGCCCCGCGGACCCCGGAAATTAGTACCCGCCGCTGCCTCGGCTCAGGCGGCGGGTTCGGGCTGGCTGCGGCCCCGGCCGCACGCGGCGCATCGTCCTCGGCGCCGAAGGTGATAGCCCAGCGCGCCGATCCCGAGCGCCACGCCCCACACCGGCCAGAGCAGCTCCGGCGCCAGCGCGGCCCAGCTGTCCTCCAACGTCAATGTCTGCCCGGTGCCGAGCGTGAAGCCGCCGGCGAGCACGAGGCGCCAGAACATCACGCCGGCACTCGTGACGACGACGGCGACCACGCCCGCGGGCACCGTCACCAGGGCTGGCGGCACACGCCGGCCGCCGAGGATCGGCACCCAGCTCGGGATCGCCTCGCCCCACGACTGCGTCAACCCGAGGGTCAGGATCGCGCCCACAACGGCGACGGTCGCCAAGGCCGCGCCCGCGAGCCAGAGGCCGACCTCCTGGCCCTGGCGGAGGAACTCCTCGCTGATGCCCAGGGGGATGCCGAGCGCCCAGGCCCATCGGGTCGCCGCATAGACGAGCGGCACGGCGGCGGCGACATAGGTGGCCCGCCGGCCCCATGAGGCTGCTCGTTCCGGCGCTGCCCAGCTCGATCGGTCAGGACCCCGGCCGCAGGACGCACAGCTTCCATGCCAGCGCCTCCAGAACGCCAGGGTCGTCGCTGCGAACAGCACGCCGCCGAGGATGAACACGAGCTGATGGATGACAGACCAGCTCAGCACCCCCAGCAGGTTCGTCTCCGGAGGCCAGCCGAAGGGCGCGCCAAGGATCACGATCGGCGTGTAGGCAACCAGGACGAGGACGCGATAGTCGGGGATCACGATCGCGAGGACGAGGGACGCCATCACCCCGAGCCCGAGGAGCAGCCAACGCACGGGGGAGGGCGCCCCGGGACGCGTCATGCCGAGCGCCACGACCAGGCCGACGATCCCCGCGAGCGCCAGGCCGCGCGCGCCCGCGTCTGGCGGGACGTCGCGAAGGATCGACGCTGAGGCGACCGGATCGCGGCCCTCGCCGAATGGGAACCCCGTGCCGCCGGCCGCCGCCCAGGACACACCCAGGACCGCGTAGACCGCTGACACCAGCGCTGCCGCGTACGGGCTCCAGTCGGGCCAGCGGCGCAGCGCCGGGAGGCGGGACTGCGGAGCTCCTGCGGCGGGCAACCTCGGCGACATCGCCATCACCTGAAGGCTCGCATCGTTTCGGATACCGTGCGCCGCCAGACCCAACGGGTCGCACCACCGGGTAGCCTTTGTCCGCGCGGAGGTACGCGATGGACCCGACCATCAGGTACGCGAGCACCAGCGACGGCGTCACGATCGCCTACACGGCGCTCGGCGATGGTCCGGCGCTCGTGTCGATGCCCAGCGGCCTCCTGAGCAACGTCGTCGCGCTGCACAGGATCCCCTCCATCGCCCGGGCGTACGAGCGCCTCGCGGAGCACATGCGCGTCGTGCTCTACGACGGCCGCGGGACGGGCAGCTCACAGCGGGACGTCGATGACGTCAGCCCGGAAGCGATGCTCCGCGACCTCGAGGCCGTGGTGCGTCACGCGGGTCTCGAGACGTTCGCCCTCCTTGGCTACTACTTCACGGTGGGGACGGCGATCGCCTATGCCGAGCGAAACCCGGAGCGCGTCACGAAGCTCGTGCTGTTCGGTGGCTCCGTGCGGGGCGACCGGATGTTCGGCACGTCGTTCAGCCAGGCGCTGGTGACGCTCGTGGACCATGACTGGGATGCCGCGATCGAATCGGCCGCCCATGCCTGGATGGGCTGGACCGGCAGCGAGGACGAACGCCTGGCGGTCGACACGTATCGCCAGTCCGCCACCCCGGCCATGGCCCACGCGCTGTTCGAGGCGGCGCGCGGCATGGATGTGTCAGAGACGGCGACGAAGGTCAGGGCCGCTGCGCTGGTGATCCACCGCCACGAGGAGCGCCAAATGCCACTCGAGGTGGCGCAGGAGCTCGCGGCGGCGTTGCCGGACGCGCGGTTGCTGCATCTCGAGGGCACGAGCGGCCTGCTCTTCCTCCAGGACCCCGACGGCGACGCGGACCTGCTGCTCGACTTCCTGACGGGGCGTCCCCACGACGCCATCGAGCCAGCGCCCCGGTCAAAGGGACGTCCTCGTGGTGGCGAACCCGCACCGGGGGTGTTCATCAGCTGTTCGGAACGGCAGAAGGAGGCGCTGGGCCTGCCCTTCAAGTCCCTGCTGGCCGGCAAGGGGCTGCGCGGCTACGTGGTGTCCGACGAACCGCGCCCCGACGGCGCTTGGACGCCGGAGGAGAAGGTCGACGCCTACCTCGCCCGATCGGATGCCGTGGTCGTGTTCGCCACCGGCGACCTCGCGGCGGGCGAGGATCGCTACACCCGACCGAACATCGGGGACGAGATCGGCCGCGCTCGCGCGGAACCGCACCTCCGGGATCGCGTGGTCGTCCTGAAGGAGCACGGCGTCACGCTGCCGAGCAACATCAACCCGGCCTACGAATCGCTCGATCCCGCCCACCCCGAGCGAGCATTCGAACGTGCGCTCGTCCAGCTTCGCGAGTGGGGTATCGGCGCCGGCTAGGTCAGTTAGGCAGGCTCCCGCACCACGAGGACCGAGCTCGGGCTGCCCTGCAGGACGTTGCGAGCCACGCTCCCGAGCAGGACGCGCGACAGGCCGGTGAGGCCGCGCGAGCCGAGCACGATCAGGTCGGCACCCCAGCTGGCGGCTTCGTCGATGATCTCGGCTGCCGCATCCCCGACGCGGACCTTCTCATCGGCCGCGCGGCCGGCCTCGACGAGCCTGGCGACGGTCTTCCGTGCGATCGCCTCGCCCTCGGTCTTGGCGGCATCCAGGTCCCTGGCGTAGGCCTCGACGGCGAGCCGGTACATTGTCGGGGCGATGCCGGTATGCCACGGGCGGACGACGTCGGCGACGCTCAGCACGCGAACGGGCGAGCCCGCGAACATGGGCCACTGGGCGACCAGCGCGGCCGCGTGCTCCGCGGACGGCGACCCATCAGACGCGAGCAGGACCCGCTCGATCGACGGTCGTCGGGCGACGAGAACCGGGCACGGGGCCTGGTCCACGAGCTCTGCCGACACCGAACCGAGCACGAGCGAGGCGATCGATCCGTGACCCCGCGATCCGGCGACCACGAGGTCGGCACCGAGCTCTCGCGCCTCGTCCACGAGGATCGTCCCGGGGCGGCCTGGAACGACCTCGCCCTCTGCGGCGATGCCTGCGCCACGCAGCTGCTCGACGACACCGCGGACCTCGTCCTTGAGGTGCTCGGCGATCTGTGCTTCGATCTCGGGGAATGCCGCGAGCGGGGCCGCCGCCAGGGGCACCGACGGCAGCATCGCGATGGGCGGCTCGACGACGGCCACGACCCGCACCGACGAGCCCTCCGGCCACGCGAGGGCGGCGACCAGCGAGGCCGCCTCGGCTGCTCCAGGAGATCCGTCGTGGGCCAGGAGGACACGCATCAGGCTGCTCCTCGATCGTTCGCATGCTGCGCTCGGTCCGGACGTCGCCGCCCGACGGACCAGCGCGTCGGCACTGCCGGAAATTGTCTCCGGATGCGCTGCACCCGTCGACGCACCCGCGTCGCCACCGGCGACACCAGTTGCTGGACCAGCTTGGTGCGATCAGGTCGACGCATCTCGTCCTCCAGGGGCTGCGGTTGCTCGGCAACCTGACCCTACCCCGCCGGCGGAATCAGACGCCGCGAAGGCCCGTGAACGGTGCGTGAAATCGGTCGCGCCCCTCGTGCCGACGCGCACCGGCGGGACTCACCGGGCGACATACCCCCCATCCACCGCCAGCTCGGCCCCGGTGATGAACGCGGCCGCCGGGCTGGCCGGGAACGCGATCGCCGCGCTCGACCGGTCCGAGGATGAAGTGGCTCCGGCGGTAGGATTCGAACCTACGACCTGGCGGTTAACAGCCGCTCGCTCTACCACTGAGCTACGCCGGAGCGGAGGTCGCCGACCGCGCCGCGCGGAAGGTTACCAGACGATCCTGCCCGAGCCGTGCTGCGGGGCCGCGCCCGGAGGGCTAGCCTCGGACGTCATGGATGTCGAGAGGACGCCGCTCCTTTCCGTGGAGCGACTGGCACGCTGGCTGGAGGCCGGCGAGCGGCCCGTGATCGTGGACGTCCGGTGGTACCTGGGCAAGCCCGGCGCGGGGCACGCCGCGTACCTCGAGGGCCATGTGCCCGGCGCGATCTTCCTGGACCTTGACGATGACCTCGCCGATCCAGACGGCTACGGCGCCCCCGGCCGCCACCCGCTCCCTTCCCCCGAGGCGTTTCGGGCGCGCATGGCGGCTGCGGGCATCGGCGACGGGGCGGTCGTGGTCGGCTACGACGACGCCGGTGGCTGGGTTGCCGCGCGGCTGTGGTGGATGCTGGACAACCTCGGATTCGGGCGCCGGGGCATCGAGGGCGAGTGGGTCGGCGTGCTCGACGGCGGAATCAACGCCTGGGCGGAGGCCGGCCATCAGCTGTCCACGGAGGTCCCTGCACCGCCTGCCACGCCCGCCTCGCTGCGCCTCGCGGAGGCGTGGCACGGCGTGATCGATCGGGAAGAGCTCAAGCGCCGCCTCGGGAGCGTGACCCTCCTGGACGCCCGCGCGGCCCCGCGATATCGCGGCGAGGTCGAGCCCGTGGATCCGGTTGCCGGCCACATCCCGACCGCCATCAGCGCGCCGTTCGACACGAACCTGGACCTGAACGGCCGGATGCTCGGCCCGGGAGCGCTCCGCGCCAGGTTCCAGGAGCTGGAGATCGTGCCGGACGACGGCGGCGAGCAACGGGATGTCGTGGTGTCGTGTGGGAGCGGCACCTCTGCCCTGCACCACTCTCTGGCGATGCGCGTTGCGGGCCTGCCGGATCCCATCCTGTACGTCGGCTCGTACTCGGACTGGAGCCGGTCCGGCGAGCCGGTCGCAACGGGCGCGGAACCGGGCGACCCACCCGCCCCGAGCGCGGACCCACAGGAGGCCTCGCGATGACCGTCACCGCCCCGATGGAACCTTCCGTCGAGATCCGCGACACGATGCTCGAGCTGTATCGACGGATGCTGGCGGGCGAGGCCGACGAGGCAAACGAGTTGATCTCCCGCGACCCGGCGCTCGTGTTCATCGGCTCGGCGGGCGAGTGGGTAGACGACCAGGAGACGCTGCGAAGCGGGACCCAGGAGCCGGGCGAGGGGCTCATCGTCGGCGCCAACCCCGTTGCCTACGCGGACGGCGACAGCGGCTTCTTCGCGGATCAGCCGAGCTGGCTGTTCGCCGACGGCACGAAGGCGGAGATGCGGCTCACCGCGGTGCTGCGTCGCGAGGCCCCCGGCTGGCGCGTGATCAATGTCCACATGTCCGTCGCCGTTCCCGACGACCAGTGCGTGATGCTGCAGCGCCGCTGGAAGCACGGCCTCCCGACGCCCGACGCCGGCTGAGAACCAGCGCGTCGCCTATCGGACGGCGGCGAGCTCCGGGAATGGATCCAGGATCACGGGACGGTAGGGTCGCCCGCGGCTGACGAGGTCCGCGGCGAGCCGCTCGTGGTGCTCCTCGAACGCGGCCAGCCGCTCCGATGGCAGTCCGGAGCGCCAGCGGCCGGCGTGCGCTCGATCGGCCGGCGTCTCGCCCTCGAAGAACGCCCTGATCGCCGGATCCTCGGTGAGACCCGTGAACTCGAGCAGCCGCCGGAAGTCGCGCTCGCGCTCGCGGACGTACAGGTCCTCGAACTGCAGGGTCAGGAAGTGCGAGTCCGGTAGCTGGTCGCCGGCCCGGAAGGAGCGCCCGAGTCGGACCGCCCACCAGTCGAGCGCCCGGTCGGGATCGTTCGGACCCCAGCGCCGCCGCGTGACGGATGTCGCCACGTCGCGACCGTCGCGAACCAGGTGGACGAGCTTCATGTTCGGGAACATCAGCAGGAGCTCCGGTCCCTTGGCAACGTTCGTGGGCGTGGTGTCGACCCAGCCGGTGGCCCCCGCCGCGGCAGCCACGGGATCGAGGAGGGCGTGGACGAAGGTGGCGGCGGCCGCCCAGGGATTGCTCCGCAGCCCCTGCCGGAGCGCCGGCAGCAGCGCCTCGATCCTCCCGGCGTCGGCCATCAGGTGCAGGCCCCGGCCCCAGGCGTTCTTGAACTCGCGGCCCCGCACGACCTGGAGGAACTCGGCCCACGAGGCCTTGCCGCGGATGAGGTCGCAGAGCCCGTTGTAGCCCGTGATGAACTTCGTCTCGGACGGCAGCATCACCCAGCCCGGGTGCGCGGCGAGGAGCCGTCCGGTGACCGTGGTGCCGCTGCGACCCGTACCGCCGACGAAGAGGACCGGCATCCCAGCGGGTGCCGGTCCGGACGTCCGCTCGGCACGCCCGGCCGGGGTGAACGGCCGGATCCTGCGCCGCGCGACGCGGGTGAGGCGCTGCGCGAGCGGCAGCTTGCCGGCGCTCACTCCAGGTAGTCCTTCAGCTTCCGGCTGCGCGACGGATGGCGGAGCTTGCGCAGCGCCTTGGCCTCGATCTGCCGGATCCGCTCGCGGGTCACGTTGAACTCCTTGCCCACCTCCTCGAGGGTCCGGGCACGCCCGTCCTCGAGGCCGAAGCGGAGCTGGAGGACGCGTCGCTCGCGGCCGGTCAGCGAGTCCAGGACGCTCTCGACCTGCTCCTTCAGGAGCTGGTGCGAAGCGGCCTCGGCCGGCGCCAGGGCGCCACGGTCCTCGATGAAGTCACCGAGGTGGGAGTCCTCCTCCTCGCCGATCGGCGTCTCGAGGGACACCGGCTCCTGCGAGACCTTGATGATCTCGCGGACCTTCTCCGGCGTGACCTGGACCTCCTGGCCCTTCGACATCGCCTCGGCGATCTCCTCGACCGTCGGCTCTCGGCCGAGCTCCTGGAGGAGCTGGCGCGAGACGCGGATCAGGCGGTTGATCGTCTCGACCATGTGGACCGGGATGCGGATGGTCCGGGCCTGGTCGGCGATCGCTCGCGTGATCGCCTGCCGGATCCACCACGTGGCGTACGTGGAGAACTTGAAGCCCTTCTCGAAGTCGAACTTCTCGACGGCACGGATCAGGCCGATGTTGCCCTCCTGGATCAGGTCCAGGAAGGACATGCCGCGCCCGATGTACTTCTTCGCGATCGACACGACGAGCCGCAGGTTCGCGGACGTCAGCTGTTCACGCGCGTCTCGCCCGATTCGCACCAGCTCGCCCTTGCGGTGCGCGAGCTTGGTGTTCTTCGGGACCTCCGGGTCGTGGCCCATGAGCTTGAGCAGCTCGGCATCCTTGCCGGCCGTGACCCAGCGCTCGAGCGCCGGGAACGAGACCTCGTCGCGGGTCCAGTCGTAGATCGCCCGGAGCCCGACGTTGTCGCGCGAGTCGAGATCGCCGTTGTGGACCGCGAAGTAGGCCCAGTCCAGCAGCGTCATGAACGCCTCGGGTGCCTTGCGGTCCGGCTTCCTGCCGTTGGATGCGTCGGCCTGGACCGCCTCGTCATAGGCGCTCAGGAGCTTGCGGGCCTCCTTGAGGAGCTCCTTGGTGCCCTCGGACTGGGCGTCCTTGCCGGCACGGTTCAGATGGAAGTCCGGATGGGGCGTGAGCAGGTCCGCGGCCCCGATGTCGGAGATGCCATCCCGGACGATGCGATGGGCTTCCTCGCCCAGCGGCAGCCGGTGCTGCGGCTTCGCGGTTCGGGTCTTGCTCTCCGTGTTGTGCGTCGTCCACTCGTGGAGCGACACGAGGCCCTTCCAGGGCTCGTCCACGAGCTGCTCGCCGAGCTCGATCGCCTTCGCCAGGACGACCTCTTCCTCGGCGGTCAGCAGGGCGACCTTGCCGATCTCCTTCAGGTACATCCGGACCGGGTCGTCGATCCCGATCATGTCGGCCGAGAGCGCCTCGAGCTCCGCCGCGGTCGGCTCCTCGAGCTCCTCCGCGTCGAGCTTCGCCGGCGCATCGGCCGGCAGCTTCGAGGTGCGCGCTTCCGCGTCCTCGCCGACGACCTCGACGGTCTCGTCGTCGTCGTCGCCGCCGAGGGCTAGCTCCGGCTCGTCGTCCTCGTCCTCATCCTCGTCGTCCTCGACATCCTCGAGCGCCGCGCGGGACGGCCGAAGGCCGGCGAGCTTGGCCTCTTCGAGGTCCGCCTTCCCGCGACGTGGGCGGGTGAGCACGGCCTCGACGAGCTGCTGATCAAGTGGGTCCATTCGTTACCTCCGTGGGTTGGTGCTGCGGGTTGGTGCTGCGTGTTTGGTCATGCGTGAGTTGGTCATGCGCGAACCGGGGTCGGTCGCGCAAGGAGGCGGGTCTGGTCCCGCCGCCGGTGGAGCGATTTGCGCTGCTCGTTGAGGGCCTGGCTCTCGCGCAGCAGCTGGTCGATGGAATCTCGGGCGCCCGGCTCGTCCGGACGGGCCTGCTCGGCCTCGGCGAGGGCCGAGGCGATGTAGTCCGCGCGCTCGTCCAGCGAGCGCTCCTCGAGGTCGATGGTCAGGCGCTCGATCTCGTAGGCGAGCTCCGCCTCTGACAGCTCACGCGGGTTCGGATCGCGGCGCGCGATGACCGCCTGTGCGAGCGACGCGGTCTCCGGGTCCAGCGCCTGGATGAGCGCCGTCAGGCTGAACGGCGGGTGCACGCCCTGGTCGTCGGGCTCGCGCGCAAGCACGACGGCCCGGAAGAGCTCGCGCGCGACCGTGTTCGGGAGCTGGTCCGGCCCGATGGAATCGACGATCTTCAGCTGCAGCTCCGGGACGAGCAGCAGCAGGCGCAGGAACTCCGCCTCCTGCGGCAGGACGCCGCGCAGGATCTCCGCAATCGGCAGCGAGTCCGCGGCGCCGACGATGGCCTCCGCGGAGATCCTCGAGCCGCCGTCGGCTGCGTTGGCCACGCGCGCGCCCGTCAGCGGCCCGGCGCCGGGAGCGAGACCCGACGCTCCCCCGACCCGAGCGCCGCGCAGGACCTCGAGCAGCACGCGCTCCTCCACGCCCGAGGCGCGGTGCACCTGCTGCAGGTACTCGTCTCGCATCACCGGGTTCGGCACGGCCCGGATGGTCGGCATGAGCGCGTCGACGAAGCGGGCCTTGCCGCCGGGGGTCTTGAGGTCGTAGGTCTTCGCATAGGTGTCGACGAGGTACTCGACGATCGGCTGCGCCGTGCGGACCTCCTCGCGCCACCGGTCCGGGCTGTCGCGGAGGACCTCGTCGGGGTCCTTGCCCTCCGGGAGCCGGACGACGCGGACCTCGTCCAGCTCGATGCCGCTCTCCGTCGCGGCGAGCTGCCCGATCAGCGACTGCAGCGCCTGCGCGCCGAAGGTGCCGGCCTTCTGCCCGGCCGGGTCGACGTCGTACGCGAGCGCGATCCGCTTCGCGTAGCGCGTCAGCAGCGCGACCTGGCCCGGGGTCAGGGCCGTGCCGAGCGACGCGACGACGTTGTCGAAGCCCGCCTGGTGGGCCATGAGTGCATCCGTGTAGCCCTCGACGATCACGGCCTGGCCCGATTTGCGCATCGCGCCCTTGGCCTTGTCGATGAGGTACAGCGAGCGGCTCTTGTCGAACAGGGGCGTGGCGGGCGTGTTGAGGTACTTCGGGCCGGTGTCGCGCCCGCCCTCGCCCTCCGTGCCGAGGATCCGGCCGCCCATGCCCGTCGCCGCGCCGTTCTGGTCGCGGATCGGCCACAGCACGCGGCCGCGGAACCTGTCGATGACGCCCACGCCGCGGGAGCTCGAGCGTGCCGGCGACGCGACGCCGGCCTCGACCAGCTCGTCCGGCCTGTAGCCGCGCTTCTCGACGAGCCGGCGGCTCATGACGTCCCACGCGTCCGGCGCCCAGCCGAGCTGGGCGGCCTCGATCGTCTCGTCCGTGAAGCCTCGACCGTGGAGGTAGTCCAGGGCCGGCTTGCCGTGCGACGTCGCCGTCAGGACCTGGTGGTAGAACGCGATCGCGCTCTCGAGGACGTCGCGGAGCCGCGCCCGCTGGGCGTCCTCGCGCTTGGTTCGCTCGTCGATCTCGACGCCAGCCTTCGCGGCGAGCACCCGCAACGCCTCCGGGAAGGACACGCCGTCGCGCTCCATCACGAACGAGAAGATGTCGCCGCCCTTCTGGCAGCCGAAGCACTTCCACGAATCGCGGCTCGGGGTGACCGTGAATGACGGCGTCTTCTCGCCGTGGAAAGGGCACAGACCCTTGAACGTCGTGCCCGCCTTCTTCAGCTGGACCGTCTCGCCGACCACGTCGACGACGTTCAGCCTGCCCTTGACCTCTGCCGCAACTCCGCCTGCCGTCTCGCTTGCCTCCCGGACATGACTGTCGGCCTGTCAAGTCTTGACAAGCCGTCGGAACGCATTCTACGCCCCGAAACCCCCTCTTGACAACCTTTTTGTCAATACCCCGAGGGAGTATCCCGGATCAGGCTGGAACGTCGGCGGCAGAGCGGCCGGTGAGCCAGCCCAGCTCGCGCTTGATGGCATCGTCGTCGCCCATGTGCCCGGACTCGTCGTCCACCCACACCTCGGCGCCCGGCACGTGCGCGGCGAGCCAGTCGCCGTGGGCCGCGGGGACGAGGACGTCCGTGCGGCCGTACGTGATGAGCACCGGCACGCGGATGGACTCGACGTCGAAGCCCCACGGCTGCACGAACACCAGGAGGTCGTCCACCCAGCCGTCGGAGCCCGGCGCAAGCCCGTTCGCGATGTGGGCGCGCACGCGGACGATGTGCTTGCGCATCTGCTCTCGGTCCGCCTCCGACAGGTCGTAGTCGTCGCCCATCCAGTCGATCCGGTTCTGCTCCAGCCGCTCGAGGCCGATGTCGCGGAGCGGGTTGCAGACCTCGCGCGCGGCGTCCTCGCCCTGGACCGCCGCGCCGAACTCCTTGACGTTGCCCTCCGTCATGCCCGCCATCCAGTCAAGGCCCTGGGCTTCAAAGGGAGCGACCGACACCGCGGCCTGACAGCGGATCACACGGTCCGGAAGGAGCGCCGCGCAGGCCAGCGCGTGCGGGCCGCCGCCCGAGCCGCCGCTCACGAGGAAGCGATCGATGCCGAGCGCCGCGGTCAGGTGCTCGATGTCCGACACCGCGTCGACCACCCGCCGCCCGGGGTGTCGCGTCGACTCGCCGTAGCCGGGCCGGTCATACGTGACGCGACGCACGCCGAACTTGCGATAGATGTCCGGGTCCTTGTACCAGCTGATCCTTCCACCGGGGGTGCCGTGAATCGCAACGAGGGGGATGCCGTCGGGATCGCCCCATTCGGCCGCGGCGAGGGTGCGTCCGTCCGGCAGCGTGATGCGATGCTCGATGTGCTCGGGAATGCGATCGACGTCGACCAGGCTCATGCGCCGATCATAGGAGCGCGAATCAGTCGTCGTCGTTGTCGCCGAGCCTGCGCTTCCGCCTGAAGACGCCGCGGGACTCGACCGGCCGCCCGACCAGTGCCGCCCACGGCACGGCCACGCTTTCGCAGACCGCGGCGATCCACATGAACGGCCGCAACGGATCCTGCGTGAGGCGATCCACGACGTGGTCGAGGACCGCGGCCGGCTTCGCGATCGGGATGCGTTGCTCCGGCGCGGGCGGCAGGAGCTCCTCCGAGGCGATCAGGTACTCGCCCGCGAAGACGGTCGCGACGGTCAGCACGAGGCTGACGATGACGATCCCGAGCGAGACTCGCCCGCGGCCGCCCACCACGACACCGACGGCGACGATCGCCCCGACGATCCCGCCGAAGCGGGCCCGGTACATGCTGACGCCCGGGTCCAGCTCGGTCCAGGCGTAGATCGTCAGCACCGCCACGATCAAGCCGACGACTACGGCGGTGAACATCGCCGGGTCTCGCGGTGGATCCGCGCCCTCGCCGATGTCGGTCGTGCTCGCCTTCGAGCGCTCCGCGCGACAGCGATAACAGCGCGCGTGGCGCAGGTCGTTCAGCGAGTGGCAGCGATCGCAGATCCAGAAGCGCTCGTCGGCGGGCATCGATCGGAGGGTATCCACCGACGCGTCGCGATCGAGGCCTGAATCGGTCAGGCGCCCGTGGGGCGCCGCCAGGAGATCTCGATGGACGCGTTCAATGATTCCCCTGGCTGGAGGTCGCGACGGCCTGCGCTGCGAGCGGCGACGTCCCCCAGAGCGAGGGCGTTCGGCTGCGCCGTCTGCGGCTCGATGCACACGGCATTCCAGGGCGTGTACACGACGAGCGTGTCGGACGCTGGCCCGAAGGCGACCGTCAGCTCGAGCTCATCTCCTGTGAGCACCGCCGGCGAGCGCGCACCGACGAATGCGTCGTCGAGGCGGCGCCGTCCGAGCCGCGGACCGGAGCGCAGGTCCGTCCGGCGATCGAGCGCGACCACCGCGCCGGTCGGGAGCATTGCCCGCCGCGCGAGGACGCCGCGGGCGTCCAGACGGAGCCTGGGTTCCCCGCCGACCGCGTCTCGCCGGAACCACGGGTGCCACCCGAGCGCCGCGGGCATCGGCTGCTCGCCGGCCGTGATGGTCGCCTCGATCGTCAGGCGATCGGCGCTGAGGCCGTACGCCTGGCGGACCCCGCCGCCGAACGGCCAGCCGTCGCGGTCCAGGTTGACCGCAAGCGTGGCGTGGGTGCCGGCCGCATCGACCGACCACGGCGCCGCCCAGACGAGGCCGTGGATCGCGTGCCGCCCGTGCGTCCGCCGGAGCTGGTGCGTCCGGGCGCGAAACCGCAGACGCCCGCCGGCGAGCCGCCCCGCCCACGGCGCCATGAGGAAGCAGCCCCAGTGGATCGACCGGTCGTCCCCGTCCGGTGGGCCGACGAGCAGCTCGCGGTCGCCGATCCACAGCGAGGCCATCCGGCCGCCGCGCTCGGGATCGATCGTCGCCCGCGCCTGGCCCGCCTGCAGCTCGATCAACGCGCGCTCCCTCGTGCCGGGTTTGTTCTCCGGTCGAACAAATTCACTCTAGTATCGCGACATGGCCGAGCCATTCTTCGCCGAGGTCCCCGGGCGCATCGACTACGACGGGCCGGATTCGACCGATCCCCTCTCCTACGCCGTGTACCAGCCCGACCGGCTGGTCCTCGGCAAGCGCATGGAGGACCACCTCCGGATCGCCGTCTGCCTGTGGCATTCGTTCGCGTGGCCGGGATCGGACGTGTTCGGGGTCGGGACGATGGACCGGCCGTGGCTCGCATCTTCGATCGAGCCGCTCGCCGCGGCCGGCGCCAAGCTCGACGCGGCCTTCGACTTCCTCGACAAGCTCGGCGTGCCGTTCTTCACGTTCCACGACCGCGACGTCGCGCCCGAGGTGGGGTCGTGGGTCGAGAACCGGGCGTTCCTCGACCAGGTCGTGGAGCTCATCGAGGGCCACATGGCCCGCACGGGCGTGCGGCTCCTGTGGGGCACCGCAAACCTGTTCGGCCACCCGCGGTACGCGGCCGGCGCGTCGACCAACCCCGATCCGGAGGTGTTCGCCTACGCCGCGGCGCAGGTCAAGCACATGCTGGAGGTGACGAAGCGTCTGGGCGGCTCGAACTACGTCCTGTGGGGCGGCCGCGAGGGCTACGACACGCTGCTCAACACCGACCTCGCACGCGAGGAGCGGCAGTTCGCGCGCTTCCTGCACCTCGTGGCCGAGCACAAGGCCAAGATCGGCTTCGAGGGGACGCTGCTCATCGAGCCGAAGCCGCAGGAGCCCGCGAAGCATCAATACGACTACGACTCCGCCACCGTCGCCGGCTTCCTCGCCCGGAACGGGCTCGAGGGCCAGTACTTCGTGAACCTCGAGGCGAATCACGCGACGCTCGCCGGGCATTCGTTTCACCACGAGGTGGCGACGGCCGTCGCGCTCGGCATCTTCGGGTCCATCGACGCGAACCGGGGCGACTACCAGAACGGCTGGGACACCGACCAGTTCCCGAACTCGGTCGATGAGCTCGCGCTGGCGGTCTACGAGATCCTTCGCGCCGGCGGCTTCACGACCGGCGGGTTCAACTTCGACGCCAAGCTGCGGCGCCAGTCGATCGCCCGGACCGACCTGTTCCATGCCCACATCGGTGGCATCGACACCCTGGCACGGGCGCTGCTCGTCGCCGCGGAGCTGCTCGAGCGGCGGACGCTCGAGGACCCACGGGAGCGGCGGTACGCGCGCTGGGGCGACGGGCTCGGGAGCGAGATCGTGGACGGCTCCGTGTCGCTCGCCGATCTCGAGCAGCGCGTCGCCGACGGGCTCAACCCGAAGCCCGTGTCTGGGGAGCAGGAGCGCCTCGAGGGCCTCGTGAACCGCGCGATCTGGCGAGTCGACCGCTGACGCTCGCCCCTGGCACGGCGGTCACGGTCCCGAGGCCGCTTGACGCGATGAGGTGCGTGCTCGGCATCGACGTCTCGACAACGGCCGCGAAGGCCGTCCTCGTCGACGAGGCGGGCGGCGTCGTGGGGATCGGCATCGCGGAGTACGGGTTCGACGTCCCGCGGCCGCTCTGGAGCGAGCAGGAGCCGGCGCTCTGGACGGACGGCGCGATTGCGGCGGTTCGCCAGGTGCTGGCGTCGAGCGGGGTCGCCGGCGAGGACGTGGCCGCAATCGGGCTGACCGGGCAGATGCACGGGCTCGTGCTGCAGGACGCGGCCGATCGGGTGCTGCGGCCGGCGATCCTGTGGAACGACCAGCGGACCGCGCGCGCCTGCGACGAGATCCGCGCGGCCGTCGGAGCCTCGCGACTCATCGAGATCACGGGGAACGACGCCGTGACCGGGCTCACCGCGCCGAAGCTCGTCTGGGTCCGCGACCACGAGCCGGAGATCTGGGCGCGCGTCGCGCACGTCCTGCTGCCCAAGGACTACGTCCGCCTCTGGCTGACCGGCGAGCACGCACTCGACAAGGCGGATGCCGCCGGCACCCTGCTCTTCGACCTCGCCGGCCGCGATTGGTCGCCGGAGATCCTGGCCGCGCTGCGAATCCCTCGGGAGTGGCTGCCGCCGACGTTCGAGGGGCCTGCCGTCACGGGCGTCGTGACGGTGGCGGCCGCCGCGGCGACGGGACTTCGAGCCGGCACGCCCGTGGTCGCGGGCGGCGGCGACCAGGCGGCGAACGCCGTGGGCGTCGGGGCGCTGGATCCCGGCACCGTCGCCCTCTCGCTCGGCACGTCCGGCGTGGTGTTCGCGGCCACGATCTCGCCGCTGCACGATCCGCACGGCCGCGTCCACGCCTTCTGCCACGCCGTTCCGGATCGCTGGCACCTCATGTCCGTGATGCTCTCGGCCGCGGGCAGCCTGCGCTGGCTCCGCGACACGCTCGCCCCCGATGTCGCGTATCCGGAGCTCGTCGAACCGGCCGGGGAGATCGCCCCCGGCGCCGAGGGCCTGTGGTTCCTCCCCTACCTCAGCGGCGAGCGCTCACCGCACCCCGACCCGCTGGCCCGTGGCGCCTTCGTCGGGCTGACGCTGGCCCACGACCAGCGCCACTTCGTCCGCGCCGTCCTCGAGGGCGTGGCCTTCGGCCTGCGCGACGGGCTCGACCTCATGGTCAAGGCCGGCATGCCCGCGCCGACGGCGGTCCGCGCTTCCGGTGGCGGGCTCGGCAGCCCCACCTGGCGCCAGATCCTCGCGGACGTCCTCGAGGCCGAGATCTCGACGGTCAGCACGACCGAGGGCGCGGCCTATGGCGCGGCCCTCCTGGCAACCCCGGCCGCGGGCTGGTTCTCGACGATCGACGAGGCGGTGGCCGCAACCGTTCGGACAACCCCGATCGCCTCACCCGGCGAACATGCGCAGGCATATCGGGAGGCGCACGCGACGTATCGCGAGCTCTACCCCGCCCTCACGCCCTTCTTCCACCGCGACTGACGCCCCCAGACGTCGGACTCCCGGCCGAGCGAACCAGGTGCCGGCCTAGCTGTGATTCCCAGAGATGTTGTTGACAGCGAGTCGGGATCGGGTGCTGTCCTGCCATTGAACGATGGGACGCGTACCAGGCGGAGATCCCGCCCCGGCTGTAGCCCGCCCGGAGCTCGCCCACGCTCAGCGCCGGCTCAGTGACAGGCGTCTCGGGCCTCGATCAT
>DASTIE010000103.1:0-3179 GCA_035717865.1 Candidatus Limnocylindrales bacterium
CCGACGGACGCGGTTTGTGCCATCCACCAATGGGGTGCGTGATAGGCGACGACCACCCCACGAGAAGCATGATCGAGGCCCGAGACGCCTGTCACTGAGCCGGCGCTGAGCGTGGGCGAGCTCCGGGCGGGCTACAGCCGGCGCGGAATCTCCGCCTGGTACGCGTCCCATCGTTCAATGGCAGGACAGCACCCGATCCCGACTCGCTGTCAACAACATCTCTGGGAATCACATCTAGGGCCCTGGACGCACGGGAGCCCCTGCGAGCCCCCGCACGATCCAGGTCATCCATGTCATCACGCCCCGATCAGGGCGTGATCACGATCGAGTTCATGATCTCCTGGGCCTCGGTGAGGTCCGCAGGCGGCGTCCCGGGGAAGCTCTGGATCCAGAAGATGACCGGTCGCCCCGCCACGTCGAGGATCCAGACCCGGAGCCGGTTCGACGGGCCCTGTGCGTAGAACCCGCTGCCGTCCGGCTCCGCGAAGAGGAAGTAGTCGCCCTCGCAGGCGCTCAGGTCGGCCGGCACCTCGACGTCGATGCGCGATCCCGAGTAGCCGCCGAGCGTGGCCGCCGATGGGTTGGAGACGGTCAGGTCGTCACGGGCTTCCAGCTCCGCGACCACATCGGCAGAGGACCTGGCGACCGAGACCTTGCCGATCCCGTCGCATGGGTCGCTGGGGATGTTGACGGCACCCGTGGCTGCGACGGACACCCCGGTTGGAGCTGCGGGTCCGACCTCGGTCGTCATGTACCAGGCGCGGTCGCTCCACCCCGCCGGGACCGCGGCGGTCCATGCGATGGCGTCGCCCTGCACTTCCATGCGGAACGTCCTCAGCGTGGGTATTGGCGTGGCGAGCGATGTCTGTGCGGAGGTCGTGGGTGACGCCGTCGGCGAGGGCGCCGCCGAGGCGTTCGGTCTGGCGGTGCCGCCGGAGAAGAGGACCGTGGCGCCGAGCATCGCGCCGAGCAGCGCAGCGCCGGCGAGCACGAGCTTGAGCTGGGTGGACATCGTGGGGAGCCTCCAGGGCTGGAAGCGCCACGCGGGCCGTTGCCGTTCGCGGTACACGCGCCCGACGGCCTCGTCGAATGCGCGGTCGGAGACCCGCATCGGACCGTCGGCGAGCCAGGCATCCAGGAGGCGAGTCATGTCTCGATCGGCGGTCATGCCGTCTTGCCTCCCGGGACCTGGGCGCGGGCATCCGCCTCGAGCGAGGCACGCATCGCGCGGTGAGCGTTATGCAGTCGAGAGCGGACCGTGCCCCCCGGGATGCCGAGGATCTCGGCAATCTCGGATGGCGCATAGCCAGCGAAGTGATGCAGCGTGAGCACGGCGCGTTGTTCGGTGGAGAGCCGCCGGAACCCGCGTTCAAGCTGGTCTCGGTCAGCGACCGTCAAAAGCTCGTCGGGCGCTACCGGTCCATCGATCGGCAGAGCCCGAAGGTTGGCCACGCGCCGCCGCTCTCGGCCCGCGTGACGGGTGCAGACGTTGATGAGGACCCTCTGAAGCCAGGCATCGAACCGGTCCGGATCGCGGAGGCTTCGCAGGTCACGCCAGGCGATCACAAGCGCGTCCTGAAAGGCATCCTCGGCCCGATCGACGTCACGGAGGATCCGGTGCGCGACCGCGAACAGGCGATCGGCGCGCGGACGGACCAGGTCGACAAATGCCTCCCGGTCGTCGCGTTGGGCCGCCTCGACGAGTTCCCGATCCACTGGCTCGGCCTCAGCGTGGCGCCCAGGGGGGACGCCTTCCAACTCTACTGGTACGCGTGCCCGGGCGGACGTTCATTGGGGCCATCGCGATGCCGCAGACTCGGCACGACGACCGAGCCGCGGCCGGCAGCCACGCCACTTCGTTGACACTGTGCGCCGGTGGGACTACGATCCTTCCAACCCGTTAGCACTCTGGCAGGGAGAGTGCTAACCGAGCAGCAACCCAACGGAGAACATGCCTTGGCGCGCCGAATTCGTCGCTCCAGCGGCCCGATGGACCTTCGCGCCGCCGCGATCCTCCGGGCCGTCATCCAGGAATACGTCACCACCGCGACCCCGGTCGGGAGCCAGGCGCTCGTCGACCGGTATCGCCTCGGCGTGTCCAGTGCGACGGTTCGCAACATCCTCGCCGAGCTGGAGCTCGCGGGCCTGCTTGACCACCCGCACACCTCCGCGGGTCGCATCCCGACCGACGCCGGCTACCGCTGGTACGTCGAGTCGGTGATCGATGCGTCGCCGCTTCCGGAGGTCGAGCAGCTGATGATCCGGCACCAGTTCGGGCAGGTGGAGTTCGCCAGCGAGCACTGGTTCCGCCTCGCCGCCTCGACGATCGCATCGCTGACCCACGCGGCCGGCATCGCGACGCCGGCGAAGCCCGCCGCGGCCCGTGTCCGGCGGGTCGACCTCGTCTCGATCAACGATCGAATGGCGAGCCTGGTCGTCGTCCTTCGCGAGGGCTCAATCAAGCAGTCGCTCGTGACGCTCGCGGGCCCGGAGGACCAGGAGACCCTGAGCGCCGTCGCGACGATCCTCAACGAGCTCGTCCACGACGCGACCGCCGCCGAGATCACCGCCGCTCTCGTGCGCCGTGACACGGCCGCGCCGCATGCCGAGCTCGTGCTGCGCGTCGGGGAGCGGATCGTCCGCGTGCTCGACGACTACGACAGCGCCGCGGTGGAGGACGTCTTCAGCGACGGGTTGCTCAACGTCATGGGCGCCCCGGAGTTCGCCCAGAGCGACAAGCTCCGGCGCGTCTTCACGGCGTTGGAGAACCGCGTCTACCTCGGCGGGCTCGTCGGGGCCGTCGCGCAGTCGGGTGTCGTCAAGGTCTTCATCGGCCAGGAGAACGAGCCGCCGGACATGCGCGAGGTCGCGCTCGTGCTCGCGCCGTACGGGCGCCCGGATCGCGCCGTCGGCGTGGTCGGCGTCCTGGGTCCCACGCGCCTCGCGTATCCCGAGGCCATCGGGACCGTCCGCTTCGTCTCCGGGCTCATGAACGAGCTCGTGGACCACCTCTACAACTGATCGGGGAATTGGAAGGCATGGATCGAACGACACGCGCGCAGCAGCGCGCCGCCGCCATCGACGTCTCGCCGGCCAGGCTGGCCGCGGAGATCGAACGGCTGACACGGGAGCGAGACCTGGCACGCCGCCAGGCCGAGCTGGCTCGCGACGAGCTCGCC
>DASTIE010000104.1:0-6979 GCA_035717865.1 Candidatus Limnocylindrales bacterium
GGATCGAGCGGCGGACCTCGGCTCCCACGAGCAGGCCCGGCTGTTCCTCGAGCAGGCGCTCGACGTCACCACGGACCCCGCGGATCGCGCCGAGCTGCACGAGGGCGCCTACGCCGCGGCACAGAACGTCGTGGACCCGGCCCCGCTCCTGCGTCACGCCGCCGCGGCGGTCGAGGAGCGTCGAAAGACGGGCGACCGCGTGAGGATCGCGATGGCCGAGGCCCTCCGTGCCCAATCGCTGACCACCGCGCGCACCGATCCCGTGGAGGCGCTGCGCGTCGTCGAGGCGGCGTGGCAGGAGTTCGCCGACCTCGAGGAGACGCGCGGCGGCGTCGCACTGATGGTCGGGCTCATGCGCGCCTACCGCGGCCTCGCCGACAACGTGCGCGCCCTCGAATGGACGGACCGGCTCCTCCCGATCGCGGAGCGACTCGGCGACCTGGAGCCGATCGCACGCGGCCTGCAGGGCCGCGGCATCAGCCTGCTCGTGACCGGCCGACCGAGCGAGGGGATCATCCTGCTCCGCGGCGCCCACGACCTCGCGCTCGCGAACGACCTCAACGACGTCGAGCTGAGCAGCCGCGTCCTTCTGACCTTCTACGAGCAGTGGGGCAATCCGGCGGCGGGTCTCGCCCTCGGCCGCGAGGGCCTGGAGATCGGCGAGCGCCAGGGCTCGCGCGCCTACAGCCTCCAGATGATCGGCAACAGCGTGATCTCCGCGATCCGGACCGGCGAGTGGGACTGGGCGGCGAGCGTCCTGGACGACTGGCTCGGGCTCGCGCGCGAGGACAACTTCTGGATCGAGATCTACTTCGATCGCGCGCTGCTGCACGCCCTCCGCGGACTCGACACCAGCGCCGACATCGAGGCCGGGGCGCGTCTCCGAGCCGGCGTCACCGACCCGCAGTTCGAGTCATACGAGCGGCTGGCGCGCGCGGCGGCCGCGTTCGCCGCCGGCGAGCTGCGGACCGCGGTCGAGGAGGCCGAGCGCTCCGCCGACCTGACCGACTACTTCCGCCCGCTGGCGACGCCGCTCGCCGCCCGGGCGGCGCTGTGGGCGCGAGATGCGGCCACCGCCCGGCGACTGGTCGAGGCACCCGGCCTGGCCGCGTTCTCCGGAGCCGCGCTGGACGCGGATCGCGCCCGGATCGCTGCGGGGATCGCCGCGCTGGAGAACCGCCGACCTGAGGCGCTCGCGGGCTTCCTGGACGCGTTCCGCGCGTACCGCCAGCTCGGGCTGCGGTTCGACGAGGCAGCGGCGGCCGTCGACCTCGCGGTGCTGCTGCCGGACCACGCGAAGGACTCGTCCGCCGCCGCAGAGGCGATCGCCGCCGCGCGCGAGACGCTGGAGCAGCTCGGCGCGCGCCCGTACCTCGAGCGACTCCATGGCGCGACCTCCGCAGCGGCGCTCGTCCCGGTCTTCTCGACGAGGTAGCGCCCCGCCGGGTAGCGCCCGGCCGTCTAGCGGAAGACGGCGAAGGCGTCGAGGTCGACGCGCGGGCGGCCCGGCGTCGCGAGGGCGACCACCTTGATCGTGTGCGTGCCGGAGCTCGAGAACATCTGCGAGAAGGCCAGCACCCGGTACGCCGCGCTGGAGCTGTACAGGTCGACCGTTCGAACGTACATGCCGTCGATGTAGACCTTCACCTTGCCGCGGGTGGACGCCGTCGTCGCGACCAGCGCGATGCCGCGTCCCTTCACCGTGTACGACGCCGTCGCGACGGTCCCGGTCTTTCGCGCCGTGCTGCCCGAGTAGGCCGTGGCGGTGACCCTGGACCACGTCCCGCGGTACGCGATCGAGCTCGACGAATCCTGGGTCAGCGCCGGCTTCACGAGGACGCTCTCGACCCAGGCCGAGAGGTTGCCGGCCTCGTCACGCGAGCGGACGCGGAAGCGATAGGTGTGACCCGGCGCGACCTTGGTGTACAGGGCAGTCGAGGCGGTTGCCGCCGCGATCGTCGCGTACGCCTTCCCGTCGATGCTCCTGGCGACCTCGAACGACGCCACCCCGGAGCTCTCGTCGCGGCCCCCGAGGACGATCCGCACGGGCATGGCGGAGCCGGACAGCTTCGAGCCCTCTCGGAGGAGCACGCCGGGCTTCGAGCCGACAGGCGCCGTTCGATCGATCAGGAGCGTGTCGGAGGTCGCGGCCTCGGCGGGCGCCAGGTAGCCCGTGTTGTCCCACACGGCGCCGGCGTCGATGGACACCGAGACGGTGCCCTCGGAGCAGCCGGAGACCGTCACGTTGTAATCCGCGCCAGAGCCGGTCAGGCCGGTGACCGTGCAGCCGGTCGCGCTGCCCCCCAGCAGCAGCGAGGCCTTCGTGAGGCGGGTGACGGGGGCCGAGAAGTGCAGCGCGAAGGTCAGCGTGGTCGCGTTGGTGGCGGTCGGGGGCTGCGTGTCCTCCGTCAGCTCGGTCGCGGCCGCCTCCTGGTCGCCGAACCACGCGATCGTGGTGCCGATCTCCGGAATGAGCATCAACACGTCGGCGGCCGCCGACGCGCCGACGAGATCGATCCAGTCGATCGCCTCGATCCGGTAGCTGTACGTGGTGCCCGGAACGCGGTCGGGGTCCGTGTAGCTCGTCGCCGTGCCGGCGACGGTGGCAACGAGCGCATCGTCGCGGTAGATCCGGTAGCTCGCCACGCCGACGGGCGTCACGGCGGGGCTCCACGACAGCGTCGCGGTCAGGCCGTCGCCCGAGGAGGTGGCCTTGAAGCTGCCCGGAGCCGCCGGTGCGGGCGTGTTCGGGAAGACGATCTTGAGCTTGACCGCCTTGTTGCCGGCGGTGTCCGTGACGAAGCCGACCGTGGTGACGGCGATCCCGGACAGCGGGTCGGTGAAGGTTCGGCCGACGCGCAGCGGCGCGTCGTCGAAGCTCGAGGTGGTCGGGGTCGTGTCCAGGAGGAACGACTGGCGCCGCTCGTCATCGTCGGCGACCAGCCGGATGCTCGCGCCGTTGGCGATGGGCTCGGTCGAGTCGAAGCCATCGAACAGGACGTCCGGCTGGCGGAACTCGATCTCGAACCAGTGGCGGGCGGCCGTGGAGCCCGTGCGGTTGATGCGGATCGCCTTGGGCGCGGTGGCGGCGAACGCCGTCGCCCCGAGCGTGTACAGGCCGGAGGCCGTCACGGTCCGCCGCTCCGAGGACGCGATGAAGCCCATCTGGAGCCGGTGCCAGGCGATGTTGTGCGGGTACCGCTCGATCGGATTCCACGCGCCCATGATCGTCAGCGGGTCGCCGTACTCGGTCGAGGCGCAGTCCGAGCCGGAGCGGGCGATCGTGACGCGGACCCCGGAGGCCGTGCAGTTGTAGCTGTTGGCGTGGTTCACGCCGAAGTTGTGGCCGAGCTCGTGGGAGATCACCCACTCGTGGATCTTCGGGCTGGTCGCGCTGATCGTGTTGATCCACGACCGCGCTCCCGGGAGCTGCGCCCGGCCGGCGAAGCTGCAGGCGTTGAGGTGCGGAAAGATGTACGTGATGTTCGTGTAGCCCGACAGGACCACGCCCGCGGCGGTGGCGGCCGCGTCGGCCTTCGTCTGGATCGCGGCGGTGTCGCACGTGCCGGTGTCGTAGGAGATCGTGAACCAGCCCGAGACGTCGCCCGTGAGCGTCATCGCACCGTAGGAATCCTCGGCGTAGAAGGCGGCGACCGAGTCGGTGTTGTTGAAGATGCTGTTCCTCACGTAGGCCGCCGAGTACGGCTGGACCGGGTTCGACGCGAAGTTCACGAGGATCACCGCGAGCCGCTTCGCGACCGGGGCGATCGTCGCCGCTGCCTGGACCGTCGCGCTCGAGGCGCCGCTCAGGTCGTCCGTGCTGCCGCCCGCATCTGCCAGGACCGTCAGCTGGCCGTCCGCCACGACGCCGTTGCCGTTGCCGTCTCGATGGCCCTTGATTCGGACCTTCGCGCCGCCCTCGAAGCCGCGGGGCGGCTCGCCGGCAAAGGTCACCGGCGTGCGCTTGCCGTGCTCGTCGCGGACGGAGTAGTCGAACGTCGCGCTCATGCGCCCGCCGGCGTGGACCTGCTCGCTGACCTCCAGCTCGAGGGTGCCCTCGATGGTGGTCGTGCCGTCGGCGGGGCTCGCCAGGACGGCGGGCACGCTCGAACAGAGCACGAGGATGGCGAGAAGGACGGCCGTGAATCGGCGAATGCGCATGGGGTACCTGTGCGGGGTGGCGATGGAGAACCCCATTCCGGCCTGTCGAGCCCGTTTGCGCAAGGTGACCAACGGTGCATCGGCATGTGGGAAATTTGCTTGCCCGCACCGGATTCGCGGTCGCGACGGCGACTAGACTCCGGCCGTGGATCCGGGCATTCGAGCGCTGTTCCATCCCGCGCCGGGGCTGACGTACCTCGACACCGCGACCTACGGGCTGCCGCCGGAGCCGGCGATGCGCGCGATGCGCGAGGCCGAGGACAGCTGGACCGCCGGCACGGGCCGCTGGGTCGACTGGGACAGGGAGTCGGAGCGGGCTCGCGCGGCCTTCGCCCAGCTCGTGAACGTGGCGCCGTCACGTGTCGCGCTGCTGCCGTCCGTGTCGGTCGGCATGGGTGTCGTCACGGCGGACCTTCGACCGGGCGATCGAGTCGTGGTCCCGACGGCCGAATTCCGGTCCGTCCTGTATCCGCTGCTCGTCGCGCAGCAGCGCGGGGTCGAGGTCGTGGAGGCGGATGTCGATCGCCTCATCGAGGCCATCACGCCGGGGACGACGCTGGTTGCCCTGAGCCTGGTCCAGATGCAGACCGGGCGGGTGCTGCCGGTCGGCGAGATCGTCGATCGGGCGACGCAGGCCGGCGCGCGCGTGCTGCTCGACGCCACGCACGGCGTGCCCTTCGTGTCGCTGGACGGCGTCATCGACCGGATCGACTACGTCCTCGTCCACGGCTACAAGCACCTGCTCTGCCCGCGCGGCGTGTCGTTCATGGTTCTGGGCCAGGAGCAGGTGGAGCGGCTGCCGCCGATCGCGTCGAGCTGGCGCGCATCGGACAACCCGTACACGGTCTTCTTCGGCGGGCCGCTGTCGTTCGCCGAGGGCGCTGCCCGCCACGACGCCTCGCTGCCGTGGCATCCCTGGGTCTTCGCGGCGACGTCGCTGGAGCTGCTGGTCGAGTGGCAGGCCGCGGGGCACCTCGAGGAGCCGGTGCAGCTCGCTCGGGACCTGGCGGACCGGCTCGGGATCGCGTGGGGCGGGGCGACGCTCGTCTGTCCGCAGATCGATGATCCGGAGCGCGCCGGCGCGGCCCTCGCGGCGCATCGGATCAAGGCCGCATTCCGCGGCACCGCGGTCCGGTTCTCCACGCACGTGTACAACGACGCGGTGGACATCGAGCGCGCGGCGACCGCGATCGGGCCGCTCATCGCGCAGCCGGTCTCACGCTGAGGGCGCTCGTCTAGGTCTTGACAGTGGGACTGGCAGTACGCGGCCGCCGTTGATGGGCTGAAGGTCGTGGCGCGAAAGATCGCCGCCTATGCGGGCCCCGATCCGGCGCTGCAAAGCATCGTCGCGGAGCTGAAGGTCGAGGAGGGCCGCTGGGCGGCTCCCGCTCCCGAGATGACCCGCAAGGCGGCCTTCGCCTCGGCGAACTACGCGCTGCGAAGCCGAGCGCCGCACGGGGGCGCGAACCGCTGAGCGCTAGCTGAGACAGATCAGCGAGTCACACCCGAGATCGTCCGGCTCGACCCAGGCAGCCAACAGAAGGTCGATCGCCAGGTACCCATCGCCAATGTCCCGGCCGACGTAGTGCGAGCACCTCGGGGCGCCGAGGACGTCGCAATGCTCGTGAGCGAGCACACCGAGGCGCGCCTCGGAGAGCGCACGGTCGTGCAGGTGGAACGCTCTTCGACGGGCCCGACCGTGATCGATCAGGTCATACGCGTACTCGTCCCGCTCCCAGCGGCGTTCGGGCAACGGTCGCCAGCGCTCGTCGAGCGAGATCTCGGCATCAAGGCCGAGACCCTCCGCCGCGGCGATCGTGCCGACGAGACCAAAGGCGATATGGCCCGAGTCGTCGAACTCCGCCGCGGGGCCGGACGGCAGCTCGAAGCCACGCGTGTACAGCGCTTTGGCCAGGCCGATGACGTATTGGTTGAGCCCAGCAGTCGACAGGATCACGTTCGGACGAGATCACCGACGGCAACGATCGGCTCGCCAAGCTTCCGCACGCGCTTGACCCGGCGATAGCGAACGTCGAAGACCGGTGCAGGCTCGGTCGACACGAATCGTTCGAATGCGGCGACCGGGATTCGGTAGACGCGTTCCGAGACCCTGATCGCTGGGAGGGCGCCGTCGTGGATGCGTGCCATCACAGTCGTTGGGCTGACCGCGAGGAGGTGCGCCACCTCCTGGGGCGTGTAGAAGCGCTGCGCGGCACCCGTCGCGCCGCGCGCCAGGGTGGTTGTCCGGTTGGTCATATCAGCATATAACCATTGGGGCCAAGGTAGTTCAATACCTCCGGACGCACAACGCCGGACGTCGCTGAGAAGTTGTAGCGGTGTCATTCCTACTCCGAAAGCGTCTGTCCGAGGATGCGGGACAGGAGTGATTCCACTGATTGTCCAGCCAGCCGCCACGACCAAGACTGGCCACGTAGCCCGCTGGAGGACTGACGTGCGGATCATGCAGGTCGCGGTTGCCGGAGCACTTGTCGTCGTGATCATCATCGTGACTCTCGTGTTCCTCGGCAGCAGAATCGAGGCTCGCCTGGGTGGTCCGTGCTCCTTTCCAGAGCAAGGTCCGTTGCCGTCGATGTGCGCCAACCGATAGCGATTTCGCGCCACTCCGGAGCGTCGGACGGCCGGTGGGGCGTGTGGAGCGGACGGCCGTTCAGCCGGAAACCGTCCGAGGATTGCAGCGAACGCGCCCGCGGATGTCAGCCCCGTCGGGCAGGGCGCCCCGGCCTTAACCGTCCATGGCTTGCTCTCCACCAGGCCCTCCGCGAGAACGCCGTCGGCGTAGAACTTGCCGCCGCCAACG
>DASTIE010000105.1:0-31422 GCA_035717865.1 Candidatus Limnocylindrales bacterium
CAGCTTGAGCTGCCAGTACGCCCAGGCCGCGAACCAGTTGTTGTTGTCGCCGTACAGCACGATCGACGTCTGCGGGCCGATGCCGGCCTCGCGCAGCAGCTGCGTGAAGTCCTTCCGGCTCGCGACGTCGCGGCGGGTGCCGTCGGACAGCTGGCTCGTCCAGTTCCAGCCCACGGCCCCGGGAATGTGGCGCTCGTCGTACGCCCCGGTGTCGACGTCGACCTCGACGAAGCGGACATCCGGGTCGTCGAGGTGCTCCTGGGCCCAGTCGATGTCGACGAGGGCGGTTGCGAAATCGGTCATGGGAATCCTCCGGTCGGGTGAGTCGGGAAGTGCGGGAGCGCGCGAGGTCGGCGAGGCCGGATCCGGACGGGAGGAGGGCGTCCCTCTAGACGCTGCGCGACCCGGCCGCAGCCGACGCTCGCCGGCTACACGCGCAGGTAAGGGTCGTGGCGGGGACGCGCATCAGGCTTCGAATCCTAGGCGGCGCGCCCGCTTCCGTCCACGGCGGCCGCGCGGCGTCGGCTTGTCCGCGCCGCACCGGCCGGTCACGCGCCCGCGCCGACTGGTCACGCGCCCGCACCGACAGGGAATCGCGGACCGTCCTGGAGCGCTCCCTCCGGGGCCTCGCGCCAGATCCCGATCGGGGTCTGCTCGTCCTCCTGGCCGAGGGGGTTGTCGTCGAAGCTCCGCTCCAGGAGGCGAACCCGTTCCGCGGGCAGCGTGCTGGCGACGCACCACGCCGGCGCGATGTCGTTGATGTCGCAGATCGCAATGTCGTAGCCGGTGGCGGCCTTGAGCGCGCGGCAGGTGCCCGGCGGGTCGTGCGGCGCGGGGATGCACATCTCGTAGAACTCGGCGATGCCCATCGTGTGCTCGGCGTCCATCATCCGCGCGTTCAGGCCCGCGACCAGGTAGAACCAGCCCTTCCGGCCGAGCAGTCGCCCGAGGACGTGCGCCGGCAGCGCCAGGAGGATCCTGGGCAGCCCGCAGAGCTCGATGGCGTACTGCATGGCGTACGGGCTGCGCAGCCCCGTGCCGTACGTCGTCTTCAGGACGCGGCTGGAGAGGAATCGGGCGAGTGGCGAGGGGTGGATCGTGCGCCAGTCGCGCGCCCTGCCCTGCATGATCGCGACCGCCGATTCGGACATCACGATCGTGTCGCCCGGCCGGAGGAACTGCCCCGCGTGCTCGCGGATCACGGCGGCCATGTCGTCGCCCGGCAGCAGCACGGGAGTGCGAATCGGGACGCGCTCGAAGGTCCGGCCGTCCACGACCACGGTGCGCGGCGCCGGCCCGTGGTCCGTCATCCCGCCGATGGTACCGGGGGTTCCCGTCAGCCCGGTGGTTGCCGCCCCGCACCGCCCCTCGTACGCTCCCGTCCGATGCAAGCCCTCGCGCACGTGGCCACGCTCGCCCGCCTGGCCGCGTTCGCAGCGGCGCTGGCGGTGCTCGCCCTGCTCGGCGTGCATCCCGCCATCGACAACGGCGGTGGCGCTGCGCGCGCCATGGGGCCGCTTCCCGCCTGCCGCTACGACGACATCCTCACCTCCCCCCGCGGCCTCGGCGACTGGAAGATCACGCTCGTCGACACGATCCTCCGGGTTCCGCGGTCCTACGCCCCCAGGGACCTGGTGCGCGTCGGCGACCTCGGTGTCCCGGGCCGCGGCTGGGTGCGCTCCGTGATGGCCGACGATCTGAAGGCCATGAGCGAGGCCGCCGCGGCGGCGGGCAACGCCATCGGCATCCAGAGTGCCTACCGCAGCTACGCGGACCAGGAGACGGTCTTCGCCGGCTGGGTCGCGCGCCTCGGCCGGACGGAGGCGCTCAAGGTCTCGGCGCGCCCCGGACACTCGGAGCACCAGCTGGGCCTGACCGTCGACGTCCGCAGCGACCCGCCCGTCGCGACGCTCCTCAACTCCTGGGGCACGACCGCGGCCGGCAAGTGGATGCGGAACCACGCCTGGGAATACGGCTTCGTCATGAGCTATCCCAAGGGCAAGAGCGGCATCACCTGCTACTCGTACGAGCCGTGGCACTTCCGATACCTGGGCCGGGAGCTCGCTGCCACGGTCCACGCCTCCGGCCTGACGCTGCGCCAGTACCTGTGGGCGAACTTCACGACGACCGTCGTGCCCGCCGTGACGCCGAAGCCGACCGCGAAGCCCGGTGTCGCGAAGACGCCCCACCCCTCGGTCAGCCATCTCCCGACCGCGACGTCGGCGCCAACGGACACCCCGGCAGCACCACCGACCGCGCCGACCGCGCCGCCCGCGACCGCCAGCGTGACGCCCGCGGCGCCCAGCGACGCGCCGCCCACGGCGCCCGCCACGCTCCCGCCGCCCACGGCGGTCGACGACGGCGACGCGCTGGCCCAGGTTGCGCCCGTCGGTGCGGCCGCGGCCGCGATCGCACTCGGGACCATCGTCATGGGCGGGCTGCTCCTCGGTCGCCGGCGAGGGCGGTCCGGGGTAGGACTGTAGGGCTAGAGACACTCCCAAGACCCGTTCCTATGGTGCGGTGGTAGCGCAGACCGCTGCGTTGCGCCTGCCCTCGCCGTCGCCCACCGGCGCGAGGGACGTACGTCCGGTGTCGGGGCCAACCGACGCGGATCGCCGCCTCCGGAATGAGCCCAGAAAGAACCGGGAGGGATCTCAATGCGCCGTGCCCATCGATCGTGGCTGCCCATCGCTGTTGCGGCCCTGTCCGTGCTTGCGCTGCTGCCGACCCTGGCCACCCCGACCGACGCGGCGACCGGCAACTGGACGGCCAAGTGCTCGACACGTGTCCGGCTCTCGCCCTACCTCTCGGCGAAGACGGTTCGGATCCTGCCCGCCGGGAGCATCGTCCGCGCCGCGGGCACCAAGCTCGCCGGCTACTACGAAGCCGATTGCCCATCGTTCGTCAGGGGCAGCAGCTGGCTGAAGGTCATCGCGATCAACGGCAAGACGACGCAATCCCTCTACAACCGCACGTACGTCTGGGTCGCAACCAAGCTCTTCAAGTCGGGCCCGAACCCCACGGCGACCCCGAAGCCGACGGCAACGGCGCCCACGACCACGAACTACATGTCGAACTGCGAGACGCGGCTCCGCTCGTCCACCACGACCGACTCGGACACCCACGCGATCATCGACCAGAACGAGGTCGTCACGGCCTCCGCCACGCTGACCGGTGGATCATGGTCGGCCGACTGCCCGGACAGTGTCTCGGGGAGCAGCTGGTACAAGATCACCGCGGTCGCCGGCAAGAGCGTCTCCTCGCTCTACGGCGTCAGCGCGGTCTACGCCGCCACGGGCCTCTTCCGCGGCGTCTCGACGACCTCCGGCTACAGGGAGGGCATCGACGTCTCGCACTGGCAGGGCGCGATCGACTGGACCAAGGTCAAGCTGGCCGGGAAGTCGTTCACCTTCGCCAAGGCCACGGAAGGGGTCGGCTTCAAGGACGACCGGTACGAGCGGAACAAGGCCGGGGCCATTGGCCAGGGCATCAAGTTCGGCGCGTACCACTTCGCCCGACCGGGCAACAACCCGGTGAATGAGGCCGACTGGTTCGTCAACAACATGGGCCTGCAGCGCGGGATGCTCATCCCGGCCCTCGACATCGAGGTCACCGACGGCCTCGGCCCGACGGCGCTGACCAACTGGACGAAGGCCTGGCTCCAGCGAGTCACGGACCGGACCGGCGTCCGGCCGCTGATCTACACCAGCCCGGCCTTCTGGCGGAACAACCTGAACGACAGCCGCTGGTTCGCGGACAACGGCTACTCGATCCTGTGGGTCGCGCACTGGAACACGACAAGCCCGTCCGTCCCCGGCAGCAACTGGGGCGGCAAGTCATGGACCTTCTGGCAGTACTCGAGCGACGGCTCCGTCCCGGGCATCTCCGGGCGGGTCGACCTGAACCGCTACCGGCTCTCGTCCTTCGACGCCGTCACCTACTGAGCGCCGCGGGGCGCCTCGGCGAGCCGGTCGTTGCTGGGGATCGTTGCGTGTCGTTGCGCCGTTCGATGACTCGCCCGCCGTGGGCGTGGACGAAGCCGATGACTCTCGGGACGTCGGCATCCTCGAAGCGGCCGGCGAGCACGAAGTCGTCGACGGGAGCCTCATAGCTCGTGCCACCCAGCGGCCGCACGCCGACGTCGCCCGCGGCGACGCCGATCGACGTTCGAATTGCCCGCAGCGCGGCTCGTGCGCCCGCCAGCGCCCGAAAACGCGCCCCCACCACCATCATGTCCCGAGAGTCGGGCCTCCCTCGCCGTGAGGGCGTCACGCGAAGGCGCCCGATGCTCTCGGGTGTGTGTCAGGCCGGGCGTAGCATCGGGGGCGTGACCACGGTGGCTTCCGGGGAGCGCGGCCGGGTGGTGGCGCTGATCCCCGCACACGATGAGGCGGCGCGGATCAGGCTGGTGGTGGCCGCTGCATGCCGTCAGCTGCCCGTCCTGGTCGTCGACGATGGCTCCTCCGACGACACGGCCGCGGTCGCCGAAGCGGCGGGCGCGCAGGTCATCCGGCAATCCCCGAACGAGGGCAAGGGCGCGGCCCTTCGTGCCGGGTTCGCGGCGGCCCTCGCCGAAGGCGCCGAGGCGGTCGTGACGCTCGATGGCGACGGCCAGCACGACCCCTCGGAGATCGCCGCGCTCCTCGGTCTGTATGCCCGCCGCTCGATCGCCGGCGTGCCGACGGAGCTCATCGTCGGGCGTCGCAGCTTCCGGCGGATGCCGCCCGTGCGGCGGCTCGCGAACTGGCTCGGCACGGTCACCCTGTCGGCGGCCCTCGGCCGCTGGATCCACGACAACCAGTCGGGCTACCGGCTCATCGGCCGGCGGCTGATGAGGGCCATGCTCGAGAGCAAGGAGTCGGGCTTCGCGTTCGAGGTCGAGATGATCGCCGTGTGCCTGCGCGAGGGCTGGTCGATCGGCTGGGTCCCGGTCAGGACGATCTACGGTGGCGAGACCAGCCACATCAAGCCCGGCGAGCACCTTCGCGAGTTCCTGGCGGTGACGGGGCGGGCTCGACGGATCGCCCAGGGCGGACCGACGGCCCCGAAGATACCGGACACGGCACCGGATCGGCCGGCCACGGCACCGGACCGAACGCCCGGCTGATGCCGCCCACCCCGGTGACGTTCAGCTCGCGGTGGCGGGCTCCGGCGTCGTGTCCGGGTCCATCGGCGTCGCGTCCGCGTCGACGGTGAGCTTCAGGTTCGGGAGGACCTCGCGGCCGAAGGCCTCGATGAACTCCGCCTGGTTGCGCCCGACGTTGTGGAGGTGGATCTCGTCGAAGCCCATGTCCACGTAGCGCTGGACGTGCTCGCGGTGCTCGTCGAGGTCCGCGGAGATCAGGACCCGGTTCTTGAAGTCCTCAGGCCGGACGAGCTTGGCCATCGCGGCGAAGTCCTCGGGATTCTTGATGTCCTGCTTCGGGAATGGCATGCCGCCGTTCGGCCACTCCTTCATGGCGTTGTCCAGGGCCTGCTCCTGGGTCGGCGCCCATGACAGGTGGAGCTGGAGCAGCTTCGGGACCGCGGACTTGCCGGCCTCGCGACAGCCGTCATCGCAGGCCATCCAGAGGAGCTTGATCTTCTCGTCGGCGGCGCCGACCGTGATCATCCCCTGCGCGAACCTGCCGGTCTTCTTGGCGTTGATCGGGCCGGAGGTCGCGACGTAGATCGGGACGGGCTCGTCGGGCCGGGTGTAGAGCTTCGCGCTCTCGAGCTTGAAGTGCTTGCCGCGATGCTTGACGACCCCGCCCTCGAAGAGCTTCGAGATGATCTCGATCGACTCGAACATCATCTCCGAGCGGACGTTCACCTCCGGCCACTCGAGGCCGAGAATGTGCTCGTTGAGGGCCTCGCCCGCACCCAGCCCGAGCCAGAACCGCCCGGGGAACATCGCGCCGAGGGTCGCCGCCGCGTGCGCCACGACCGCGGGGTGCATCCGGAAGCCCGGGAACGTCACCGCGGTCCCGAAGCGCAGCGAGGTTCGAGTCCCCAGCGCGCCCATGAAGCTCCACGCGTAGGCCGCCTGGCCCTGCTGCGGGGTCCAGGGGTGGAAGTGCTCGGAGACCATGAAGCCGGCCTCGAAGCCGGCCTGCTCTGCCTGGGCGCACCAGTCGAGGAGGTCGGTCGGGTGGAACTGCTCGAGCATCGCCGCGTAGCCGATCTTCGCCATGGCGGAATGGTAGGCCGCGCTCGCTGCGGCGTGGCACGATGCTCCTGATGGACCTCGAGGTGTTCCGGACGCCGGGGCTCGGCGACGCCTCGTACCTGCTGGCGAGCGGCGGCGAGGCGGTCCTGGTTGACCCGCAGCGCGACGCGTGGCGGTTCCTGGAGGTCGCCCAGCGACGTGGCTGGCGCGTCCGCCACGTCCTCGAGACGCACGTCCACAACGACTACCTGTCCGGCGCCCTCGAGACGCAGGCCGCGACCGGCGCGGTCATCGCGGCTCCGGCGCGAGGCCGGTACGAGTTCGAGCATCGCGCAGTCGACGAGGGCGACAGCGTCGAGGTCGGCGGGCTGCGGCTGACCGCCTGGGCCACACCGGGCCACACGCCGGAGCACCTCGCCTGGATCGTGAGCCCGATCGATTCGCCGGCGCCGGTCAACGGCACGGACAAGGCCGGTGTCGCGGCGGCCTTCACCGGCGGCAGCCTGCTCGTGGGCTCCGCGGGGCGCACGGACCTCCTGGGGCCCGCGTTGACCGACGCGCTCACGAACGACCAGCAACGCAGCCTCCGCCGGCTCGGCGAGCTGCCGGATTCCGCGCAGGTCCTGCCGACTCACGGCTCCGGGAGCTTCTGCGCCGCCGGCCCCGGGAGCGCGAATCGCGTCTCCACCATCGCGGCGGAGCGGTTCGCCAACCCGGCATTCCGGCTCGCCGCGGGCGAGGCGGCGCCGTTCCACGTCGAGGCGCTCGCGGGTCTCGGTCGCTACCCGGACTACTACCGCCACATGGCCGCGATCAACCGGCGCGGCCCCCGCGTGCTTGGCCGGCTCTTCCTGCCCGACGCCCTCGATCCCGCGGCCTTCGAGGCGAAGGCCGCGAACGGCGCGACCATCGTCGATGCGCGCGACCGCTCGGCCTTTGCGGCAGCGCACATCCCGGGCGCGCTGAACGTCGAGCTTGGCAGCGGCTTCGCGGGCTACGTGGGCTGGCTCGTGCCGTTCGGGGATCCGGTGCTGCTCGTGCTGCCCGACGCGCCGGACGTCGTTCGTGATGCGACGACCGAGCTCCTGCGCATCGGCTACGAGCGCGTCCAGGGCTGGCTCGACGGCGGCGTGGACGCGTGGCAGGACTCGGGGCGCGAGGTCGGCTCCTACGAGACGACGACGATGGACGAAGCGCACCGGGACCGCGTCGCAGCTCCCGGCGACGGTCGCGTCCTCCTGGACGTTCGCCAACCGAACGAGTGGTCGAGCGGGGTCGTTCCGGGCTCGCGGACGATCTTCGTGGCCGACCTGCCCGCGCATCTGGGCGAGCTGCCGGCGGACGAGCCGATCACCGTCTTCTGTCGGACCGGCCACCGCGCGTCAATCGCGGCGAGCATCCTCGCGAAGGCCGGTCGCGAGGTCCGCCTCGTCTCGAAGGGCGGCGCCGCCGCCTGGCCGGAGCCCCTCGATCCACCCCAGCTTTCGGCATCGTCTGCGCCGCGCTCCGGGTGAGCGCCCTCCGACGGCTGTACGAGCGGGCCGTCGCCGGCCCGGACTACGCGCCTGACGAGCGAGACCTGGCCGACGTGCGGCTGCTCGGGCTGGCCGTTCCGCGTCGCGCGAGCGTGGCGATCCTCGCGACGACGGCGCTGATCGTCGTCGACCAGCTGCGGTGGTCGATCGGGGCGGACCTGCTGGCCGCGCGAACGGGCCTGGACGGCGTCGCAGTGCAGCGATTCCTGCTCTTCCTGGTCGTGCCGCTTGCGATCGTCCTGCTCGCCTTCCGCGACGACCCGGGCCGGTACGGCCTGCGGGTCGGGGACTGGCGCGCCGGGCTTCCGCTGCTCATCGCCGGGCTCGCTGTGATGACCCCGATCATCCTCGGGCTCGCGACGCTGCCGCAGTTCCAGGGCTACTACGGAGCCGGCGACACCATGGCCGAGCCGCTGAGCCGGGTGCTGGCGAATAACCTCGCCGAGCTCGTGCCCGCGGAGTTCCTGCTGCGCGGCTTCCTGATGTTCACGCTGTGGCGCCGAATCGGCCCGCTGGCCCTGGTCGTCCAGATCGTGCCGTTCGTGCTCACGCATCTCGGCAAGCCGGACATCGAGCTGTGGTCCACGTTCATCGGTGGCTCGATCTTCGCCTGGCTCGACTGGCGAACGGGCTCGATCGTCTGGAGCGCTCTCGGGCACGTGTTCGTGCTGACGCTGATGGTCGTCGCGGTCGGGGGCGCGACGCCATCGTGAACGAGGCCGTGCGGCCGCGACTTCTCGCCCGGATCGTCCACCTCATCACGTTTGCCCTGCTGGCCCTGCTCCTGATCCTCGTCGCTGCGTGGGGCCTCGCCACGTGGCGCGACCGCGACCAGACGAACCGAACGACCCCCCGGTTCGATCCGCCCGTGTGGGCCGGCCAGTACGTCCCGGGCGCGTGCTCGGGCGGCTTCTACGTCCGGGACATCGACACGATCATGCTCACGATCGTCGCCCACTGCGCAAAGCCCGGGACGTCGCTTCGCGACGCCGCGGGGCGGATGATCGGCACCTTCGGCCCGATGGCCCAGCTCGCGGACTGCCCTGCGGGTCGGTTCTGCGCGCCTTCGGACTTCCTGACGCTCGAGCTGGCGTCCGATCGCATCCCTTGGGGCCACCTCAACACGGTCGACATGGGCGCGGGCGGCTATCGGACGTTCGACGCCGGGACGGATCCGCTCGCGTGCGGCGACATCGGGGTGGGTGATGCAGTCGAGGTGGATGGTCGCGAGCACTACCGCACGGGGAGGGTGCTGGAGATCACGAGCTATGCCTTCGAATCCGACACGATCTTCCCGTGCATGATCGTCGCGGACATCCCGGCCGTGGTCGGTGACTCAGGTGGCGCCGTCCTGGTGGACGGAGCGCCCGCGGGCGTGATCTCGCGCAGCCTCGGCAGCGGCCTGGGCTTCACGCCGCTGGCCGAGGGTCTCGAGAATCTGGGGCTCACCCTGTGCACCACCCCGGACTGCGACCTCGCCCCGGACGAGGTCGTTCAGCCGGCTGAGTGACGATCAGGAAACCGGCGCCGCGCTTGCGCCCCAGCGCCGGACCTCGGCGTCGATGTCCAATGGCATCACGGCACCTCGCTTCTCGAACTCGCCCCACGCCTCGCGCGGGACGCGCCACATGATCTCGAACTCGTTGCCGTCCGGGTCGGCGCCGTAGAGCGACTTGGACACGCCGTGGTCGCTCGCGCCGCCGAGCGCGTTGACGTTCGACAGCTCGCGAGCCGCGGTGGCCAGGTCCTCGATCGTCGGGACCTCCCAGGCCAGGTGGTACAGGCCGGTCGAGCCGCGTGGGGCCCGCGGCGCCTCCGGCCCGACGGAGAAGAGCCCGAGGTCGTGGTGGTTGTCGGTCCCGCCGGCGCGCATGAACACCGCGCGACCGCCGAGCTCGGTCGACACGACCTCGAAGCCGAAGATGCGGGAATAGAAGTCGGCGGACACCTCGGCGTCGCGCACGTAGAGAACGGCGTGGTTGAGGCGAGCGACAGGGATCATCGTGGTGAAGGTTCCTCCAGGGATCGTCGGCCGAGTGACGCTTGAGAGCTCGGCGGCCATTTGCTTGATTGCGCAACTGTATGCCCGAGTCGTTGCGTATGCAACTAGTTTTCCGACACTGCCGTGCCGTACGGTCCGAATGCACGCGGGCCGTTAGACTTCCCCGCGGCGCGACCGCCCAAGGGGCCGGCGCGCGGGAGGGCCCTGGAAGCACCGTGATCGTCCGATGAAGGTTGGCGTCGTTCGCGAGACGGCCCCGGGCGAGCGCCGAGTCGCGCTCGTGCCGGAAGCGCTCGCAAAGCTCACGGCCGCCGGCCTGGAGGTCCTCGTGGAGCAAGGCGCCGGCAAGGGCGCGCTGATCCCCGATTCCGCCTACGCGGAGGCCGGCGCGAAGGTCGTGTCCGCGGGCGACCTCTACGAGCAGGCCGACGTCATCCTTCGCGTGCAGAAGCCGTCCGCCGAGGAGGCGAAGCGGCTGCGGAAGGGCCAGGCCGTGATCGGGCTGCTCCAGCCGCTGCTCGATCCGCAGCTCATGGCGAACCTCGCCGAGGACGGCGTGAGCGCGATCAGCCTCGACGCGATCCCACGGACACTTTCGCGGGCCCAGACCATGGACGCGCTGTCGTCGCAGGCCAACGTCGGCGGCTACAAGGCGGTCCTCATCGCCGCGACCGCGTTCGGGCGCTACTACCCGCTCCTGACCACGGCGGCCGGCACGGCCAAGCCGGCGAACGTGCTGATCCTCGGGATCGGCGTGGCCGGCCTCCAGGCGATCGGCACGGCCCGGCGGCTTGGCGCGGTCGTCAAGGCCTACGACGTCCGCCCGGAGACCCGCGAGCAGGCGGAATCGCTGGGTGCGCAGTTCGTGACGCTGAAGACGCAGATCGATGCGACAGGCGCCGGCGGCTATGCCCGCGAGCTGACCGCCGAGGAGCGCGCCGCACAGCAGGCCGAGCTCAACGACGTCATTGCCGGCATGGACGTGGTGATCACCACGGCCCAGGTCCCGGGTCGCAAGCCCCCGGTGCTGGTCACCGCGGAGGCGGTCGCGAAGATGAAGCCCGGCTCGGTGCTCCTGGACATGGCCGCGTCCGCGCTCGGCGGCAACGTCGAGCTCTCGAAGCCCGGTCAGACCGTGGTCACGGACAACCTCGTGACGATCCTCGCCCCGGAGAACCTCCCGGCCACGATGCCCATCGGCGCGTCGCAGTTCTACGCCCGGAACATCAGCGCCCTGCTGCTGCAGCTCGTCAAGGACGGCGCGCTGGACCTGAACCCCGAGGACGAGATCGCGGGACCCGTGACCATCACCCACGGGGGCGAGCTTCGCAGCGAGGCCGTGAAGAAGCTGCTCCAGCCCGCGGAGGCCAAGGCATGAGTGCCGCCGAGCTCGGCGAGTTCCTGACCCAGTTCACCGTCTTCACGCTCGCGATCCTGTGCGGCTTCGCGGTGATCTCGAAGGTGCCTGCCACGCTCCACACGCCGCTGATGTCCGGCGCGAACTCGATCCACGGGATCGTCCTCGTGGGCTCGATGTTCATCGCCGTCACCGCGACGGACCTCCTGTCGCAGCTCCTGTCGCTGATCGCGGTCGCCTTCGCGACCATGAACGTCGTCGGCGGCTACGTCGTGACCGACCGGATGCTCCTGATGTTCAGGCGCAAGCCGACCGCGGCGCCGGCGAAGCCAGAGCAGGCCGAGGGCTAGGCCTTGGACGAGGACCTGCTCTTCGCTCTCGCGCGCGTCGCCTGGCTGATCGGCGCCATCGGGTTCGTCCTCGGGCTCATCCGGATGAACTCGCCCGCCACGGCCCGCAACGGCAACCTCGTCTCCGCGGGTGGGATGGTCATCGCGATCGTCGCGACGGCGGTCTACCTGCTGCTGCGCCCGGAGCCCGCGGAGGGCTCGTCCGGCGTGACGGGCTGGATCATCATCATCGTCGGCATCGCGGTGGGCGGCGGGCTGGGGCTGTACACGGCGCGGACCGTGAAGATGACCGCGATGCCGCAGCTGGTGTCGCTGTTCAACGCCGTCGGCGGCGGCGCGGCCGCCCTCATCGCGATCGACGACTACCTGCGCATCGCGGCCGCGCCAGGCCTCGTCGCGAACGTGGCGATCGTGCTCGACATCATCATCGGCTCGATCACCTTCACCGGCTCGCTGATCGCCTCCGGCAAGCTGATGGGGCTCAAGATCACGCCCTCGCGCCCGGTCCGGATCCCCGGCGGCCAGCTGACGACCGGCGGCCTCGCCCTGGTGATGGTCGTCGCGGCGATCTTCCTGTGGCTCGGCAACTACAACGTGCCGGCGATGTTCCTCATCCTCGCGGCGGCGCTGGTCTTCGGCGTGACGATGACCCTGCCGATCGGCGGCGCGGACATGCCGGTCGTGATCTCGCTGCTGAACTCGTTCACCGGTACGGCGGTGGCGATGGCCGGCTTCGTGCTGGACAACCCCGTCCTGATCATCGGCGGCGCGCTCGTCGGCGCCTCCGGCGCGATCCTCACCAAGCTCATGGCGGACGCCATGAACCGGTCGGTCCTGAACATCATGGTCGGTGGGTTCGGCGGCGGGGACGGCGAGGTGGCCGCCGGTGGCCCGGAGGGCGGCAGCGTCCGGACGCTGGGCGTGGACGACGCGGCCATCCAGCTTGCCTATGCCTCGAGCGTGATCATCGTCCCCGGCTACGGGCTGGCGGTTGCCCAGGCCCAGCACGCCGTGCGCGAGCTGGCAGAGCTCCTCGAGGACCGTGGCGTGCAGGTGAACTACGCGATCCACCCCGTCGCCGGCCGGATGCCTGGCCACATGAACGTCCTGCTCGCCGAGGCGAACGTCCCCTACCCCCAGCTGCGGGAGATGGAGGACATCAACCCCGAGTTCGACCGCGCGGACGTCGCGCTCGTCGTCGGCGCCAACGACGTGACCAACCCGGCGGCTCGCCGGCCCGGGACGCCGGTCAGCGGCATGCCGATCCTCGACGTCGACCACGCGAAGTCGATCATCGTCATCAAGCGCTCCATGGGTCGCGGCTATGCCGGCATCGACAATGAGCTGTACGTGAACCCCAAGACCGGAATGCTCTTCGCCGACGCGAAACAGGGCCTCGCCGACCTCGTGGCAGCGGTCAAGGCGCTGTAGCCCGGCCATGACCGGCGCCGAAAACGGCGGAGCCCAGCGGCGGGAGCCGATCGTTCTCGGGGTCACGGGTGCCCTGATCGGGGTGGCGCTCGCCGTCGCCCTGCTCGTCTTCGGCAACTTCGGTGGCACGACGACCCCGGCCGGCGCCTCGGGATCGCCCGGCACCCTGCCGTCGGCATCGATCGCGCCGTCCCAGGTGGCGATCGCGAGCCCCGGCGCCACGGTCGAGGTCACCATCGCCCCTCCGACAGCTCCGGCGACGGCAATCCCGGCGACCGCCGCACCGACGGCCAAGCCGACGAAGACCCCCAAGCCCACCCCGACGCCGAACACCAACCCGGCGATCGTGTCCTTCGAGACGCCGAAGCAGGAGGACTGCACGAACTCGACGGCCGGGTCGATCCACATCACCTGGTCGGTCAAGCGGGCGACGGGCGTCTCCATCTCCATCGACGGCCCCGGCATCTACGACTCGTATGCCGGCCTGACCGGCGAGGTCGACGTGCCCTATGGCTGCGATCACACGAAGCTGTCGCATACCTACACCCTCACCACGATCGGGGGGACCGGTCCGGCGGCCTCGGTCACGAAGACGATCAAGACCCGCGCACCGAGCATCACCGCCTTCGCCGTGAACCCGGTGACCGACTGTGCCGGCGACACCGGACAGGCGAACTTGCGGTTCAGCTACACGGTTCGGGCGGCGACCGGAGCGGACCTCTACTACCGCACGGACCCGGAGGCGCCCTTCCTCATCTATGGCAACTACAACGGCACGGAAGTCGGCCCAATCGGCATCCCGTACTCCTGCCAGTACGAATCGATCACCTACCGGCTGGTCACGACCGGGGGCTACGGCGACGCGGCACGGCAGTCGATCACGGTGACGCGGCCTTAGGCCCAGCCCTTCCCGGCGAGCCGTGCCACCCTTCGCGTGCGATGCATCGGACTGACCGAGGGCGCGGTGCCGTGCCAGCCTCCGCCCTCATCTCGAGCGTGCTGATCGGGCTCATGGCGATCGCCTGCAGCCCTCCTCCGCTGGCACCCTCGAGCGTGCCCACGTCGAGCCCGCGCCTTGCCACGCCCGTCCCAACCGCAAGGCTGCCGACGCCGGTCCCGACGCCTTTCCCGCCCTCCAGCTCACCGTCGGCCCAGGCCACCGCGGTCCCGAAGACCGGCGAGCTGCTCCTCCGGCTGACGACCTGCAGCCACACCTGCGGCACGCCGCCTGGCACGACCTTCCTCGATGACGGCCGGGTCCTCTGGGAGTCGCCGGACGGCAGCGGCCAGGTCCTCGACGGCCGCCTTACCGAGGCCGCCCTCGGGGCCGTCAGGGACGCGATCGAGGCAACCCCGGCGCTTGGCAGGGATGGGAGCTACGTGGCGACCCTCCGCCCCGGCGCCGAGCCGAACGCGCACGGCGTGGGCTCGTTCCGCTTCGAGGTCCAGTCGTCGACTGGGCCGGTGGAGGTGCTGTCCTGGGACCCCGCCAGCCTGGTTGACCAGCCGGAGCTGTGGATCGTCCCGCAGGAGATGACCGATCTCGCGGAGCTCGCCCGCCGGCTTGCCGACCCCGTGGCCTGGCTCGGCTCCGGGGCGTTCGCCGACGATCCCGTGCCCTACGTGCCCACCGGCGCGGTGGTTCGCGTGGACCTGTACCCGGAGGTGGGCGACATCGGCGGCTTCAGCGCCGACGTCGATGACGTCGAGTGGCCCTTCGGCCAGCCGATCGAAACCGCCGGCGAGCGGATCCTGGGCGAGGACCAGCCGGCTCCTCGCTGCATCCTCCTCGACGGTGCGGACGCCCTCGCACTCCGAGCCGCCGAGGGCAGGGCCGGGGCGACGCGCGACCCGAGGCTGTGGGAGAGCACCGTCGAGTACGACTGGAAGCGCGCGGGAGGCTTCATCCAGGTGACCGTTCGCGCACTGCTGCCGTTCGAGACCGGCTCGTGCGTCGACCTTCTCCTCGGCACGTCCTGAGGGTCGGAACCGGGTAGCGTGGGACCGCGTCAAGCGCGCGACCCGCCACGCCCGCTTCGAGGATCCACATGCGTGCTCGCTCGTTCCAGCTCGTCGTGGTCGCGCTGATCGCGCCGATGCTCGCCGCCTGCGGCGCCGCAGCACCAGCGTCGCCGTCGGCCTCGCCGCAAGCCGAGCTCCCGGTGAATGCGCAGGTCCGGCTGCGCCTCACCACCATCCAGGCGCTCCCGCCCGAGGCGACGTTGGGGTGGCTGCCGCAGGTCGTGGTGACGCTCGACGGGCGCGTGCTGTCCGGCGGCGCGGTCGCGGCGATCTTCCCGGGCCCGCTCGTGATGCCCGTGATGGAGCGGCAGCTGAGCCCGATCGGGTGGACGCGGTTGGTGGATGCCGCCCGGGCGGCCGGACTGCTCGGGCTCAACCCCGACTTCACCGGCGGCCAGCTGCCGCCGGGCTCCCAGGTCACCCGGCTCGAGCTCGTTGCCGACGGGCGGTTGTACGACCTGCGCGGCGATGCGACGCGTCAGATCGCGTGCATCCAGGCGCCGTGCGTCGCGCCGCCCGGGACGCCTGACGCGTTCGCCGGGTTCGTCAACGCGCTGACCGACCTCGGGTCCATCGTCGGTCCCGAGAACCTGGGGCCGGAGCAGCGGCTTCAACCCGCGGGCTACGCGGTGATCGTGGGGCCGGCGCCGGACGACCAGGGCCTGCCGCGGCCGCCGATCGCCTGGCCGCTGGCCGCGGGCTTCGCAAGCTTCGGCAAGCCGATGCTGGACGGCAGTGGCGGTCGCTGCGGCTCGATCACCGGCGCGGACCTCGGGCCGATCCGGCCTGCCTTCGACGCCGCCACGCAGATCACACCGTGGCGCGACCCGGCAGACGGATCGCTGCACGGGCTCGTCGTGCGCCCGCTGCTCCCCGGCGACGGTGATCCGTGCGAGGGCCTCGTCTAGGCGGCGGAAGCCGGCTCCGGGATCGACAGGTCGACGACCGAGGCGTCGAGCGCGGCGACCAGCACGTCCGGGGCGAGGTGGATGCTCACGCCGCGAACCCCGCCGCCGATCGAGACCACCGGCTGTCCCATGACGGCGGCGTCCACGAGCACGGGCCAGGACCGCGTTGAGCCGAAGGGGGTGATCGTGTAGCGGACGTAGCCGGTCACGCGCTGGGCCTCGTCCGCGTCCGGCAGCGAGAGCCGCGTCACTCCGAGGTGCGAGCGCAGCTTCGGCCAGTCGAACCGCCGTCCCGCGGGGACCAGCACGAACAGGTAGTCGTCCTCGCCACGCCGGACCACGATCGTGCGGAGGAGCGCACCCGACGGGATGCCCTGGAGGTGCGCCGCCTCCTCCGCGCTCGCGGCCGGCCCGGTGCGGACGACCCGGTGCTCGACCCCGAGGAGGGCGACCGCGGCGAGAGCAGCGCTCTCCTCGTCTGGCGCGCCGTCGGTCATACGGCGCCGAGCTCGATCCTGATGCGCTTGTTGCTGCGGCCCTTCGATTCGTAGCCGGTGACGCGAATCGGGCCGACCTCGCGGGTGTTGGCGACATGCGTCCCGCCGTCGGCCTGGAGGTCGAGCCCGACGATCTCGACCGTGCGCACCTCCTCGATGCCAGGCGGCAGGAGGTTGATCTTCGTGCGGATCAGGTCCGGGATCGCGAACGCCTCCTCGCGCGGCAGATTCGCGACGCGGATGTCCCGGGCTGCCTCGACCTCCGCGTTCACCCGGCGCTCGATGTCGTCGACGAGCTCGCCGGACATCCGCTCGAACTCGAAGTCCATCCGCCCCGAGCCCGGCTCCATGTTGCCGCCGGTGACCTGCGCGCCCCAGTCGCGCCACACGACGCCGCACAGGATGTGCAGCGCGGTGTGGGTGCGCATGAGGAGGTAGCGGCGGTACCAGTCGACCTCGACGTCCACCTCGTCGCCCACGGCGGGCGGCGGCAGGCCGGCCTCGAGCTCATGGACGATCTCGCCGTCGAGCTTTCGCGCGGTCGTCACGGCCCAGGCTGCGCCATCGGCGGGGCGGCGCAGCGTTCCGCGATCGGCCGGCTGCCCGCCACCACCGGGGTAGAACACCGTTCGATCGAGGGCGACGAGCGGCGGCTCCGCATCCGGCACGGCCGCCACACGAGCCGGCGTCCGCTGCGCGTAGGCATCCTCGTAGCAGAGCTGCAATCCCTGTGGCACCGACCGAGGGTACCGAAGGCCGTTGCCGTGTCGCACCACGATAAGCGGCACATAAGCGGCAGATAAGCGCCGACCAGTACGTTCGTACCCCTCGCCGGGTCTGGCCTGCGCCGGTCGAGGAGCGTGCGGTGTGGTCGGCGCTGTGGGGCCGGGCGCCGAGGGTCCTGGTGGGACCCCTGACTTTCGTCGCATCGATTTTCCGCGGGCGCGTTCGTACGTTGGCGCTCCTCAATCAGCGCCTCCGTACTCAGCTTCGAGGAGATTGCAAGCATGGCCCACCGGGTTCGCCGGATCTGGACATCGATCCTGGCGGTCGCTCCGCTGGCGGCCGTCGTGCTCGTCGAGGCAGCGATGCGGCGCTGGTAGGACCAGCGCACACCTTCACACGCTCAGGGTCGGACCGGCCCCTTCCTCCCGGTCAGGCCACGTAAGGCGAACGAGGCTCGGAGCCCATCCGAGCCTTGTTCCTTTTCCCCCGAGGGGCCTGCGACAACCGCCCCGCCTCGCGATGTGGGCTTGTGATTCAGCCGGTGGCGAGGACCGGGCGCGCGGCGAGCGGGGTGGGGACCAGCTCCAGGCGGATCGCGACCATCGCGGCCTCCACGCGTCCGGAGGCGCCGAGCTTGGCCAGGATGTTGCCCACGTGGACGCCGACGGTCTTCTGGCTGATGAACAGCCGCTCGCCGATCTCGCGGTTGGTCCGGCCCTCGGCGATGAGCGCCAGGACCTCGACCTCGCGACGCGAGAGCCCGAAGGCCTGCTTCTTCTTCGTGGGGTCCTCCGGCGCGAAAGCCGCGGCAATCCCCGCCGATTCGGCAGGGGCGGTCTCCCCGGCGGCGCCCGGCTGCATCGGGCCGTCCGTGGGGGCTCGTGCGGAGATCGGCTCGCCCTGTGGCGGCAGCGCCCGCCCGCCGGCGACGGATCTCGCGCGGGCGCCATCCGTTCCCGGCGTCAGTCCCGGTCCCATCGCCATGCCCGGTGATGCCGCGGCCGCTCCGGCCGGCTCCAGCCCCGGGATCGTGATGAGCGCGCGGCTCGCCAGGTTGCCCAGCTCCCGCAGCAGTGGCCGCGCACCGAGCTCCCGCGCGATACGGGCGGCCTCCAGGAGCGGCCCGCGGGCTGCGGCGCGCGCCACGCGGGCATCCTTGGCACCGGGCAGCGCCGCCTCGGCCTGGTGCCACCGGGCACGCGCGACCAGGTAGGGCTCGCCGGCGCGCTCCCAGCCCTGGGCTGCCGCGTCCCACAGCACGGGGTCGTCGCGGCCCTCGAGGCGCGCCGCGAAGGCCCGCGCGGTGGCGAGATTCGCATCTGCCTCCTGGCGGCTCGGCGCGCCTGCGGAAATGCCACTGGATCGAAGGACGCTCTCGGCCTCTGCAAGGACGCGCTTCCCGCGCTGGCGGGCACCACTGACCTCCGGGAGCGCGTGGCGATCGCGGGCATCCGCGGCCACGGCGGCCTGCACCTCGAGATACGTGGCGGCCATTCGGGCGGTGAGCGCCCAGTCCTCGGCGCGTCGGACGAGCACCCAGCCTCGCTCGGCTGATCGCCGGGCGTCCGCGACGTCGCCGCGCCACAGCGCGAATGAGGCCGCGGCGCGCGTCGCCGGCACCTCCAGCTGGGGGTCCGGCGCGTGGTCGATCTCGAGCGGGCGCCAGCCGAGCAGGCTTGCGGCGCGCTCGTCGACGCTCGTCTCGACCTCGAGCATCGCCGCCGTGACCGACGCGTCGGCGAACGCCACCGGGTCGGGGCTCCACTCGAGCGCCGTCCGGATCGTCTCGCGCGCCTCGTCCCAGCGGCCGGCGTTGAACAGCGCCTCCGCGATGTTGCCGCGCAGCGAGTTGCCGTAGGCGACCTCGAGCCCGTCGTCCTTCGCCCGCTGCACGGCGTCGCGCGTCACCGCGATCGCCTCGTCGCGGCGGCCGAACATCGCGAGCGATGTCGTCAGGTTGAGGGAGGCGCGGAAGGCCACGTCGGGATCGTCGAGCTCGCGGGCGAGCAGGACCGCCTGCTGCAGCCGCTCGATCCCATCGTTGCCCTCGGCGCCCCAGGCGCGGGCCACGCCGACCGTGCACAGGGCGTGGGCCTCCACGGCGCGAGCCTCATCCCCGACCGCGCGGGCGATGTCGATCGCCTGCTCGCCGACCCGCGTCGCCTCGTTGAAGTGCCCGATCAGCATCAGCGTCTGGGCCAGCGACGCGAGGACCCAGGCGCGGAGGTAGGTGGGCTCGTTCGGGAGGATTGATGCGGCCCGCCGGTGCTCGGCCAGTGCCCGGTCGTGGTCGCCGAGGGCCCGCGAGACCCGGCCGAGCATCTCGTAGATCGAGGCGGCCATCTCGGCGTCCTCGCGCTCGCCGAACCGGCCGGCCGCGGTCTCCAGGTAGGCGAGGGCGCGATCCGGCCGGCCGGCCGCCAGCGCGACCTCGGCCGTCTCGAACAGCAGCCGACCATCGACCGCGCGCGCGCCGCTGGCCGCCCCGAGCTCGAGCGCCAGCTCGCGAGCGGCGAGCGCATCCACGGCGGAGTCGAGCTTGTCGGCGCTGGCTGCCGCAGCCAGTGCCGCCGCGCGGGCGCGGGACGGCTCGTAGGCCGCGAGCCAGTGCGTCAGCGCGGCCGCCGGGTCGTGCCCGAGCGCAGCCGCCAGCGAGAGGTGGTGGCGGCGGCGCTGGACAGGCAGCAGGTCCGCCTCGATCGCCTGTGCGATGAGCTCGTGCCGGATCTCCAGGCAGCGATCCGGCCGCTCCACCAGGAAGCCGTGGTCCAGCGCATCCATGACGCCGGCGCGGAGGTCCGCGTCCAGCACGCCGTCGCCGCGTCGTGGCCGCGTCGTGGAGCGCGGCGGGAGACCCTCGACCAGTCCCTCGAACGTCGTCGCGGTCGACGACAGCTCCCCGCGGTCGAGCGGCATGTTCGCCGGCGCGAGCAGGCGGAGCACACGCCGGCACTCAGGCGAGCGTCGCGCAAGGCGTGCCAGCACGAGCTCCTCGAGGCTGGACCCGAGCGACAGCCCCGGGAGCTCGCGACGCGCGGCGAGGACCTCCTCCGCGATCAAGGGATCGCCGCCGGAGCGCTCCGCCACGAGCAGCAGCGCGGCCGCCGTGGGGCGCTCGCCGTCGATCTCGGTCACGAGCTGCGCAAGGTCGAATCGGTCGAGCGGCCCGAGCTCCAGCTGCGCCGGCGGGTCAGCCGCGCCGGAGATCGATGCCAGCTGCGGCTGGAACGCGTGGCCGCGCGTCACCTGGTCGCGACCGTACGTCAGGATCAGGCACAGGCGCGCCGGTCGAGCGACGCGGGCGAGGAACGTCGCGAGGTTGCGCGTCCCGGCATCCGCGTTGTGGAGATCCTCGAGGATCAGGAGGACCGGCCGCCGCTCCCCCGCGCGCTCAAGGAGCCCCTGGACGGCCTCCGCGGTCCACGCGGCGCGTCGCTCCGGCGCGATCGACTCGCGGCGGGCGTGCGGAATCTCGCCTGCGAGCCGCGGCGCGATGGCCGGCAGCAGCCGCGCGATCGGCTCCGCGCCCGGACCGACGGCGCGCTGCAGCTCGCCCTCCTCGAGGGTCTCCAGCCAGGTGCTGAAGCCATCGACGATCGGCGCGTAGGCCGAGCGATTCCGTGCCGCGACGGCGCTGCAGCGGACGACCTGGAACGGCGTCTGGAGCTTGCCGACCCTGCGCGCCACCTCGCTCACGAGCCGGCTCGTCCCGACGCCGCTCCGGCCCGACAGCAGGATCCGGGGCGAGCGGCCCTCCGCGGCGGCCTCGAGCGCGACCGCCAGGTGCGAGAGCTCCCGCTCCCGCCCCACGAACCGATCGCTGACGTACCGCGCGGGCATGGGCCCATCGTGCCACACGCGCAATACCCCGCGGCTACTCTTCCGCGACGATGACCGACTCCCAACGCCTGCCGGGCGAAGCTCCGGTGGCGCGAAGCACCGCGCCCGATCCCGATGGCGACGAGCCCGACGCGTCGGATCCCGACGCGTACGAGCCCGATGGCGACGGGCCCGACCAGCCGCTCTGGCGGGACCGAAGCTTCCTCGCCGTCTGGTCGGCGTCCAGCGTCTCGGTCTTCGGCTCACTGATCACGCGGACGGCTCTGCCGTTCGCGGCGATCCTCGTGCTCAACGCGGGGCCGCTGGAGATCTCGGCCATCCGCTCGGCGGAGCTCGTCGCCGGCCTCGTCGTCGGGCTCGTGGCGGGGGCGTGGGTCGATCGGCTGCGCCGGCGCCCGATCCTCATCTGGGCGGACCTGGGCCGCGCGGTCCTGCTGGGCTCCATCCCCGTCGCCTTCATCGTCGGCACGCTGGAGCTGGCCCACCTCCTGTTCGTGGCCTTCGCCGCCGCCGTGCTGTCGACGTTCTTCGACGTCGCCGACAACGCCTACCTGCCCACGGTGGTCTCCCGCCGGAAGCTCGTGGCGGCCAACAGCGCACTCACCGCGACCGGCTCCGTCGCGGAGTTCAGCGCGTTCGGGCTCGGGGGCTTCCTGATCCAGGTCTTCACCGCGCCCATCGCGATCGCCATCGACGCCGTGACCTTCGTGGTTTCCGCGGTGCTGCTGGGGACGATCCGCAAGAAGGAGCCGCCGCCGACGCCGCACGAGGACCGAGAGCCGGTCATGCGGGAGATCCGGGACGGGCTGCGCATCGTCGCGGGCTCGCCGATCCTGCGCGCGTTGGCGCTGTCGCACGGTGGCACCCACATCCTGTGGGGCATCTTCGGGACGTCGTACCTGGTCTTCGCAACCTACGAGCTGAAGCTCGACCCGGCGTCGATCGGCGTGATCGCGGCGATCGGCGGGCTCGGCTCGCTCGCGGGCTCGGCGCTGGCGCCGATCATGGTCCGGCGGTTCGGCGTGGGACGGGCGATCCTCGTCGGGATCCTCGGCTTCACGATCGGCAACACGCTCATTCCTTTGGCGCCCGCCGGTGCGGCGGCGGTGGTCGGCATCCCGCTCGGTGCGCTGTTCCTCATCACCCAGCAGCTCTTCGGCGACGCGCTGGCGACGGTCTACGAGGTGACGGAGGTGTCGCTCGTGCAGGCCTCGGTCGAGGACCGCGTGCTGGGCCGCGTCAACGCCTCCATCGGCACGTTCACGACCCTGCTCACGCTGCTGGGGGCCGTCGCGGGCGGCATCATCGCCGAGACGTGGGGCCTCCGGACCGCGTTCTGGGTCGGCCTGCTGGGTGCCGTGCTGGCCTTCCTGGTCGTGTGGTTCTCGCCGGTTCGGCATATCGGGCGGGCACCGCTCCGGCCGACGATCGGGATGCCCATCGACCAGCTCCCGATCACGGAATAGGCGACGTGCCACCGCATCCTCGCAACACGCTCAACGAGCTCTCCGGCGAGGAATGGCTGTACTTCACGAAGTCCGTCTGGACGACGGCCTACCCGTCCGAGCTCGGGCATGCGCTTCGCAAGCAGCACGGCGCCAACAAGCCGCCGCGCCTGATGGCGCGACTCATCGAGTTCTTCACGCGGACCGGCGAGCTGGTCCTGGATCCGTTCGCCGGCGTCGGCGGGACGCTCCTCGGCGCGGCGATCGCGCGGGGGCCGCGGCGGGCGATCGGCATCGAGCTCTCGCCGCGCTGGGCCGGCGTCTACGAGCAGGTGGTCGGGGCGGCCCTGCCCGAGCGCGGCGGCTCGGCGCCGGAGCTCGCCGACCTCGGCCAGAACGACCCGGGTGGAGTTCGCGGCTTCGACCCCTCGGGCTGCGAGCTGCGCGTCGGGGACGCTCTCCAGGTCCTCCCAGACATGGGCGCAGAGACCGTGGATTTCGTCGCCACGGACCCGCCGTACAACATCCAGCTGCCGATGACGATGTCCGGCGGCGCGCTCGCGGCCGACTTCGCGAATCGCCGTACCGACTACGCCATGGTCACGGAGGATCCGGCCGACCTCGCCAATGCCCCCGACTACCCGGCGTTCCTGGACCGGATGACCCAGGTGCTCGGTGAGATTCACCGCGTCCTGCGCGCAGGCAGGTACGCGGTCCTGATCGTCCGCGACGCCTACCAGGAGGGACGCTACGTCTTCACCGGCTCGGACCTCGCGGCGCGGGCCGCGACGGTCGGGCTGGTTCCGAAGGGCGACCTGATCTGGTACCAGGCCGGGACGCGACTGCGACCCTACGGCTATCCGACGGGATTCGTCCCGAACATCGCCCATCAGCACCTGCTGGTCCTCCGAAAGGATCCTGCGCGCCGCAGCGGCCCTCGCACGAAGCAGGCCTGAAATTGGCGCGGCGGGCCGTCGAGCTGGCTCGACGACCCGCCGACTGGGCAACGCGAAGGCAGAAGGCTGTCGGCTCCCCGGAGCCGAGCCCTGCCGGCCTGTCCTAGATCAGGCCTCGTGCCGTGAGGAGAGCGCTGAGTGCCTCGTCGGCTTCCTGGGACACGGGCTGGCGCATGCCGTCCTCGATCCCCGCGGAGCCTCGCTGGCCGACCGTGGTGCGGTGCACATACCCCTGGTCACCGTTCGGGCAGAGGACCTCGAGGAAGGCGCCGGAGCTGCCGACCACCTGGACCTCGTCGCCGGAGCCGAGGTCGCCGAGCCTGAGCCCGAGGACCTCGTCGGGACGGTCGAGCACCGGCACGACGGCGTAGCGGACGACTCGAACGTCGAGGTCGGTCGAGGTGCCTTCGCCGAAACGCATGGGCATGCGGTTCGGCGCGGCGACCCGGGTCGGATCCGAGCGGCGCGCCTCGAGGAGCGAGGGCCGGCGCCAGCGGGGCATGCTCGCCTCGGGGTCGGCGTCCGTGCTCTTGTGCGGCGCCATCGACTCGACGCCCGTGGATTCCGTCACGCTCATGACCTGGGGAGGAGCTTCCGGCTTCCGCTCCAGGGGATCGGCGGCGAGCATCGCCTCGATCTCCGCGGGGCCGCTGCGCTGCTGGGACCGGCGCGTGACACCCACGAGACCGACCGCTCCTGCGAGGACGATCCCGAGCGCGATGGCGATGGTGGTTCCGAGCCCGGCAACGATCGCGCCCACCAGGACCACCGCCATGACGGCGCCCATGGCGAGCAGACGGGCGATTGCCCGAATGATTCCGTGCATCTGTCCGATCTCCCGTGCGGGTCTGAGGAATTCCCGCGATGAATGTCGAGAGGATCGGCGGCGCCCGATCGGCGCGCCATGGTACGGGGGTCATGTCGGTCGCGTGGGGGTCTGCTGCCTCGTGGTCGGCACGGGTGCGGTGCGGGGCAGTTCACCGGGTCGAGCTGGCGGCTGGCATGGCCCGCAGGACCCTGCGAACGGATCGGTGCGTGCGTGCCACGCGGTAGTACCGACGTGCCCCCTTCGGGTCATTCCCGCGCGTGGCCGGGCGCGCGAGCATTCCGCCATGCAGGTCCTCACCTCGACGCACGCGAAGGCCGGCCGCCCCAGCCGCTTCGCCGTGGCCACCGCAGCCAGCCTCGGGCTTGCCCTCGTGGTGACGTCCGCGACCCTCCTCTACCTCGTCTTCGTGGCGAACTTCCTCGATCGCTTCATGCCGACGGGCCGCCCGACGACGTTCGAGCTCGTCTCCGGGGCGCTCGCCTGGACGTTCGCCCTGACGGCGCCCGCTGGCTTCGGCCTCCTCGGCCTTGCCAGGCTCGCGACCGCGTTCGATCGCTTCCGGGCTCGCCGCCCGCGCGTCACCCCCGCCGTCCGCCTTCGCCGGGCCATCGGTGACGACCACGTCGTCGCGACCGGTGTCCGGCTGCCCGATGGCTCCCGCGTCCTGCCGGAGCTCGTGGTCGGGCCGTTCGGCGCAGCGATCCTGGAGGAGCTCCCGCCCGCTGGCGCCGTCATGTCGCGCGGCGTCCGCAGCTGGGAGGTCCGCGTCGGGAACGGCTACATCCGGACGATCGAGAACCCACTCGAGCGCGCCGCCCACGACGCCGAGCGCGTCCGGGCCTGGCTGACGCCCGAGGACAGCGACATCGTCCTCAAGGTCTATGCCGCGGTCGTCGGCACCGATCCGAACGTCCAGCGCTCCGCCGGCTGCGCCCTCATCGCGCCCAGCCAGGTCGCCGAGTGGCTGGCCTCGCTGCCGCCGCAGAAGTCGCTCGACAGGGGCCGCACCGAACGCATCGTCCGGGAGATCCGCTCGGCCCTCTAGAGCCTGCTCACGGCTGGTGGCGGCCGGGCATCGCCCGCTTGCTGGTTGTAGGGGAGGGAGGACTCGAACCTCCGACTTCCGAGGTATAAGCTCGGCGCCTCTAACCGACTGGGCTACTCCCCCGCGCCATCGTACGCCTGCCTCAGGTCAGGAGCGGCTTGATCACCTGGAAGGCGACGATCAGGACCAGGTAGGCGATCGGGATCGCGGCGAACAGCCCCAGCATCGCGCTCCACGGCGTGCGCACCGCGCGCGAGCCGGAGCCCCGGGGCAGCGGCACGATGAGCCACGTGATCAATGAACCGGCGACCAGCACGCCGGCCACGTAGAGCACACCCGCGAGCGTTCGCAGGTCGCCCCCGGGCGGGGTGGCGCCGTGGGACAGCGCGATGTCGTAGGCGAGATAGGCAGATCCCAGGACGAGGGCCACCGCGAGGCTGGAGCCGACCGCTCGCACCACGGGGCGTGGCGCGTTCCGGAACTGGCGCCAGCGGACCTCCAGCCAGGAGCGCCGCGGCGGCGCGGACGAGGCGGCCATCGACGCTCAGTCCTGGCCGACGATCGTGAGCGTGCGCCGGGGCGGGAGCGTTTCGGGCGTGTGCGCCGCGAGGAGCCGGACGCCGTCGAGGAAGCGGTCGAGCTCGTCCTCGCTCGTCCAGAAGCCGACGCTGATCCGCAGCGCGTCGACGAGTGGAACCGTGCGGGCAATGGCGAACGTGCGCGACTGCAGCTCCCCCAGCGCCCGCTCGATCTCCCAGCCGCGGATCCGGAACGACAGCAGCCCCGCCATGCGGTCGCGCGGGGTGAGCAGCCCCACGCCGTCGATCGCCGCCAGCCGATCCGCGGCGTAGCCGGCCATCTGCGCGCCCCGGCGATGGACGAACTCGAGGCCGACGTACATCGTCAGCCAGCCGATGGCCCGAGCCATCCCGACGATCGACGGCCGGTGGTAGCCGGCGACCTGGAACCGGCGAGCGTCGGCTCGCAGCGTTCGGTTGCCGCGGGAGTCGCTGCTCTCGAACGTGAAGTACGTCGCGAACGTGGCGCGTGCCGCCTCGCGCTCCAGGAGCTCGCGGCTCACCCACAACGCGCCCAGCCCCTCGGGCCCGAGCAGCCACTTCTGGGCCGGGAGCGCGTACATGTCTGCGCCGAGGTCCCGGACGCTGGTCGGGATGGCACCCGCAGCCTGCGCGCCGTCGACGAGCACCAGCGCGCCCCGCTCGTGGGCGATGTCCGCGATGCGCCGAACCGGCATCACCAGGCCCGAGGTCCACAGGACGTGCGACAGCGAGACCAGCTTCGTGCCCGGCGTGATCAGGCGGTCGAACTGCGCGACGATCTCGTCGTCCGGCGCATTGCCCGGGAACTCGGCGAAGGCCAGGTCGACGCCGAAGCGGTCGGCGACCATGTACAGCGGCCCGACGCCGCCCGGATGCTCGTGGCAGGTCGTGACGGCCCGGCCGCCGTCGCGCCAATCGATCGACCAGGTCCCGGCGTTCATGCCGTCGGTCACGGCGTGCGTCAGCGCGACCTCGTCCAGGTCCGCGGTCAGGACGGCCGCGACACCGGCCCGCGCCTCGTCGATCCGCTGCGCCGTCTCGAGCCAGTACTCCGTCTGCGCTCGCCCGAAGTCACGCTCGTACTCGGCGAGCTGGGCCATCGCCGCCGCGACCTCCGCGGGCAGCGGCCCCACCGACCCGGTGTTGAGCTGGATCGCCGCCGAGAGGGACGGCAGGGCCGCCCGCACCGCGGCGAGCTTGTCCGCATCGGACATGAACGGGGAGACCACGAACCTATGATACGAACGTGCTCCGGGGATCCCCATGACAGGTTTCGCACGCCCAGAGCTGCTCGCGTCCACGGAATGGCTCGCCGACGAGCTCGGCCGTTCCGACGTGCGCATCGTCGACGTGCGCTGGCGTCCCGACGGAACGGGCCAGTCGGTGTTCGATGCCGGACACCTTCCGGGCGCGACGTACGTCGACTGGCGGACCGAGCTCAACGAGGCGCCCTCGGACGACGGCGGGCACGCGCTGCGGCTGGCGTCCGCGGAGTCGATCGTCGCCTTCATGGCTCGTGCCGGGGTCGGCGACGCGACGACCCTGATCCTGTACGACGACACGCTCGGGCTGTACGCCGCTCGCGCCTGGTGGTCGCTGCGGGTTTACGGCTTCGAATCCGCGCGGATCCTCGATGGCGGGTTCCCCGCCTGGATCGAGGAATCCCGACCTCTCAGCACCGGCGTACTCCCCCACCCCGAGGGCCAGTTCGCCGCGCGCCTCAACCCACGACTGCGCCTGACCACGACCGACGTGCGCTCGCTGCTCGGCTCGCCGGACGCCCAGATCATCGATGCCCGGGCCGTCCCGGAGTACAGGGGCCACGAGGGCAACGCCCGAAGGCTCGGCCACATCCCGGGCGCCGTGAACGTGCCGATCGGGGCGCTGCACGAGGCAGGCACGCAGCGGCTCCTCGATGCCGATGCCATCCGGTCCGCGTTGAATCACGCCGCCGTGGCCAAGGGCCGGCGGCTCGTCTGCTACGACGGCTCGGGCGTGGGAGCGGCGAAGCTCGCCTTCGTGCTGACGCTCATGGGCTACGACGACGTGGCGGTCTACGACGGCTCGTGGGCCGAGTGGGGCGACCGGCTCGACCTGCCGGTGGAGCGCTGACGGCCCCTTCGTGAAGGTGGCAACGCGCCGGGCCTACCAGCCGGCGCGATTCCTGAGCGCCGGCACGTTGCGAACCACGATCACGCCGGATTCGACCGCGACCAGCCCCTCGTCGGCGAGCTCGCCGAGGATCTGGTTGACCCGCTGGCGGGTCCCGCCGACCATCGCGGCGAGGTCCGTCTGCGTCAGCGGCCGCGCGAGCCGGACGTCGGCGGTGGCGCCCGGGGCGGCCTCCTCGGCAAGGCGGCTCAACGTCAGCGCGAGCCGGCCTCCGATGTCGAGGAAGTGGACTTCCGCCAGCTGATCGGTCAGGCGGCGGAGGCGGTGCGCCACGCCCCCGAGGAGGCTCCAGCGGAAGGGGCTGCCGCCGTCGACGAGCCGCTCGAAGTTGGCCCGGGTGAGGACGACGGTCTCCGTGGGCTCCATCGCCGTGGCGGTGGCGGACCGCGCGGCGCCGTCCAGGAGCACGATCTCGCCGAACGACTCGCCCGACCCGAGGGTCACGATGATCGCCTCGTCGCCATCGAGCGACTGGCGCGTGATCTTCACGCGGCCGGCGACGACGACGTGCAGCGCATCGCCCGGGTCGCCCTCATGGAAGATGACCTCGAGGCGCCGGTACCTGCGGCGCGCCATCGTCTGGGCGATCCGTGTCAGCTCGTCCGGCTCGATGCCCTGGAACAGCGGGGATCGCGCCATCGCGGCGCAGGCGATCTCGAGGCCATAGCGCGACTCCACCGCGGGAGCGTAGGGAATTTCAGTAGGCGGCGGTCATGTCCTTCGCGGCGGGATCCGCGGCGGCCGGGGTCTCCAGGCTGCGCGCGAGGCCGATGTCCTCCTCGCTCGCGGTCTCGAGATGATCGATCTTCGAGGTGTTCACGAGAACCGCGGCCGCCTCGACCCAGGTCGTTCCGTCGCCCTCCGGCAACCCGACCAGCGAGGACGTCAGCGCCACGATCGCGCGACGGTCGGTCGTGCGGAACGGATCGATCGTCGGCGGCGAATGGAGGTAGCCGATGACGACGTAGGGCCCGACGCGAAGGCGAACCGGATGCTGGCGGGTCCAGAGACGCCGCTCGGCACGCCCGCGCGGCCCCGTGGCGAGGACCAGGCACAGGTCGTCGCGCTCGATCTCGCAGGACTCGGCGCTGACGGTGCGGCCGTCGTCGAGCGCACGGAACTCCGGGCTGGCGATCTCGAACTCGGTGGTCGATGCCAGGAAGTCCGACAACCGATCGGTTCGGAGCGCCAGCTCGCCGCTGACCGTGCAGTCGTCCGCGTAGGCGGAGAAGGGAATCTGCATCTCGCCCGAACCTTCGCCCTGTGACCTTGCACGCCACATGACCTGCGACCCACCGCTGCTGAAAGCGTTGCCGGGAGGCTCCGTCCCGCCGGCGTGAATCTACGCCGTCGGCGTGGCCTTCCGCGCGCCCGCCGTGACGAGGTGCTCGGCCCCGGCCTGGAGACCCTCGTACAGCCGGGTCACGGTCTCGAGCGTGTCGGCCTCGCGGGCGTCCTTGTCCAGCCGCAGCCGCGCGATGCGGGGGAACCGCAGCGCGAACCCGGACTTGTGGCGGTTCGAGCGGAGGATGACGTCGAACGCGACTTCGACGACGACCGTCGGCTCGACGATCCGGTACCGGCCGTGCTGGCTCAGGGTGTGCTCCTCGAACCAGCGGGTCATCGTCGCGATCTCGGCGTCGGTGAGGCCGCTGTAGGCCTTGCCGATCGTGACGAGCTGGTCCCGAGCCTCGTCGCGGACGGCAAACGTGTAGTCGGACAGGACGCCGTGCCGCTTGCCGTGGCCCACCTCGACGCCCACGACCACGCAGTCGATCGTCGCCAGGGCCTTCTTCATCTTGAGCCAGCCGTAGCCGCGGCGGCCCGGCGAGTAGATCGAGCTCGGGTCCTTGACCATCAGGCCCTCGTTGCGCCGGGCGCGGGCCTCGGCGAACTTCTCCTCGAGCGCATCCTCCGAGGCCGCCTGGGTCAGGTGCGAGAGGGCGAAGCCACCGCCAGAGCTGGCCAGCGGGAGGTCGAGCTCCTCCAGGAGCTTCCGGCGCTCGGTGAGCGGGAGCTCCAGCGTGGGCGCGACGACGCCGTCGCGATCGGCCGCCGCGCCGCCCGGACCAGGCTTGTCCAGACCCAGCACGTCCCAGGCCACGTAGATCACGGGAACCTCGGCGAGCAGGTCCGCCGGCGGGTCCTTGCGCCCGAGGCGCTTCTGGAGCGCGATGAACGGCAGGACGGTCCCGTCCCGCCACGCGAGCAGCTCGCCGTCGAGGATGCCGGCCCAGCGCAGGTCGGTCGCGGCGCGGATGACCTCCGGGTAGCCGCTGGAGATCTCGTGCAGGTCGCGGGAGTACAGGCGCACGGTGGCGCCCTCGCGGTGGAGCTGGCAGCGGATGCCGTCGTACTTGTCCTCGACCCAGACGGTCGGGCCGAGGCGCTGGAGGATCTCCGCGGCGTCCTCCGCGGGCGAGGCGAGCATGAACTTCAGGGGATGGAACAGGGCCAGCTCCGCGCCTTCGAGGTTGCCCTCGCGAGCGAGCGCCGCCGTTCGACCAATGTCGCCGGTGAGCATGCCGGCGCGCTTCACCGCGTCGAGCGGGCGATCGAAGGCCTTCGCGAGCGCGGCCTCGACGAGCCCTTCGCGAAGCCCGATGCGGAGCTCGCCGGAGAGCACGCGGACGATCCCGCGGGCGGTCTTCGGGTCGGCGCGAGCCAGCAGCCCGGCGAGCAGGTCGGCCTTGCGCGCCGGTCCCGAGGCGCTCTCAATCGCGGCGAACGTCGCGGCCACGTCCTTCAGGCCAGGATTCCCGGCTGGGTCGGGGTCGTGGCCGGCTCGCGCCAGCGCATCGCCGACGGCCGCGCTGATGTCCGAGAAGCGATCGTAGGCGGCGCCGAGGTCGCCACGACTGATGTCGGCCACCTTCGCGACGGCGTTCGCGATCGTGGCCCAGCCGATCCCCGTCGCGCGCTGGTCGGCCTCCGGAAACGGCCGGCCGGTGAGGAAGACGACCGCGATCGGCAGCTCGTCCTCGTCGAGGGTCCGGAGGTAGTCGGCGAGGAGGCTCGTCTTCTCCGATGTGCGGGTCGTGGCGGCGACTCGCTCGGCGAGCTCGCTCCAGCGTCGCATGGCCGGGATGGTATTCGTGGGGTGGTATACCTGCGGCCGTGAATGCCGCGGCGTGGTTCCCGGAGGCCCTGGAAGGGTCGTTGGTCGTGCTCCGCCGGCACGTGCCGGAGAACGTCGCGGCGTTCCAGCGCTGGTACGCCGACCCCGAGGTGGCCCGGCTCGCGCGCTACCAGGACTCGCCGATGCGATCCGACGAGATCGATCGGTTCTTCCAGCTGCGGGCGCTCGGGCACGAGTCGCTGACGATGGCGATCCACGAGCGCGACGGCGATCGACTGATCGGGTCGTGCGCGTTCTCGCAGGTGGATGGCGAGAACGGCTCGGCGATGTTCCACATCACGATCGGCGAAAAGGATGCCTGGGGCCGGGGCTACGGCACCGAGGCGACGCAGCTGATGCTGGACCACGCCTTCGGAACGCTCGGGCTGCACCGGATCGCGCTGACCGTCTTCGAGTTCAACGAGCGCGCCATCCGCGCCTACCGGCGCTGCGGGTTCCTGGTGGAGGGTCGGGCGCGCGA
>DASTIE010000106.1:0-3262 GCA_035717865.1 Candidatus Limnocylindrales bacterium
AGCCGGCGATAGGCGCGCTTGACCTCGGCCATCGGCACGCCGGGTTCGAGCCCCAGCGTGCGGTAGGGATCGATCATCGAGGGTCGCTGGTCCGCCACGTGTCAAGCGTAAGCCGGGGCGGCGCAGCCGGCCGCACCTCGCTCGCCCTTGGAGCCCGAGCTTTCAGCCGACGAGCTCCCCCACGGGCGCGAGCTCGAACGACGCGATCGCCTCGGCAGCCTCGCGGCCATGCGGGTCCGAGCCGATCGGGCGGTGGTAGCGACCCAGCACGCGAAGCGCCTGCCCGTCCAGGACGCCCGCCTGGGCGAGCGCCTCGACTGCCGCCGCAGAGGTGGCGCGATCGGACGCCCCGCCGTCCTCGACCTTGAGCGCCAGCCCGGTCGCGGCGTAGTCGGCGCCGCGGGCGCGCGGGCCGGGAAGGATCGCGAAGCACCGCAGCCCCTCCGCACCGCCCTTCGCGGCGATGCGGCCCGGGAGCGCCTTCGCGACAGACGTGTCCAGCCGGTCGCGGCTGCCGCCGACCATCTCCGGATGGGCCACCATCGCATCGCGGACCTGGCGGATCGGGCCGGCGATCGCGGCACGGCCATCGCCGGCGCCGATGGCCTCCGGATCGGCAAGGAAGGCATATGCCCGTGCGACCTCGCGCAACCGGAAGGCGTACGTCGGGACGCCGCAGGCATCGATGCCGCTCACGAGGCGCGCCGGCGTCGTGCCGAACGCTCGCGCCACTGCGTCGCGCGCGGCCTGCTGCGCCGGATGCTCCTCCAGCCAGTAGCCGTCCGGACTCCAGCCGTGCAAACGGGACAGCAGCAGGAACGAGGCGTGGTACCCGGAGCACATGTGCCGGATCTCGCCGGGGCGCTCGCCGTCGCGCGCGAGCCGCGCCGCCGTCAGGGCATCGATCGGCACACCCTCCGTGCTGAGCGCGAGCCCAGCCTGGCTCACCCCGGTCCGCCGGAACATCGCCTGCAGCGTCCGCACGTGGAGGTCCTCGCCGGAGTGGCTTGCGGCCATGACCGCGATCTCCGCCGGCTCCAGCTCGAACTCCCTGACGCCCCCGGCCTCGATCAGCGCCGCGATGCCGAACGGCTTGACCGCGGATCGAAGGAAGACCACGTGCTCCGGCTCGCCGATCGCGCGGAGCATCCGACCGCTCGCGTCGACCTCGACGATGTCGCCCCGGTGGACGCTCTCTTCGACGCCGTTGCGGACCTGCCGGACCAGCACCGGCGGCGCCTGCTTGCGGGGTTTCGCGGCGCCTCCGCGGTCGCGCTCGCCATCGGTCGCAGCGGTTCGGGCGGGCACGGCGTGAGGGTACTCCGATGCTACGATCCAGCCCCGTGACACTCCCCCCGAACCTCCATGTCTCCAGGCATCCGGCGGTCCTGCACAAGCTCGCGATCCTGCGTGACGAGAAGACCGAGCCGAAGAAATTCCGCGAGGTCGTACGAGAGCTGTCGTGGCTGCTCGGGTACGAGGCGCTGGCGGATGCAAGGGTGCGCGAGCGGCAGGTCCGGACGCCCATCGAGACGATGACCGGCCACGAGCTTGGCGAGCGGATCGGGCTGATCCCGATCCTCCGCGCGGGCCTCGGGATGGTCGACGCGATGCTGGAGCTGATGCCGACCGCCGAGGTCTGGCACCTCGGGCTGTTCCGGGACGAACGGACCCTCCAGCCGGTCGAGTACTACAACAAGCTGCCCGACGCGGCGAACGTCGACCTGTGCCTGATCCTCGACCCGATGCTGGCCACGGGCGGCTCCGCGACGGCGGCCATCGAGGTTCTCAAGCGCTGGGGCGCCGTCACGCCCGTGCGGATCAAGCTCGTGAACCTGATCGCGGCGCCGGAGGGTGTCGAGGCGGTCGCGACCGCCCACCCGGACGTCGAGATCCACTGCGCCGCGCTCGACCGCCAGCTCAACGAGAAGGGCTACATCATGCCGGGCCTCGGCGACGCCGGCGACCGCCAGTTCGGGACCGGCAAGGCGGGCTGATCCCGGCGGTGACGGGCGGCGCCGACTGGCGCGCTGAATCGACGAGGCCGGCCCGTCGGGCCGGCCTCGATTGCCGCAGGGGACGTGGCGGCCCTCGCCGCCGTGGGACCCGCCTAGTTGCCGCCCTCGTTGAGGGTGATGATCTGCGGCGTGTAGCCCGCGCCGTTGCCATCCGTGCCCGAGGGCAGGGCTGCGAACGCCGCCTCCGCCAGGTCGGATCGGGTGGCCTCGGCCGCCGGCGGGGCCGTCAGGACCTTGTACGTGACGGCGATGTCGACCGTCTGGTCGTAGGCCGCCTTGTCGAACTGGCCGATGCCCGCGGTCGACGGCCAGATGAGGCCGTTGATCTCGTTCATCATCCACGCCTGGTGGCTGGCACCGAGCTGCGAGCCGGCGGCAAGGACGATGTCCACGCACGCCTGGGCGTTGTCACGGCAGTAGATCCAGCCGCGGTAGCTGGCGGTGAGGAAGCGCGTCGCGACGTCCTCGTTGCCCGGCTGTGCGAGCCACTCGGCCCGGGCGAAGATCTGGTCCTGGAGCATCGCCGTCCCTACGGCCGGGTCGTTGAAGTCGACGACGTTGAAGTCCTCGGGCTTGTAGAGCGCGCCGGTGTCGGGGTTCACGGCCTCCAGCACCTGGGCGTACTCGTTGTAGATCATGGCCTGCGCGACATCGAGGTCGCCGTTCAGCAGGCCGGACATGTCGAAGTTCTGCTGGATGACGTTCTCGCTCGCAGGGTCGAGGCCGGCCTTGACGAGCGCGGCGAAGAGCTCCGGCTCGTTGCCCCCGAGCCAGGAGCCGATGCGCTTGCCCGCCATCGCCGCGGGCGTGGTGATGTTGGCGCTCTTGAACGACGCCATGCGCGTCCCGGACCGCGAGAAGACCTGCGAGATCGAAACGAGGTCGGTGCCCGCCGTGCCGCCGGCACCCTCGCGGGAGCGGAGCATGTTCGGCAGCCAGGCTGTCCCGATGTCCGCGCCCCCCGACGCGACGACCTGGACGTTGTTCACCTGCGGGCCGCCGATGAGCAGGTCGACGTCCAGGCCGACCTCCTCGTAGTAGCCCTGGTCCTTCGCGGCGTAGTAGCCGGCGAACTGCGCCTGCGTGACCCACTGGAGCTGGAACTTCAGCGGGGTGAGCTCACCGCTCGTGGTCGCCGCGGGCGAATCCGGCGCGGCGGTCGAGGGCGCGCCGGTCGAGGCTGCGCCGGTCGGCCCGGCCGAGCTGCCGCCCGGTCCACAGGCTGCCGCCGCCAGCACCAGCGC
>DASTIE010000107.1:0-2934 GCA_035717865.1 Candidatus Limnocylindrales bacterium
GTGGCGGTTCGCCTCGACCTACCGTGACCGCGAGTTCACGGCCGCCCTCGCTCGCGAGACGTACGCCGACTACTACCGCCTCCGCTTCCCGTACGACGCCGAGGTCGCGGGGCGCCCGCGCCGGCTGTCCCCGCTGCACTCACGCCTCCAGGCCGCGGGCGCCGTCTTCGGCACGAAGGCCGGCTGGGAGCGGGCGGACCTGCACCGGCCGGGCGAGCCGTGGACGCGCAACGGGCGGCTGCCACGGGAGCGAGGGTGGGCACGGCCCGACTGGTTCGAGCGGGTGGGGGAGGAGCACACGGCGGTTCGGGAGCGCGCGGGGATCATCGACCTCACGTCGTTCGGCAAGATCGACGTATCGGGGCCGGGCGCGCTGCCGCTCCTCGACTGGGTCAGCGCGAACGCGATCGACCGGCCTCCGGGCTCGACGATCTACACGCAGTGGCTCCACGACCGTGGCGGGATCGTGTCCGACGTGACGATCACCCGGCTCGCGGAGGACCGCTTCCGCGTCATGACCGGCTCCGGGTACCTCGCAGCGGACCTGGGGCTGCTCGTCGAGGCCGCCGCGGAAGACGCCCGGTTCCAGGACGTTCTCATCGGGGACGAAACGGAGCGGTGGTCGATCATCGGCCTCTGGGGCCCGCGCGCTCGCGACGTCCTCGGCGCCGTCACGGACGACGCGGTCGACGATGCGGCGTTGCCCCTGCGCCAGGCTCGGACCGTCCACATCCGGACCTCGACGCCGAGCGGCTCGACCGCTGCCGACGTGCTCGCGACGCGGCTCTCCTACGCCGGCGAGCTCGGCTGGGAGCTCACCGTTCGCCCCGAGGACGCCGGAGCGGTCTGGGACGCTCTGGTCGATGCCGGCGGGCCCCACGGGCTGGAGCCGGTCGGCTACCGCGCGCTGGAATCGCTCCGGCTCGAGAAGGGCTATCGCTACTTCGGCGCCGAGCTCACGCCGCGCGAGACCCCGTTCGAGGCGGGGATGGAGCGGTTCGTCCGGCTGGACAAGGGCGGCTTCATCGGTCGCGACGCGCTCCTCGCGCTCCGGGAGGTCGAGCCCCACGGACCCGCGCGCCGCCTCCGGACGGTCGTCATCGACGGCTCGGAATGGCAACCGGTCTATGGCGGCGAGGCCGTTCGCATCGATGGCCACGTGGTGGGGCGCCTCCGGAGTGCAGCCTTCGGCTACACGGTCGGGCGCACCATCGGCACGACCTACCTGCCCGCCGATGTCTCGGAGGGCGCGCAGATCGAGGTCGACGTCTTGGCGGATCGGCTCACAGGCGAGGTTGCCGCTGACGTCCCGGTCGATCCCGCCGGCGCGAAGATGCATGGCTGACTGAAACGCGGGCTAACCTCACCGAAGTGCGCCGCGCAGCTGCGCGATCCAGCGGTCGCGGTCGGCCGCCGAAAGCGCCGGGCCGGCAAGGATCTCGAGAATCCGGAGCACCGGGTAGGCCTTGAGCAGCGCCGCGGACCTCGGGTCCTCGGGCGTCAGCTTCGCCTCTGCTGTGAAGGCGCTCCAGGCCGCCGGTTCGAGGTCGGGGTGGTGGTACCCCACGATCCATCGGAACCACGCAGCGTCGGCCAGCGGATCCCCGATTCGGGCAGCCTCGAGATCGAGCAGCACGTTTCCCCCGTTGCCGATCAGAAGGTTCGCCGGCACGAGGTCGCCGTGCATGAACGAGGCGCGAGACGGTATTGGCATCACCGCGGCCATGTCGATCAAGCGGCGGATCGCGGCAGCCCACGAGGGATCGAGCGATGACTCCACCCGCGCCAGCCAGCCCGCGGCCGCGGTCGCGAGTGCCATGGGACGCGCCCACGTGTCGTCGAGCCGAAGGCCCCTGACGCCCACCTCACCGAGCTGCCGCCACACCCGCCCCATGGCCTGGCCAACGGCCGCGGCCTCCGGACCACCCCGCAGGAGGAGCATCGCGGGCTCACCCTCGAGCCAGCGCGAGACGACGATTCCCCGCGACGGGTCCGAGCGTGAGGGGATGGGCACCGGCATCGCCAGCCCGACCGCGCCCGCCCGACGAGCAATCTCTGGGCCTGCCGAAACGATGAATGACGCCGTCGCCGGCGAGGCCATTCGCGTAACCGCGTAGCGATCCCCGGCGAGGGTCGTCGCGGACCAGGTCTCGTTCGTGAATCCCCACGGCAGTCGCGCGGCACCCGAGAGGGGCTCGCCGAGCACCCCGATGACCCAGTCCGGAGCCGTCGGGGACGCCGGGTCCGCCGTGCCGGGGATCATCGCGACGGAGGCGAGCCTGCTGCGCGCGCGGCGACCTCCGCGGGCGAAGGTGCCCCGGTTGCGACGCGGAAACGGTCGATACCGCCCGCGAAATGGCTCCGCGGCCCACCACCCACGGTCGGCGGCGGCAACGCCCCCAGATCCAGGGCCAGGCCCGAAGGGTCTGTCTCGGTCGCAGCGAGAACGCCGTCGACAGAGAGCTCGAGCGTGGCACCGCGCCGGACGGCCAGGATTTCGTGGCGGCCCGGCGGAACCGCGCGGCCGGTAGAGATCGCCAGCCCCACGCGCATCGCGTGTACGCGGCCAGAGGGCAGGGTCCCGACGACGACCTGGCCCCGATGGACTGCCATCGAGGCGGCGCGCCGGTAGAGCACGCCCGGCGTTCGGTCGAGCCGGCCAACCTCCGTCCACGCCGCCGCGCCATCCAGACGGAAGACATGTGCCTTGGGAAGCGTGCCCCCGTACAGGCTTCCGCCGAAGGCCAGCAGGTTCATGACCTCGGTCTCGTCGCCGAGGCGTCCGGTCGATTCCCAGCGATTCTCGCTCCCGTGCCGGTACACCAGGCCGGTCGGCCAGGTGCCGATGTGCATCGCGCCGTCGAACGTCTCGATGGAGTAGATCTGCGTGGTTTCCCGCTGGAGCCCGAGCGAGGTCCAGGCCTCGCCCCCGTC
>DASTIE010000108.1:0-2630 GCA_035717865.1 Candidatus Limnocylindrales bacterium
GCCTCGCTCGCGCGCCGCTTCCTGCGTGACGGCGCGGCCTGCGGGCTGCTGCTCGGGACGCAGCTGGCCGGAGGTCGACGCTGGGCGTACCTGCCGCCCACCACCGCGCCCGGGCAGCTCGGGCGGCTCGAGGATCTCCTGGCCCGCGTGCGTCCCATCGTCTCGCTTCCGTTCGAGCAGCTGCTGGGCGTCGTCCCGCGACGGCTGCCGCCCGGTGGCACCGTCGTCGTCCTCAGCGCCCGCGACCCGACGCCGTACGTCAACGAGCTGCGCCGGCTGTCACGTTCCGGCTACGAGGTGCGCCACATGGCGATGGGACCGGATCGCGCCGGCCACCACGGCTCGGCCGTGCGCGCCGGCGTCGCCGGCAGCGAGGCGGACCTGAATCCGAGCTGGAGGGAGGCGGATGCTCTCGTCGTGGCGGGCTGAGCGCTACCTCGGCTGGCTGCTGCCCGTCTTCGCCATCGTCGCGGAGGGCGCGCTCATCGCCGTCGTCTACGTCGCCGTCGAGGTGGCCGTCGACCACCGTCCGCCGCTGCTCGGCACGTTCGAGTTCGCGGCGGCGGCAGGCATCGCCGCGGCAACCGCACGACGCGGCTGGATCGACCCGGACACCGATGCGCTGCGCTTCCTCCTGCTCCTCGGCGCCCTCGGCTTCGTCGGCTGGATGTGGGACGCCGACGTCCGCGAGCTCGTCCTCGCCGGCGATCCCCTGGCGGCGGTGCCGCTCCACCCCGGGGGCTGGCTGCTGCTCGTGGCCGGGATGCGCGGCGTGGGGCGCGCGTTCGAGGTGGACGACCGGGCGGTTACGCGGCTCGTGCTCATCGGCGTGCCGGCGCTCGCCATCCCGTGGGCCATCGGACGGTTGGGGGCCGGAGAGCTGAATGACATCTTCACCGAGGAGGCGTTCGTCGCGAGCATCACCTTCGTCACGGCCGGGTTCATCGCCGCGGGCCTCGCCCGCCTGCGCGAGATCGGGCGCGAGACCGGCGTCGACTGGCGCCGGAACCGATCCTGGCTGGGCACCGTCTTCGGCGTCATCGCCGTCGTCCTCGCGCTCGGCATTCCGGCCTCGATCCTCCTGGGCCTCCCCGGCGACGCGGTCGCGCGCGGCATCCTGGGACCGATCGTCACCGGCGTCGGCTACTTCATCATCGGTGGGCTGGCGTTGGCAGCGTTGATCGCCGCGCTCCTCTCCCAGGTCTTGCATTCACTCGGCATTCAGCTGCCGGCGCCGTTGACCCCCGAGGAAGCGGCCAGGCTGCCGGAGGCCCGGATCTACACGCTCGACGAGCTGCGCGAGTCGCTGACGGCGCTGATCGTGCTGTGGGTCGTCATCCTCGTCGTGCTCGTCGTGCTCGCGCGGGTCTGGCTCCGCCGCCGCCAGGAGCGCGGCATCCGCTCGACCGGCGAGGAGCGATCGATCCGCATCCCGCAGCGCAGCGCCCGCGTGCGGACCCCGCGGCAGCGGCCCGCGAAACCGTCGTGGACCAGGCCGTACGACGCCGTGACCGCGTACCTCGCTGCGCTGCGTGACCTCGCCGCGCGCGATCCGGCGACCGCACGCGAAGCGCACGAGACGCCGCGCGCCCATGCCGCGCGGGTCGCGGCCGGCCCCGAGCTCGCGGCGCTCCAGGCCGACTACGCCCTGGCCCGCTACGGCGGCCGTGTGCTGTCCGAAGCCGAGAACCGGCGGGCCATCGGCCGCTGGCAGCGCCTTCGCCGCCAGCCCCGCCGGCCGGAGGTGCCACCGTAGACTGGTCGGCGTGAAGATCGCCCACGTCCGGGAGCGGAACGCTCCCTCCGGCGCTCCGTGGCGCCTCGCCGCGGCGCTCGACGCGGACGGCCGCCGCTGGCTGGACCTCGAGGAGGCACGGCAGGGCCTCGTCGTCGAGGACCCGCGACGCGCCCACAACTCCGGCCTCTTCCGCCAGCCGGTCACGACCCTCGACGCGCACCTCGCCCGCGGCCTGCGGGTGGAGGCGCTGGCCGAGATCGTCGAGGGCTATGCGGGAGCGACCGACGACGACGAGGCGCACCTCGACGCGACGGCGCTGGCCTTCGGCCCACCGATCCTCGAGCCGCCGAGCTTCCGTGACTTCTACGCCTTCGAGCAGCACGTCGGCACGATGTGGAGGCGCCGCGAGTTGGAGATTCCCGAGGCCTGGTATCGGCTGCCGATCTTTTACTTCAGCAACACGTCCGAGATCCGCGGGCCGGGCGAACCGGCCTGGGCGCCGAAGGGCAGCCAGGAGCTCGACTACGAGCTCGAGGTCGCCGCGCTCGTCGACACGCCGGTGAAGGATCTCGACGCGGCGCGTGGCGAGCAGGCGATCGGTGGCTACATGGTCCTCAACGACTGGAGCGCACGCGACCTCCAGCGCGAGGAGACGACCGTCCGGCTCGGCCCGGCCAAGGGCAAGGACTTCGCCAGCTCCATCGGTCCATGGCTCGTGACGCCCGACGAGCTGGCCGATGCCCGCCGCGACAAGGGCTACGACCTGGACATGACGGCATCGGTGAACGGACAGGAGCTCTCGCGAGGCAGTTGGGCGACCGCCCACTTCTCGTTCGGCGAGATGGTCGAGCGCGCCTCGGCCGACGTCCGGCTGCGTCCGGGCGACCTCATC
>DASTIE010000109.1:0-2392 GCA_035717865.1 Candidatus Limnocylindrales bacterium
TGCCAACGGAGTGGCCCGGCTACCTCGGCGATGCCCTGCCATTGCTCATCGCGAGCGTGCTGGCGATGCTCCCGGCGCTCGTCGGGCTGTGGCTGCGGCTCGGCGACAGTGACGGCGCCCTCGGTCGGGTGGGGGTGGTGCTGGCCCTGGTCGGCCATGTGGCCTGGCTCGCCAGTCTCGTTGCGGCGGCAATGCACCTCGCCTACGGTCCGTTGACCGCCGCCGCGGCGACGGTGGCGATGGCCGGAGTCGCCGTGCTGGGCGTGGCCCTCGCCAGTCATGGGCGGTTCGCGCTGGGGGCGTTGCTCGCGGCGGCAGGACTCGCCGGCGTCGCCCCGCCCGCGTTTGGCTGGGCTGCCTATGCGGCCGCCTGGACCGGCGTCGCGGCCTTGCTCGTGCTCGAGCAGCCCCTAAGGGAGAGTCCGAGCGGAGGACGTGGCGTTGCCACATGAGCTTGCCGGCCTCGGCCGGTTTGCCGAGCCCTCACTGACCATCCTCCTCGCACTGGCTGAAGGGCCACTGCATGGCTACGCGATCATGGCCGCGGCCCGGCAGCTCACCGGGGAGTCCCTCGGGCCGGGCACGCTGTACGCCACGCTCTTCCGGCTGGAGAGCCTCGGGCTGATCGAGGCGCTGCCTGCCGACGATCGTCGGCGGCCCTACCGCCTGACGCCGCAGGGCACCGCGGTCCTCCAGGCACGGCTGGAGGGGATCGAGGGGATTGCCCGCACGGGTCTCGCCACGCTTCGACGTTCGGAGGGCCGCGGCTCGAACACCTCCTAGACTTGGCGGCGATGGAGCCCCGGCCGGATGACTTCCGCGTGGTCATGGGCCATTTCGCGACCGGCATCAGCGTCGTCACGACGTTCGACGAGGACCGGCCCGCCGGGATCACCGTGAACGCGTTCTCGTCCGTGTCGCTGGAGCCCGCGCTCGTCATGGTCGCGCTCGACCGCGGGCGGTTCATCACGCCGATGGTCCGCGCCGCGTGCCGCTACGCCGTGAACGTCCTGGGGGCCGATCAGCAGGCCCTGTCCGACTGCTTCGCCCACGCGCCGGTGCGCCCCGGCGAGCTCGGGCGCGAGGCGTTCTGCGGGGCGGCCTGGCACCCCGGGCCGACGGGCCTGCCGCTCCTCGATGGCTCGATCGCAACCCTCGAGTGCACCGTGGTCGAGACCTTCAGCGCCGGCGACCACGACCTGTTCATCGGACGAGTCGACTCGATGGAGCAGCCACGGGAAGGCGTCGCGCCGCTGCTGTACTTCCGGCGGCGCTACCTCCGCATCGAGCAGGGTGAGGACAGCCCGGTCGAAGGCAAGCCGGAGGGCTGACGTGCCGTTCGTGCGGGCCAACGGGCTCGACATCGCCTACGAGACGCGTGGAGCGGGTCCGCCGCTCGTCGCGCTCCACGGCGCGACGTCGCTCGGCCTGGAGGACTTCGCGGCGCAGCTGCCGCTCATGTCCAAGGCCTTCCTCGTCCACCTGCCCGAGGCCCGCGGTCACGGACGGACGCGCTGGGACGCCGCGGCGGGCTTTCGCTACGACTGGCTCGTGGACGACCTGGTGGCGTTCGCGGACGCGCTCGGGCTCGACTCGTTCCACCTGCTGGGGCTGTCGATGGGCGCGATGACCGCGCTGCAGTTCGGGGCACGGCATCCGGACCGGCTCCGGACCTTGATCGTCGTCGGGATCACCACGCAGCGGGAGCCGCGGGCGAGCGTCGGGCGGCGGCTGATGGATCCGGAGCGGATCCTCTCGCGCGACCCGGCCTTCGCCGCGCGCCTGGCGCGCCGGCACGACGCCGGCCAGGGCGAGGGCGCGTGGCAGCGGCTCCTCCCGGCCATCGCCGCCGACATCGCGGTCCAGCCGCTCATGTCGCCCGCCGAGGTCCACGGCATCGACTGCCCGACGATGGTCGTGTGCGGCGATCGCGACCCGTTCGTCCCGCCGGAGCACGCCGCCGCGCTGGCGCGGCAGCTCCCGAACGGCCGGCTGTTCGTCGCCCCCGACTGCGGCCACGAGGTCCCGTCCCGCCGGCCGGGGCTGTTCAACGAGGCCGTCTCGTCGTTCTATCGCTCCACGGAGACGGAGGCGCGCACGCGCGCCGCGACCGCCGAGACGCCGCCCATCACGTAGGAGGTCCCGATGATCACGCTGCTCGTGCTGTATCGAAGGCCCGAAGGCGGCGAGGACGCCCTCGCGACGCTCGAATCGCGCTACCGCGACGAGCACCTGCCGCTCGTCGCCCAGACCCCGGGGCTGCGCGCGACCCGCGTCTGGCGCGTCGGCGAGGCACTCGGGGGCGAGACGGACCTCGTGCTTGCGGCCGCACTTGACTTCGACGACCGCCAGGCTCTCGACGACGGGCTCCGCTCCGACCCGATGCGCGCGG
>DASTIE010000110.1:0-12129 GCA_035717865.1 Candidatus Limnocylindrales bacterium
CGCGAGAACATCGCCTTCGCCCTCGAGGTCACGGGCACGCCGCGCCGGAAGATCAAGCCGGCGGTCGAGCGGGTCCTGAAGCTCGTCGGCCTCACGCGCCAGGCTGAGCAGTACCCCAACCAGCTGTCCGGCGGCGAGCAGCAGCGCACCGCCATCGCGCGGGCCCTCGTCCACGACCCGCGGATCGTCATCGCCGACGAGCCGACCGGGAACCTCGACCCGCTGATCAGCTGGGAGATCCTGCAGCTGCTGCTGCGCATCAACGAGCTCGGCGTGACCGTGCTCATGGCCACCCACGACTCTGACCTGGTCACCGCCCTCCGCAAGCGCGTCGTCGCGCTGGAGGAGGGTCGCGTGATCCGCGACGAGGTCGGTGGCGCCTACCACCGGGCGGGCTGAGCGATGTTCTCGTTCCTGTTCTTCTCCATCGGGCGGGCCTGGCAGGGCTTCTGGCGCAATGCGGCCATGAGCCTCGCGGCCACGGCCACGATGACCCTGATGCTGCTGCTCCTGTCCGGCTTCTGGATCATCCAGGCCGGCTTCCTGGCGAGCCTGTCGTACGTCGAGGACAAGGTCGGCGTCGTCGCGGATCTCGAGGACGGCACGACCACGCTGGAGGTCCGGGAGCTCCAGACCCGGCTCGACGCCCTGCCGGAGGTCCGGTCCATCGAGTTCATCTCGAAGGACGAGGCGCTGCAGCGCTACCGCGAGGAGCGCGCGGCCCAGGGCCAGCCGGACCTGACCAGCTATCTCGCCGAGAACCCGCTGCCGGCCAGCCTCGAGGTGAAGCTCGAGAGCCCGGAGGACTACCGGACCGTCGCCGACTTCCTCGAGAAGGCGGACATCGTCGCGACGGTCCAGAACATCGAGGACACCACTGATCGCCTCGTTTCGATCACGACCTTCCTTCGAACCTTCGGCGTGCTGCTGCTCGCGGTGATCGGAGCGATCGTGCTGTTCATCGTCATCAACACGATCCGCCTGGCCGTGCTCGGCCGGGCCGAGGAGATCGAGGTCATGCGCCTCGTCGGCGCCTCGGATGCCTTCATCCGCTGGCCGTTCGTGTTCGAGGGCGCGCTCGTCGGGCTGCTCGGCGCGATCGTCACGCTCGGCGTGCTGGTCGGGGCCGCGGAGCCGTTGGGGCGGTTCATGGTCGGCTTCTTCCAGATCCTGCCGATCAACGTCGGCTCGATCTCGCGCGACGTCACGACGCTCGTGGTGGGCTCCGGAATGGGCCTCGGGATCGTGGGCGCGTGGGTCTCGGTCCGGACGTACCTGATCCGCTAGCGCGGCATCCGATCCGCCCAAGAAGCCGTACAGGCAATACGCAGTAGGCTTGCCGCCCCGGTTCAGCGCCGGTCCATTCGAGAGGACCCGTCCCGAGCGATGCTCCCCAACGACCCTTCCCGCCCGGCCGCCGATGGCGCGCCGGGCGCTTCGGTATCCCCTGATCCCCTGAGCGCAGGGGCATCGGCCCCGGCACCGACCGGTCTCGTCGACCAGCCCGTGCTCGTGCCGGTCGTCCCTCCACCCGTCGAGCGGCGCCGCGGGTTCCCGTTCGCCATCTCGCTCGTGCTCGTGGCCGTCATGGCCGGCGGCGCGCTGTTCCTGTCCGGCTACCAGATGGGGCGCGACGCGGCGGCGGCCCCCGGCACGGCCGCGTCCGAGGTCGACGCCTGGAAGCCGTTCTGGAACGTCTACGAGGCGATCACCCAGCGCTACCCGCTCGACCCCGTGGATCGCACGACGCTCATCGAGGGCGCGATCAAGGGCATGGTCGAGTCGGTCGGGGACCCGTATTCGTCGTACCTCAGCCCGCAGGACTACACGACGACGCTCGACGACATCTCCGGGACGTTCGAGGGGATCGGGGCCGAGATCGGGTCCGTGGATGCCGCTGGCAACACCAGCGACTGCGCCACCTACGGGCCGACGTGCTTCCTCGTCGTCATCGCGCCGATCGAGGGTTCGCCCGCCGAGAAGGCCGGCCTCAAGCCGGGCGACGTGATCCTGATGGTCGACGGCTCGCGGCTCGACGGGCTCACGCCGGACGAGGCGCGCGATCGCGTGCGCGGCAAGGCCGGCACGGAGGTCGTGCTCCACATCCAGCGCTTCGAGGCCCCAAAGCCCGCGCCGTCGGCGGCCCCTGACGGTTCGCCGGCGCCCTCCGGATCCGGCGCCCCGGGCGCGACGCCCGCGGCGACGCCCGTGCCGCGGACGCTCCTGGAGGAGCTCGACGTCACGATCGTCCGCGACAAGATCCAGCGGCGCGAGGTCACCTCGCGTGAGCTCGTCGGGGGCACGGTCGGCTACGACCGGCTCTCGGGCTTCAGCGACGCCGGCGCCAAGGAGCTGCGGGAGGCGATGCGCGCCCAGATCGACAAGGGCATCCGCAAGATCGTCCTCGACCTCCGCGGCAACCCGGGCGGGTTCATCACGGCCGCTCGGTCCGTGGCCAGTGATTTCATCGCCTCCGGGCCGGTGTTCTGGGAGCAGGACGCCAAGGGCGGCCAGATCGAGACCCAGGCCGAGGCGGGCGGTGTCGCGACCGACCCGTCGATCCGGGTGGTCGTCCTCATCGACCGCGGCACGGCGTCCGCGAGCGAGATCGTCGCGGGGGCGCTGCAGGACACGAAGCGCGCGCAGCTGATCGGCGAGACGTCGTTCGGCAAGGGCACGGTCCAGGAGTGGCTCGGGCTCGGCGAGCTCGGCGGCGTCAAGCTGACGGTCTGGAAGTGGCTCACCCCGGACAAGCGCTGGATCCACAAGGTCGGGCTCACGCCGGACATCCCGGTCACGGTCCCGGCTGACACGCCGGCCGGCGAGGACCCGGTGCTGGACAGGGCGCTCGAGGTCCTCGGCGCGACCGGCCTGGCGCCGGCTCCGCTCCTCCGCGCAGCCTGATCGCGGCGGCGTCACCGGGCGGGGTCGGACGCGAGGCCTCCGTGGCTGGGGCGGGCCGTGCCCCTCGGCATGGGTCGAGCGACTCCTTGCGCGCCGACGCGAGTTCCGGTACGGTTCCCCGCGAACGAAAGGAGGTGATGTGCAGTGTCAGAACACAGTCGCTGCACCACCTCGCAGGAGATGGCCGTCTAGTCGGTCACTCCATGCGGGTGGCAGCCGCAACCGGACGCCGGTCCTTCGGGACCGGCGTTCGTGCTTTTCCAGCCCCCTTCGGATCCCCCGCAGGTAGAGTTCCAATCCCGATGTCCCAGGAAAAGACCGTCGCGCTGAACCGCCGTGCCCGCCACGAGTACTCGATCGAAGACTCGATGGAGGTGGGCATCGTGCTGTCCGGGACGGAGGTCAAGTCCATCCGCGCCGGCAAGGTGAACCTCGCGGATTCGTTCGCCCGCATCGACAAGGGCGAGGCCTGGCTCGTGGGCGCCCACATCGCGCCCTGGGAGGGCGGCAACCGGATGAACCACGAGCCGAAGCGGGACCGCAAGCTGCTGCTGCACAGAAACCAGATCGACCAGCTCCTCGGGAAGACGAAGGCCAAAGGCCTGACGCTTGTCCCGCTGAAGCTCTACATCACGTCCCGGGGGAAGGCGAAGCTCGAGCTCGGGCTCGGCAAGGGCAAGCAGCTCTTTGACCGGCGCCGCGAGATCGCGGCCCGCGATTCACGACGCGAGGTCGAGCGGGAGCTCGCCGAGTCCGGCCGCCGCTGAACCGCCGGCGCTGCACCGCCCGCGCCACTGAACCGTCCGGCGCCGTTTCCTACCGCAGGAAGTAGCGGCGGCTCAACGCGACCTCCCGGAGCGGCTTGGTCGCGAGGAGGCGGCCCGCGAGCGTCACCCGGCCATCCCGAGGGTCGACGTCGATCGGTGCCGTGGCGCGGTTCAGGTGCAGCCCGTCACGCTTCAGGCCGCGGCAGCCGGAGATGGCCACGATGTCGCGGGCCGTATCGAGGCCGCGACGGAGCGTGCCGGCATCCACGGACGATGAGACGAACAGCGCCGACGCGGACGGGGCGCCGTGCGGCAGCCCGGCCCAGTCCGGCGCGAATCGCGTCGGTTCTGCGCCCTCGACCGTGGCGTTGCCCTCGCCCAGCGGTGCCCAGGCCAGGTGGCCGCCCTTGAGCACGGCCTCAGGCTTCGCCCCGAAGTACGCGGGCTTCCAGAGCACGATGTCCGCGAGCCGGCCCGGCCGCAGCGACCCGACGTGGTCCGCGACGCCGTGCACGATCGCCGGCTCGATCGTCACCTTCGCGAGGTAGCGCAGCACCCGCGCGTTGTCCGCGATCGGCCGGCCATCGGCAGCTGACCCGGGCAGGGCGGGCAGCCCCGGATGGCCGGCGCCCGCCTCCGTAGCCCGCCAGGCCTGCATCGCGTGCGCGAGCTGGATCGTCCGGCGGAACGTCTCGCCGATGCGGCCCATGCCCTGCGAGTCGGAGTTCACGATCTGGATGGCGCCGAGCTCGTGGAGCGGACCCTCCGCCGCCATCGTCGCCGGGTGGACGCGCTCGCGGATGAGCGCGAGGTCCTCCTCGACGCCGAACGAGCCGCCGTGGTTGAGGACCGTCATCGCGAGCCCCTCGTCCACCGCGGAGACGCCCCACGGGATCGTCGGCGTCGTTGACGAGCAGATGACGTTCGGCTCGCGGACGAGCGCGATCACGTCCGGCACGTGGCCGCCCCCGGTCCCCTCGACGTGGTACGCGTGGACGGTCCGGCCGGCGATCGCGGCGACCGTGTCCTCCAGCTCGGCCGTCTCGTGGAGGCCGTCCGTGTGGAGGCTGACCGAGACATCGCGCTGGTCGGCGAAGCGGAGCGTGGCGTCGATCAGGTCCGGCGCGGCACCGTAGTCCTCGTGGATCTTGAAGCCGACCGCGCCGGCCTCGAGCAGCACCTCGAGCTCCGCCGCGCTCGTCGACCGGGCGTTCGCCTGGAGGCCCACGTTGACGGGCGAGCCCTCGAGGCCGCGCAGGATTCGCTCCATGCGCGCCGCGGGCTCCGTGAAGCCGGCGCTGATGAGCGTCGTCACGCCCCCAGACAGCGCCGGCGCGATCAGGTTCGGGCTGATGAAGTGGACGTGGCTGTCGACCGCGCCCGGCGTCGCGATCAGGCCGTAGCCACTGATCGGGCGGGTGTGCGGACCGATGACGAGGTCGATGCCGTCGCTGATCGCGGGATTACCGGCGCGCCCGATGCCCGCGATCCGGCCGTCCTTGATCCCGATGTCGGCCTTCACGACCCCGATCGCGGGATCGACGACGACCACTCCGACGACGATCGCGTCCAGCTCTGAGGGCCCGGCGCCGCCCGCCTGCGCCATCCCGAGCCGGATGTCCTTGGCATACCCCCAGACGGGCTCGTCGCCGAGCGCCTGGCGATCCTCGTCGACCTCGATCCAGAGGTCCGTGTCGCCGAGCCGGATGCGATCCTCGAGCTGCGGCCCGAAGCGCGCGCGCCGCTCGGCGGGGGAGAGGCGATTCACGCCTCCGTGCCGCCCGCGGGAGCGTCCTGGCTGCCGCCGAACCGGACGAGCCGGACCGTCCGGGTCTCGCCGGGGGCCCAGCGCGCGGACGAGCCGGCCTCGAGGTCGAGGCGGAAGCCGCGGGCAGCCGCGCGATCGAACTCGAGCCGCGCATTCACGCGGTCGAATGGGAAGTGCGACGACACCCGAACCACCCGGCGCGAGGTGTTCCGCACGACCAGGTCGAGTCGCTCGCGACCGTTCGACGCGTGCGGCAGCTCAGGGCCCGGCACGATCGCGCCCGGCCCGCGCCGATCGGCCGGCGCGCCGCGCCCGAGCGGATCCACCAGGGTGACCAGCCGGGTGCCGTCCTCGAGGAGCACCTCCAGGCTCACGAGGTCCACGAGCTCGCGCACGCCCGGGAGGACGTCCCCGGGTGCCACGGCAGCGAGACCCGCCGCTTCCACCTGCGCGTAGCTCCGGCCGGCTCGCGCCGCCTCGAGCATCGCGTCGCAGATCATCGCCACCGCCTCCGGCGCGTTCAGCGGCAGCCCGGCCTCGCGATGGCGCCGCGCCAGCTCGGCCGCCGCGAACAGCAGCAGCCGCTCCTCCTCCATGGGCGTCAGTCGCATACGCCTCGATCGTACGCGACTGCAAGACCGCCGATACCGGGTGTCGCCGAAGGGTCGCCCGACCGTCGCATCGTCGCCGCCACGATCAGCGCATGCCTACCAACCCACGCTTCGGCTACGCCCTCTCCAGCGAGGAGCATCGGCCTCGCGATCTCGTCGCCAACGCCCGCCGGGCGGAGGAGGCGGGCTTCGACTTCGCGATGCTCTCCGACCACTTCCACCCCTGGACCGACAGGCAGGGCCAGAGCCCGTTCGCCTGGTCCGTGCTCGGCGGCATCGCCGCCGCGACCGAGCGCATCACGGTCGGCACCGGCGTGACCGCGTTGAGCGTCCGCATCCACCCGGCGATCCTCGCGCAGGCCGCGGCGACGGTCGGCGACATGCTCCCGGGCCGGTTCTGGTTCGGCGTCGGCACAGGCGAGAACCTCAACGAGCACGTCCTCGGTGACGCCTGGCCGGAGCACGCCATGCGCGCCGCAATGCTCGAGGAGGCGGTCGAGGTGATCCGGCGGCTGTGGACCGGCGAGCTCATCGACCATGACGGCGACTTCTACCGCGTCAGCCGAGCACGCCTCTACACGCTGCCCGAGGAGCTGCCGCCGATCCTCATCGCCGCCAGCGGCGAGGAGTCGGCGAGGGTCGCCGGCCGGATCGGCGACGGCCTCATCACGACGGCGCCCGACAGGAAGGTCCTCAGGGCCTACGGCGCCGGGGGGCCGAAGCTCGGCCAGGTGACGGTCTCGTGGGCGAAGGACGAGAAGCAGGCGCGGAAGACGGCCCTCGAGTGGTGGCCCACGGCGGCGATCCCGGGCGACAACAGCACGGAGCTGCCGCTGCCGTCCAGCTTCGAGTCGCTGGCGGAGCTGGTGACCGAGGACGCCCTCGCCGAGCAGGTGGCCTGCGGGCCGGACCCGGAGGTCCACATCGCGAAGATCCAGCCGTACCTGGAGGCTGGCTTCGACCACGTCTACATCCACCAGGTTGGGCCGGACCAGGAGGGCTTCCTCCGGTTCGCCGAGGCAGAGCTGCTGCCGCGCCTGCGCGGCGGCCGATCGAAAGCGAGGAAAGCGGCATGACCGAGCGACAGGAACGCAAGGTCGACGACAGCCCGAACGAGAAGGCCGAGCCGACCCAGCAAGACACGACGCCGATCTGGAAGGGCGGCAGCGACGGCAGCGACGGCAGCGACGGCGGCGACGGCAGCGACGGCGGCGACTGCGGCGACCAGCCGGAGGGCCGCGTCGACGACCAGCCGGGCGCCGCCACTGCGGGCGCGATCGCCGGCGCATCCGCCCTCGGGCCGCTCGGCGGCACGATCGGTGCGGCGGCCGGCGGGCTCGGCTCCGAGGATCCCGACGAGGCGGCGGAGAAGTAGCCGTGCCGTACCGCAAGGTGTCCGACCTGCCCGAGGCGCAGGTCGACCAGTACTCGAGGCATCAGAAGCACGCCTTCCTCGAGGCCTTCAACAATGCCTACGAGGAATACGACGGCGACGAGGGTCGCGCGTTCGCGACCGCCCACGCGGCCGCCCAGCGCGCACCGCAGCGCAAGGACGATCGGAAGGACGACCAGAAGGGTCGAACGCGAGAGAAGGCCGGACACCAGCACGTCTGAGGCCGGCGCCGTCGAGCCATCATGTCGCACCTGCAGGGGCGCGCTCACCGTGGTGACCCGGCGCGGTCCTGCAGTGGCGCAGGGCGAGGGGCCCGGGCGTGCTCGTCTCATGGCCTAATCCGGCCCTTCGGCGGCCATAACGGACCAGCCGAGCGAGGCCATCGCGCCGGCCGAGCGTCTCGTTCACGCTCGGCAACCGCCGCGCAAGATCGGATCGGGTGGTCCTCCGGGGTCGCAGGTCCGACCGGCCTGGTCCTTCTGCCCCGCCAAGCGGCGGCTATGACCATGAGGTGGGCCGCGGCTCGCCGAAGCCTGCCTGCAGCTCTCGGCCGGATCGTCGGTAGGGCGCGCCTTGTCAACAACGTCCCTGGGGAATGCCAGTTAGCGGGCGAACCTCGGCAAGGGTGCGACCCGCGCCGCCTCCTGGACAAGCCGCGTCGCCTGCTGCTCGTCGACTGAGTCGCCGGGCGAGTACGTGAGCCAGCGAGCGAGCCTGGTGATCCCGTCCCCGCGCATCTCCCGGAGTGGATCGTCCATGTCGATGCCCCGCGGGAAGCCGAGGTGGACGTGCTCCGGCTCGGGCCAGATCCAGGCGAAGAACACGCCGCGGCGCTGGACGGGCAGGTCGTAGCCGATGAGCCGCCAGCCGGGTCGCACGCGCTCGATCGCCTCCGGCACGGCATCGGTGACGATCTCCCGGAGCCGTTGCCCGATCGCCTGGTGCGATGGCGGGAAGTCGGCCAGGAGCGCCTCGGGCGGGATCGTGTCGATCGGGCGCCTGGGCGGTCGACTGGACGGCATGGGGTAGACTGTAAGCTCGAACGCGAACAGCCGTTCGATTCTGTGGGGATGCGTGGTCTCGACAGGGTCTGGTTGTCAGCGGACGCGAGCCGAGGTTGCCGTCAGGCCTCGTTAATCAGGCGGCAAAACGAAGTACCTGCCAACAAGCAGTCGACTCTCGCCCTCGCGGCTTAGGCCGTAAGGTGAGCGTGGAAGCGGCCTCAGTCCCGCGGGCCGTGGAAGCGTCATTCAGCGGGGCTGCAGCCCGGATCAGCGTCGCGTAGTCCGGAGTCAAGCCCGATCTAGGGGCACGTGACTGGACCTCGGGTGAGGGTGCCGATCCTCGCCCCCGAGGTTGACGAAAACGATCGGAAACGCTCGTAGTGGACGCTGCCGAAGGATTCTGGACGGGGAGTTCGACTCTCCCCCATCTCCACCACTCCTGATCACCTCGCGCCGGTTCGGCGCGACCGTCGCTAGCGCCAGCCGAGTCCTGGCGCCACGTACTTCAGGATCGACTCGATGGCGTGCGCGTTGTACTCGACGCCGAGCTGGTTCGGAACGGTAAGGAGCAGCGTGTCAGCGGCCTCGATCGCCGTGTCCTTGGCAAGCTCCCTGACGAGCTCGTCGGGCTCCGCGGCGTAGGAGCGACCGAAGATCGCCTTGGTCTGCGCGTCGATGTAGCCGACCTTGTCCGACTCGTCGGTGCCGCGCGGGAAGTACGAGCGGTCACGGTCGTCGACGAGCGCGAAGATCGACCGGCTCACCGAGACGCGCGGCTCGCGCTGGTGGCCGGCCTCTTTCCAGGCCGCGCGGAACAGGCGAATCTGCTCTGCCTGAAGCTCGTGGAACGGCACGCCGGCGTCCTCGGTCATGAGCGTCGACGACATCAGGTTGAGGCCCTGCTTCGCAGCCCATTCCGCGGTCGGGCGTGAGCCCGCACCCCACCAGATGCGGTCTCGAAGGCCCGGTGAGTGCGGCTCCGGGCGCAGGAGTCCCGGCGGGTTCGGGAACATCGGGCTCGGGTTGGGCTGGGCGAAGCCGGCGCCCGTGATCACCTGGAGAAACACGTCGGTGTGCTGGCGGGCCAGGTCGGCGCCGACGGGGTCGTCCTCGCCGGGCTGGTAGCCGAAGTAGCGGAAGCCATCGACCACCTGCTCCGGCGAGCCGCGACTGATCCCGAGCTGGAGGCGGCCACCGGCGATCAGGTCCGCGGCGCCGGCGTCCTCGGCCATGTACATCGGGTTCTCGTAACGCATGTCGATGACGGCGGTACCGATCTCGATGCGCTTCGTCCGCGCGCCGATCGCGGCGAGGAGCGGGAACGGGGAGGCCAGCTGCTGGGCGAAGTGGTGGACGCGGAAGTAGGCGCCGTCCGCGCCGAGGTCCTCGACGGCCTCCGCGAGCTCGATCGACTGGATGAGCGCGTCCGACGCCGAGCGGACCTGCGACCACGGCGAGGCATTCCAGTGCCCGAACGACAGGAACCCGATGTTCTTCACAGCCCGAGTCTAGGAGCAGCGGCTCCGGAAAGGCTTCGGCGCCAGGCGCTCACCCCCTGGCGGTCAGTCCCTGGCAGGAGCGCTCCAGCGCCTGTAGCGCGGCGGCCACTCGTCTACGGCCCGCTCGCCGAGAATCGCGGACTGGACCTGGAGCTCGAAGAGCCAGTACGTGTCGTCGACCTCGAAGAACCAGCCCGACGCGACGCGCTCGCGGAGCTCGCCCTGCGGGATCAGCCGCGCTCGACCGCGGACGGAGAACTCGTCCGGCGCGTCCTTGTCCTGCGGCGCGTGCAGCGCGTAGCGCGTGTCCTCGACGAGGTCGGTCCGCTTCGCGGAGTCGAGCAGGAACACGTACAGCCGGCCGTCAACGATCCCGACGGTCACCGGGTGGATGCGCGGGGCGCTCCCGGATCCGCGCACGGTCGCGAGGAACGCGGCGCCTTCGGAGCGGTCGAGGTGCTGTGCGCCGGCGGCCGCGAGGTCCGGTGACGCGGCGGCAAGCTCGCCCCACGAGGCGAGGGCAGGTGCGGCGTTGACGGTCGTCATGATGCTCAGTCTGGTCGACGTCGCGCACCGTGGGAAGGTCCACTTGCTACGGTTCCGGCATGACCAGAATCCGGGAGCTGCGCATCGCCCTGACCGTCGACGACTACGACCGCGCCGTGGCGTTCTACCGAGACGCGCTGGGATTGACCGAGGTCGAATCGTGGGATCGACCGAACGGCCGTGGCACGATCCTCGACGCCGGCCGCGCGACGCTCGAGCTGTTCGACCCGCTGCAAGCCGAGACGCTCGACGACATCGAGGTCGGCCGGCGCGTCTCCGGGCCGGTTCGACTGGCCCTGCACGTCGACGACGTGGAGGCGATCGCCGACGAGCTCGTGCAGGCCGGTGCCGCCCGCGAGCACGACGCGGTCATGACGCCGTGGGGCGATCGCAACGCCAGGCTCCGGGCGCCGGACGGGCTGCAGCTGACGCTGTTCACGCCGCCGGAATCCGGCCCGCGCGCCTGGGACGGCAAGGCGGACTAGACGCCGGGGCCCGATCGGGCTACGGCAAACGCGTCTCGCGCGTGGCTATGCTGCGGCCATGGTCGATGGGCCAAGGGACGGATCGCTTCCTGCGCCGGCCTGGTTCCCCGCGTTCGACCACCTCCTGGAAACCTGCCGCCGGACCCGCGCGGCGCTGCTCTCCGTCGTCCACGACGGGCAGCACGACGACGCGATCCGCGAGGTCCTCGCCCGCGAGGCGCTGGATCACGTCGATGCGGTCCTCGAGGGCCTCGTCCTGCTTGCCCGCACGGGCCAGTTCTCGTCGGAGGAGCTGCGTGCGCTCGTCCAGCGCGCCGGGATCGTGGCGCCCGCACGGCCGGGCACCGTCGAGGGCCGCGCGGCCGAGCTCGAGTCGGCGCGCGAGCGTCCGCGGCTGCGGGCGATCGACGGGCGGACCATGCTCGCGGCGGGGCACGCCCGCGTGGTGTTCTCGATCATCCCCCGGCTCCCGGCCGACGCCGTCGCCTGGCCGAGGCAGCCGCGGACCTACGCGGACATCCCGGTGCCGCGCTCGGAGGGCGAGCTGATGCTCCGTGCCGAGGAGCTCGTGCGCGTCGTGTGGCGCGTGGCCGCGGGCGACGCCCGCCGCGACGAGCCGCTGCGCCGCACCCTCGCCTTCTTCGAGGCAGGTTCCCGCCTCAGCTTCCGAGGCTTCCAGGCCGCGTAGCTGCGCGCCGGTTCAGCCCCTCGGCAGGACCACGATGCGCCGGTTCGGCTCCTCGCCGATCGACTGCGTGGCGACGCCCTCGTTGCCCTTGAGCGCGAGGTGGATCCAGCGGCGCTCCAGGGCCGGCATCGGCTCCAGCTGGAGCATCTTGCCGGTCTCGACGACACGGGCCGCGGCGCGCTCGGCGATCTCCCGGAGCTGGCGCTCGCGCCGGCCGCGGTAGTCCTCCACGTCCACCAGGACGCGCGTCCAGGCACCCATCTGGCGCGAGAGCATGAGGTTCACGAGGTGCTGCAGCGCCGAGAGGCGCTCGCCCTTGCGCCCGATCAGGGCGCCGAGCTCCTCCTTCTCGGTCTCCGCGCCGAGGACGTTGAGCCGGCTGGTCTCGCCGGTCTCCACGTCGACCCGGGCATCGAACCCGATGTGGACGAGCAGCTGCTCGAGAATCACCTTGCCGGCGGCAA
>DASTIE010000111.1:0-3644 GCA_035717865.1 Candidatus Limnocylindrales bacterium
GCTGGTCCTCGTGGCAACGACAGCGGGCGGCGCCGGCGGCCCCAACGTCGTTGAGCTCGTCCGCGCCGGATCCTGAGGGGCGCGGAAGGTACCTCGCTGCCTCAGCGCGCGGTGGCGGTCGCGGTGGTGGCCGCCTCGGGCCCGGCAGGTTCGGCGGCCCGGGATGCAGCCCCGGCTGCCGTCGACACGGCCGTCGCCTCGGATTCGGCCCTCGTCTCGGCGGCCGCTGCCAGCTGCTCCAGCGGCAGGTCGCCGTCGGCGAGGGCTGCGGGATCCACGATGGCGCGTGAACGGATGAGTCGCTCGATCGGCTTCCCGACGTCCCAGGCATTGGCGTTCATGCCGGCGACGACCCGACCGTCACGCAGCCAGAACGCCACGAACTCGTGGTCCACCAGGCTGCCGCGCACGACCAGGCGGTCCGACGTCGACCCGTGCCCGCGGTACTCCATCCCGAGGTCGTACTGATCCGAGTAGAAGTACGGGATCCTGTCGAACGCCATCGCGCTGCCCAGCATCGACCGGGCGGCGGCGGAGCCCTGGAACTTCGCGTTCGCCCAGTGCTCGCTGCGCAGGCGCTGCTCGTAGAACGGGTGCCACGCGGACGCCACGTCGCCCGCGGCGAAGATTCCCGGCACGGACGTCTCGAGGGATGCGTCCACCTCGATCCCGTCACCGACCGCGAGGCCGGAGACCTCCGCCAGCTCCATTCGCGGGTGCGCGCCGATGCCGACCACGACGAGGTCGGCGGGGATCAGCTCGCCGGTCGACGTCTCGACGGCCTGGACCCTGTCAGTCCCGAGGATCCGTTCCACCTGCGTGCCGGATCGCAGCACGACGCCGCGCTCCCGGTGCAGGTCGCGGTACACCCCGCCGATGTCCGGACCCAGGACACGCTCGAGCGGCACCGCCTCGGGCCCGATCAGCACGACCTTGCGGCCGAGGGCCCGAAGGGAGGCGGCGACCTCGCTGCCGATCCAGCCCATCCCGATCACGACGACGTGCTCCGCCTGGGCGGCCGCCGCGCGGAGCGAATCGGCGTCGGCCAGCGTTCGGAGACGATGGACCCCCGCCAGGCTCGCGCCCTCGACCGGGAGCCGTCGAGGCTCCGCGCCTGTCGCGATGAGCAGGCGGTCGAACGGCACCGCCGCGCCGTCGTGGAGGATGACGTCCCGCGTGGCGACATCGATCGCGCGGACCCTCGTCGAGGGCCGCAGGTCGATGCGCTGCTCCTCGTAGAACGCCTCGGGATGCACGTAGACGGCCTCGCGCTCGCTGGCGCCGCGCAGGTAGGCCTTCGAGAGTGGCGGCCGGATGTAGGGCCGCTCCGGCTCCTCGCCGAGCAGCGTGATCGAGCCATCGAAGCCGTCCTTGCGGAGCGCCTCCGCGGCGCGTGCGCCGGCGAGGCCGGCCCCGACGATGACGATCTTCTCGATGGTGCTCACGACACGCCCCTTCTCCCACGCGCTTGTTTCTGGGGTCCGCTCCAGGCCCCGCGGCGATCAGGTCCCGGAGCGGACCACGGACACATACTGGCCAGGCCGGCTGTACGAGGCGCGGAACGCTTGTGAACGGGACGTGAATGCGCGGCAGCCGCCGATGGAAACCGTCGGGCGGTCTTCACGTGGCGTTCATCCCGGTTTGCTCCGTCGTTCAGCCCGCGCGCGCAGGGTCAGGCTGGGCGCCGATCATTCCGGATCGCGGCGATCCCCCATGAAAGCGCGAGCGAGGAGCAACAGGATGTTCGTCCGGCTTGGTGATCTGAACTCGGTTCCCGAAGGCGAGATGCGCGTCTTCGACGTCGACGGCAGCAAGGTCAACGTCGCGCATGCGGCGGGAGGCCTGTACGCCTTCGACGACACCTGCACGCACATGGGCTGCTCGCTCGCGAACGGCGAGCTCGACGGCACGACCGTGACCTGCGCCTGCCACGGGAGCCAGTTCGACGTGACCTCGGGCGCGGTCCTCCGGGGCCCCGCGCAACGGCCGGTGCGATCGCACAAGGTCGAGGTGCAGGGTGGCTCGATCATGGCCGAGACCGGGGCGTGACCCGCGAGCCGCGTTGCGAAACAATGGCGCGGTGCGATGGCGCGATTCGAGGCGTTCATGACTCCGGCTGAGCCTGCCGCCGGCGTGGCGAGCGGACAGCCTTCCGCAGCCGAGATCGAGGCCGAGCGCCGCGGCTGGTACGAGCTGACGTCGCTCGTCCACTCGCTGGAGCCCGAGGAGATCGTCGAGCCGGGCTACTACACGGACCCGGACTGGTCCATCAAGGACCTCGTGGCGCACGTCGGAACGTGGCTGGCCGAGGCGGGCGTCCAGCTCCTGCGCATCGCGGCCGGGACCTACGTGCAGCACGACATCGACGTCGATGCCCGCAACGCGGAGCTGCGGGCCGCCATGGGCGACCAGCCCTGGAGCGTCATCCACTCGCAGGCGGAAGCGTCCCGAAGCAGGATGCTGCAGGCCTGGTACGCGCTCCCGGAGCGAACCCCGGAAGCCGCATGGTGGGTCGCCAAGGCCGGACCGGAGCACTACGGCGAGCACGTCGATCGGCTCCGCGAGTGGGTCGCGGCCCTCAAGGCGCGCCGCTAGGGCGAATCCTCAGGCCGAGACCTGCTGGCCGCGTCGCGCCGCGCGCTCATGCCCGATCCCCGGCACGATCAGCACCGGCAGGCCGACGTTGCGGACGGTGTCGAAGGTCCGGACGCCGGACACGATCACCAGGTCCGGGCGCTCCTCGCGGACCTGGTCGCCGAGCATCGCGGGCGTGCCCGAGGCCACCCGGAGCTCGACGCGGACGCCCGGGGAGCAGCGGCAGAACCGGCGCAGAAACTCCTCGCGCCACTCGCTCCAGTCGTAGGTCCCGTGGTCCGCCATTCGGAAGGGCATGCTCCCCGTGGTGCTGGATGGCGACGTGCGCGGGATGTGCAGCACGATGATCCGCGCCCCGCTCGCGACCGCGGCCTCGTCGGCCGCGTCCATGCCGGCGCGGTCGCCGCGCGAGCCCTTGTGCACCACCAGGATCCGGCGGAGCTTCCGGGTCGCCCGGGCGTCCGCGGGCACGGCCAGGACCGGGTCGCCGCGCCGCACGACGTCGAGGGCGGCCGGCGCCCGGCCGTCGGCAGGTGCCTTGCTCGACCTCCCTTTCCAGCCCGCAGCGGCGAGCAGGGCCTCCACCTTCGGGGCAGCGTCGTTCGGCAGGACCGTGATCGGTTTCATCAGACCTTCTCCAGTCGCGACCAGGCACCCTGTTGGCGGGTCGAGCGGTACAAGCCCGCCCGCAATCGTCCCTCCGCGTTCGCACCGAGGATCAGGTCGAGGTCGCCGTCGAGGTCCAGGGTGAGCTCGTCCGCGGTGATCGCCAGCTCCACGCGCGCGCCGCGCCAGCGGATCGGGAATCGCAGCGAGGGCCAGGCGTCCGGGAGGACGGGATCCAGCGAGAGTGCGCCGCGCGACGATCGCAACCCGCCGCAGCCCATGACCGCGGCCTGCCACAGCCCGCCCATCGTGGCCACGTGGACACCGTGTGCGGCGTTGCCCATGCCGTCGCCGAGGTCGACGGTCGCGGCCATCTGGCTGTAGCGGACGACGTCGTCGAGGTGGCCGACGCGAGCCGCCAGCGCGGCGTGGATCGCCGGCGA
>DASTIE010000112.1:0-39752 GCA_035717865.1 Candidatus Limnocylindrales bacterium
CGCATCGGCGAGCTCGCGGACTACCACGTCCCGACCGTCGAGGACGTCGTGTCCGTGGGCGACGAGGTGATGGTCGTGGTGATCGAGGTCGATCGCCAGGGCCGCATCAACCTCTCGCGCAAGGCGGCCATGCAACGGCACCTGGCAAAGGAGCCCGTCGGCGCCGCCGAGGGCTGAGCAACCCCGCGCAACCACGAACGGCCCCGGCATCCGCCGGGGCCGTTTGGATTCGCCGCTGCGACCTTCGGGTACCCCGGCCGGGGCCCGATCCGCGGATATACTCGCCCGGGTGCCCGCCTGATCAATCTCGCTCGCGGAGCCATGTCCCGTATGTCACAGTCGACCCCTCTCACCGTTGCCGTCGTCGGCGCCACCGGCGTCGTCGGTCGAACCATGGTCCAGGTGCTCGGCGAGCGCGCATTCCCGATCGGGGAGCTGCGGCTGCTCGCCTCCGAGCGCTCCGCCGGGCGAACCGTTCAGGTGGGCGATCAGGCGATCGAGATCCGGGAGGCCACGAGCGAGGCCTTCGAAGGGGTCGACGTCGCCCTCTTCAGCGCCGGCGGCGACACGTCCAAGGAGCTCGCGCCCCAGGCGGCCGCGCGCGGCGCGACGGTCATCGACAACTCGTCCGCGTGGCGGATGGACCCCGCCGTGCCGCTCGTCGTGAGCCAGGTGAACCCGGACGACCTCGAGTGGCACGAGGGCATCGTCGCGAACCCGAACTGCTCCACGATGCAGCTCGCCCCGGTCCTCATGGCCCTGCGGGACTCCGTCGGCATCGAACGGGTCGTCGTCGACACCTACCAGTCCGTGTCCGGCACCGGCGCGAACGCGATCGCGGAGCTGGAGGGCCAGATTCGCGCGCACGTGGCGGGCGAGCCGAAGCAGAACGCGGTCTACCCGCACCCGATCGCGTTCAACGCCCTCCCGGAGATCGACGTCTTCCTCGACAACGGCTACACGAAGGAGGAGTGGAAGGTCGTCACGGAGAGCCGCCGGATCCTCCACCTCCCCGAGCTCCGGATCTCCTGCACGGCCGTGCGGGTCCCCGTGTTCGTGAGCCACTCCGAGGCGGTCCACGTGGAGACGACGGAGCCGCTCACCCCCGATCGAGCGCGCCGGCTGTTCGGGTCCGTGGCGGGCGTCGTGGTGCAGGACGACCCAGCGGCCCACGAGTACCCGCTCGCGGCCGATGCCGCCGGGCGGGACGAGGTGTTCGTGGGGCGGGTCCGCCAGGACCCATCCGTGCCGGACGGGCGCGGGATCGCCTTCTGGGTCGTCTCCGACAACCTTCGCAAGGGCGCGGCAACGAACGCGGTCGAGCTGGCGGAGGCGCTTGTCGAACGAGGCTGGGTCAGGGCCGCGTCACGACGCACTGCGGCGGCGCCGCCCGTCGAGGCCTCCGCGTGACCCCTGGCGAGGCAGAGACGGGGACCCCCACAGCCACCGCCACGTTGGCGGCCGAGCCCGCTGCAGCCCAATCGGCGGCTGCCTCGACGTTGACGACGGAGCAGCGACGCGCCGCGCTCGACCTGATCGCCTCCGAGGTCCGAACCTGCACCCGGTGCCGCCTCTCGCAGACCCGGACGAAGGCCGTGCCCGGTGAGGGCCGCCCGGACACGGAGGTCATGTTCGTCGGCGAGGGCCCGGGCCAGACCGAGGACCAGCAGGGCCGGCCGTTCGTCGGTCGTGCCGGCGACCTCCTGGTGAAGCTGCTCTCGACGCTCGGCTGGAGGCGCCAGGAGGTCTTCATCACGAACATCGTGAAGTGCCGGCCGCCGGGCAATCGCGACCCCGAGCCGGACGAGATCGCGGCCTGCACGCCGTACCTGCAGCGGCAGCTGGAGGTGCTCGATCCCGCCGTCGTGGTGACGCTGGGCCGCTTCTCGATGGCCCACTTCCGACCGGGCGAGCGGATCACCCAGATCCACGGCACCCATGTCCCGGCGCCGGTCGAGACGGGCGCCCGCGACGCGGTGGCCTTTGCGATGTTCCACCCCGCGGCCGCGCTCCGCTCCACGGACGTCGAGCGCCAGAGCTACGACGACATCGCACTGCTGCCGCGGGTGCTCGGGGACGCGCGCTCGCGCCGGCTGCCGGCGCTCGCAGCCGTCGAACCCGCAATCGAACTGGCCAGCGAGCCGGCCAGCGAGCCGGCCATCCTCAGCGCGGCGATCCAGCCGCCGTCGGACGCGCGCGACGACGCGCCGACGCTGTTCTGAGCGCCATGGCAGACCGAGGCCAGAACGGCGGCGATCCCGGCGACACGCCCCTCCGCATCATCCCGCTCGGCGGAGTGGGGGAGATCGGCAAGAACATGTACGTCGTCGAGTACGGGGACGACATCGTCGTCATCGACTGCGGGCTGATGTTCCCCGACGAAGAGATGTACGGCATCGACCTCGTGATCCCGGACATCACCTACCTGCGCGAGCGCAAGGCCAACGTCAAGGCGTTCCTGATCACCCACGCCCACGAGGATCACGTCGGCGGGCTGCCCTACATCCTCCCGAACTTCCCCGGCGTGCCGGTCTACGCCTCGACGCTCGCCCGCGGCCTGCTCGGCATCAAGATCAAGGAGCACAAGCTCACCTCGAACCCGCTGCTGCCACTGGACCCCGGCGACGAGCTCGAGGTCGGGCCGTTCACCGCGATCCCGTTCCGCGTCGGCCACTCCATCCCGGACGCCATGGGCATCGCGCTCCGCACGCCGGTCGGCACGATCGTCCACACCGGCGACTTCAAGTTCGACCACACGCCGGTCGACGGCAAGCTCTCCGACTTCGCGGTCATCGCGAAGGTCGGCGCTGAGGGCGTGATCTGCCTCCTGTCCGACTCGACCCGTGCGGAGAGCCCCGGCTACACGCCATCGGAGCGGACCGTCGGCGAGGCGTTCAAGGAGATCATCGAGCCGCTCAGCGGCCGGGTGATCATCGCGACCTTCGCCAGCAACATCGCCCGGATCCAACAGGTGCTCGATGCGGCGGCGGCGTTCGACCGCAAGGTCGCCGTCATCGGCCGGTCGATGGAGCAGAACTTCCGGATCGCTGGCGACCTGGGCTACCTCAAGTACGCGACGGACCAGATCGTCCCGAAGGACCGGATCGGCGACGTCCCGGAGGGGAAGATCGTCATTGCCACGACCGGCTCGCAGGGCGAGCCGATGTCCGGGCTGGCCCGGATGGCCAACCGCGACCACCGCTTCGTGGAGATCGAGACGGGCGACACCGTCATCCTCAGCGCCAGCCCGATCCCCGGCAACGAGGAGTACGTCGCGCGCACGATCGACAACCTGTTCAAGGCCGGCGCGAACGTCATCTACCACGCGATCCGCCACGCGCACGTCTCGGGTCACGCGAGCCAGGAGGAGCTGAAGCTGATGCTCAACCTGGTCCGCCCGAAGTACTTCATCCCGATGCACGGCGAGTTCCGGATGCAGGTCCACCATGGCCGCCTCGCCGTCGAGACGGGCGTCGCGCCGGAGAACGTCTTCATCATCGAGAACGGGACCCCGATCGAGTTCTGGGCGGACGGCTCGGCGCGCCGCGGCCAGCCGGTCCCTGCGGGCTACGTGTTCGTCGATGGGCTGTCCGTCGGCGATGTCGGCGAGATCGTGCTGCGGGACCGCCGCGCGCTGGCCAACGACGGCATGTTCATGATCGTGGTCACGGTCGACAAGCAGACCGGCAACGTCGTCGGCATGCCGGAGATCATCACCCGCGGCTTCGTCCACGGGAACGAGCAGGACCCGATCATCGAGGAGGCCGCCCGGCGGGTCATGGAGGCGGTCGAGAACCCGGGCGAGCACATCAGCGAGGTCGCGCTGCTGAAGAGCCAGATCAAGGACGCCGTGTCGCGCTTCCTGTTCGAGCAGACGAAGCGCCGGCCGATGGTCTTCCCGGTCGTGGTGGAGATCTAGATGGCGACGCGGCGACGACCGCGGCGCCAGGCGCGGCGGAGAAGGTCCGGGCTCGCCTCGTTCCGGCTGCCCGACGTCGGGAAGGACGTCGCTCGCTCGCTCGTCGGGATCACGCTCCTCGTCCTCGGTGCGGTGACGCTGATCGCGTTCCTGCCGGGCGAGGGATCGCTCACCACGTGGTTCCGCGACACGGTGGCGCCGTGGTTCGGGACGCTGCGCTGGGCGCTGCCGTTCGTGCTGCTCGCGGCGGGCTGGTACCTCGAGTGGGGGCCGGGCAAGACGCCGGGCTCCGGCTGGGGCCTGACGCTCGTCGGCGTGGTCGTCGCCTACCTCGGCCTGCTGGGCGCGGCGTCCGTGCTCGTGCCGCCGTCGGACCGCGGCGCCGGGGGTGGGCGCGTCGGCACGTTCATGGAGGAGGGGCTGTCCGACCTGGTCACGCCGCCGGGCGCCTTCGTGCTGCTCATCGCGCTCGGGATCGCCGGTGTCCTCGTCGCCTTCAACCTCCGTCTCAGCCAGCTCACGAGCCCGCTGACGTCGACCGCGCGACGCGTCGGTGGCGTGGCCGCGGACAGCATGCGGCGGGAGCTTCCGCCGGCCGACCCGCGGGAGCGGCCCGCCCGTGGCGCCAACGGCTCCAACGGCGCCTCCCCGGAGCAGGGCTCGGTCCGTGGCGGCGCTCGCGCCCGTGGCGTCAGGCCCGTGGCTGGCAGTGGCGATGTCGCCGGGCAGACGGGCATCTGGGGCGAGGACCGGCCGCCGGGCACCTCCGCGCCGGCCCCGACCTCCGCGACCTTCGCGCCGCCGCGCAGCCCATCTGCCACCGCGGTCGAGGAGCGGCCGGGCCTGCCGCCGGATCTCAATGCCGCGACCGCCGCCGCGCTGGCCCGCCGCGCCGAGGCGGAGGCGGCGGAGGAGCCGGACGCCCCGTGGCGCCCCAACCGCTACACGGCGCCCGGTCGCGAGCTCCTCGACGACACCCCGGAGCCCGTGGCCATGGGCGGCGAGGAGGCGGCCCACCGCTGGACCGAGGAGCAGATCGTCAAGAAGCTCAAGAGCTTCGACATCGAGGCCAAGATTGTCGGCCGCAACGCGGGCCCGGTGGTGACCCAGTACGAGGTCCAGCCGGCGCCGCACGTGAAGGTCAGCCGCATCGAGGGGCTCGCGGACGACCTCGCCATGGCCCTCGCGGCGCGCTCGCTCCGCATCGAGGCGCCGATCCCTGGCAAGGCGGCCGTCGGCATCGAGATCCCGAACCGCGACTTCAACGTCGTGTCGCTGCGGGGCATCCTGGAGTCGGTCGACTTCGCGGCGTCCGGCTCGAAGCTGACCTTCGCCCTCGGGCGGGACGTGGCCGGTCGCGCGCAGGCGGTCGACCTCGCCAAGATGCCGCACCTCCTCATCGCGGGCGCCACCGGCTCCGGCAAGAGCGTCATGGTCAACGCGCTGATCACGAGCCTGCTGTGCAACGCGACCCCGGATGACGTCCGGATGATCCTCATCGACCTCAAGCGCATCGAGCTCGCGGCCTACAACGGGCTGCCGCACCTCAAGGAGCGGATCCTGACCGAGCCGCACGAGGCGAAGTCCGCGCTCAAGTGGGCCGTCCGCGAGATGGAGGATCGCTACAAGACCTTCGCGGCGGCAACGGCCCGGAACATCCGCGCCTACAACGAAAATCGCGACCCGACCACCGCGCCGATGCCCTACATCGTGATCGTCATCGACGAGCTCGCCGACCTCATGATGCGCGAGGGCAAGCATGTCGAGGACTCGATCGTCCGGCTGGCCCAGAAGGCCCGCGCGACCGGGATCCACATGGTCCTCGCGACCCAGCGGCCGTCGGTCAACGTCGTCACGGGCCTGATCAAGGCCAACTTCCCGTCACGGATCGGGTTCGCCATGGCGTCCCAGATCGATTCGCGCACGATCCTCGACGCGCCGGGTGCCGAGGACCTCATCGGACGAGGCGACATGCTCTACCAGCCCTCCGACCTGCCACGGCCGATGCGCCTCCAGGGCGTCTTCGTGACCGACGCCGAGATCGGGCGGATCGTGCAGTCGTGGAAGGACCAGGCGAACAACGAGACCGACTACGACGACGAGGTCCTGGCGTTCTCCGAGCCGGGCGAGGACGGCAGCGCCGGCGGGAGCCAGTTCGGCTGGCTGCGCGAGATGGGCGTCGATGACGCGACCCTCCAGGCGGCGGAGCTGATCACGGCAACCGGCAAGGCGTCGACGTCGTACCTCCAGACAAAGCTTCGACTCGGCTTCGCACGGGCGGCCCGGGTCATGGACGAGCTGGAGCGCTACGGGATCGTGTCCCCGCAGGATCCGCAGCGGCCCGCCGCCCCGCGGCACGTCTACGGCCCGGACAACTGGATCACGTCGCGCAACGGCAATGCCCTGGATGACTGAGTGGTCGACTGAGCGACTTCGGGGGATGATTCGGGGATGACCACGCGGGACCACGCCAGGCGCGCGGCACAGCGCTTCGGGAACGAGCGTGAGATCGCCGATCCCGGCCCGAGCCTGCCGGACCGGCTCGCGGCCGCCCGGGAGCGCAAGGGCGTCGACCTCGTTCGCGCGGAGCGGGACACGAAGATCCGCGTCCGCTACCTGAGCGCCCTGGAGCGGGGCGACTACCGCGACCTGCCGGGCGCCGTGTACACCAAGGGCTTCCTGCGGAACTACGCCATCTACCTCGGGCTCGATCCGGAGGACGTTCTGCGCCAGTGGCGCCGCGAGCGCGGCGAGCAGACCGCGCCGGAGGCCGTCATCGTCCCGCCGCGACCCCTCGAGGAGCCCACGCGGCCGCTGCGCTTCTCGCCGTCGGTGGTCGTGGCCGCCCTGCTCACGGCCGGCGTGATCCTGTTCTTCGTCTACCTCGGCTCGCAGCTCCTGCGCTACTCCAAGCCACCGGAGCTGAGCGTCACCAACCCCGCGACGGCCGTCCTGACGGTGGCGGATGACGCCACCACGTACCGGCTCGCCGGCCTGACGAGCCCGGGCTCGATCGTGACCGTGACCGCGCCCGGTCGCGCCGAGCTCAGCGCCACGGCGCAGACGAGCGGCGCCTGGAGCGTCCAGGTCGACCTGCGGCGTGGCCAGAACCGGTTCCAGATCACCGCTCGCAACCCGGAGACCGGGAAGTCCGCGGAGACGCCCCGCGAGGTCGTCATCACTGTGCCGTTCCTCGAGTTCCAGGCGCCGACGCTCACGATCTCGAACCCCGTCGAGGGCACGAGCTACGACAACGGCGCGATCGCCGTCGAGGGGACCACGACCAACGCCGAGACCGTCACCGTGACCGCGGCGTTCCTGGGTGCCGCGGGCGGCGCGCCGGGTGCGGCGCCGACGAAGGGCCCGGGGAGCTCCGGCCCCGGTGCCAACCCGGGCACGACCGTGGACGTGGCGGACGACGGGTCGTACGCCTTCCCGCCACTGGACCTCACGGCCGGCGGCTGGGCGATCACCGTCACCGCCACCTCGGCGGAGAACAAGCGAGCATCGCTCACGCGCAACATCACGGTCGCGTACGAGGGCGTGAACCTCGTCGTGACGATCCGCGGAGGCCCGGCCTGGATCAAGGTCTGGGTCGACGGCAAGCTGGCCGGCCCGCAGTCCGGCACCGTCTACCAGGCCGGCAAGTCGCTGACGTTCAGCGGCAAGACCTCCGTGGAGGTGCGAACAGGCTCGTCCGGGAGCACGCGCTTCACCCTGAACGGCGAGAGCCTCGGGGCGCTTGGGCGGTCGGGCGTGCCGGAGACGTGGCTCTTCGCGCCGCCGGCGGGCCCGGTCAAGACCCAGCGGGCGTAGGAGCGCGGCAGTTGGGCGTGCCCGGAGACGTGGGCGTGCCCGGCGATCTCGTCGCGTTGGCCGAGGAGCTGCAGCGGGCCTGCCTCGAGCGGGGGCTGACCGTGGCGGTCGCCGAATCCTGCACGGGCGGGCTCGTCGCCGCGGCGATCACCGCCGTTCCAGGCTCGTCGGGCTACTTCCTCGGTGGCGTGGTGTCCTACTCGAACGAGGCGAAGGTGGCGTTCCTTGGCGTGCCCGACGGTCTCCTGGCCGCGCACGGCGCGGTCAGCCCGGAGGTCGCGGGCACGATGGCCGCCGGTGCGCGAGCGAGATTCGGTGCGGACCTCGCGGTCGGCGTGACCGGAGTCGCGGGTCCCGACGGTGGGACCGCGGACAAGCCGGTCGGCCTCGTCCACCTGGGGATCGCGCGCGACGGCGAGGTCGGCACGATCGAGCAGCGGTTCGACGGTGACCGCGCGGCGATCCGGGAGGCCGCCGCCTTCCGCGCGCTCGCGCTCCTGCACGCCTATGCCATGCAGGCCGCGCCGTGACGCGCACCGCGAGCGAACTCGGGGCCGGGCTGGCGCCGGCGCGCCCCGCGCGCCCCATCCGCCCGGGCGAGCGGATCCACGTGCTGGGCATCGCCGGCGCGGGGGCCTCCGCCGCCGCAATCCACGCGAAATCCCAGGGCGCGATCGTGACCGGTTGCGACCCGGGCGGCCCATCGCCCTACACGCCGGCGCTGTCGGCCGCGCGCATCCCGATCGAGTGGAACCACAACGCGGCCCATGTTGGCGTGAAGCCGCCGCCGGATCGCCTGGCCGTCACGAAGGCGCTCACCGCGATCAACCCGGATCATCCCGAGCTGCTGGCGGCGGTGGCGGCCGGGATCCCCGTCGAACCGTGGCAGCAGCTGGTTGCCGACGCGGCGCACGGGCGGACGCTGCTCGCCGTCGCCGGGACGCACGGCAAGAGCACCACCGCCGGCTGGCTGACGTGGATCCTCGCCGAAATCGGGCAGGATCCCTCGGCCTTCGTGGGCGCGCTCCTGCCCGCGGCCCTCTCGAACGGGTTGCCGGGGACCGCGCGCATCGGGGCGGGCCCGGCGTTCGTGGTCGAGGCAGACGAGTACGCCGGGAACTTCGACCCGTACTCGCCCGACGTCGCGCTCCTCACCACGGTCGAGTGGGACCACCCAGACGTGTTCGAGGACCTGGCTGCGGTGACCGAAGCGTTTCGCGCGTGGCTGGAGCGCGCCCAGCCCCGGGCAAAGATCGTCGCCAACCTGGGCGACCGCGGCGTCGTCGAGCTGCTCGAGACGCTGCAGGGCTCCTCGGCCCGGTCCGGGTCCGTGGTCGGCGTGACGGTCGATGGCCTTGCCGGCGGGGCTGCAATCGGTTTCGCCCGGCGCGGCGCCACCGCCGCGGATGCGGGCGCCAGCGACCTGTGGATCGACGATCGACTGTCAGGCCGCGTCGTCGATCGCACCCCGGGCGGGACCGTCGTCGAGCTCGACGGCTTCGGCGCGACCGGACAGGTCGTGCGGTTGCCCACTGTCGGCGATCACAACGCATCGAATGCGCTGCTCGCGCTCGCGGCGGCCTGGGACCAGGCGGGGCGCGGCGGGTCGGTGGACCGCCTGCTGCTGGCGCTCTCCAGCTTTCCCGGCATCGGACGCCGGCTGGAGCGAAAAGGAGAGGCCCGCGGGGTCGTTGTCTACGACGACTACGGCCACCACCCGACCGCCATCCGCGCGACCCTCGCGGCGATTCGCGAGCGGGAGCCGGGGCGGCGCGTGTGGGCGGTGTACGAGCCGCTGACCTACCACCGGACCGCCGCGATGCTCGATGCGTTCGCTGACGCGCTCGCCGAGGCGGACGCCGTCGCGGTCGCCGACATCTGGGCAAGCCGCGACCCGGACACCTCGATCACGTCCGCCGAGGCGCTCGCCACCGCGGCCCGCAAGCGCCGGCGAGGGTTGACGTCCATGGCCCCGGGCTCGGTCGAGGAGACGGCCGCCTGGCTGGCGCGCGAGGTCCGCGAAGGCGACGCCGTGCTCGTGATGGGCGGCGGCCGGAGCTACCGGATCGCGGAGCTGCTGCTGGTGGCCCTGGAGGCGGATCGGTAATCCTCCCGGTTGCCGAGCGTGCGCGAACAGGCATACTGGCGGCTCACAGCAACGCAGCTCCGGTGTGGGCGAACGCCGCGCCGGCCCAGGAGGCGACACGCAGATGAGTGGCGAGGTCTCGTTCGACGTCGTCAGCGAGTTCGATGCCCAGGAGCTCCGCAACGCGCTGGACCAGGTCCGGCGCGAGACACAGCAGCGGTATGACTTCCGGGGCGTGACGGTGGACCTCCAGCAGGGCAAGGATGAGCTCGTGCTGGTCACCGATGACGAGTTCCGCGCGACCGCGGTTCGCGACCTGATCGAATCGAAGGCAGTTCGGCGCGGTCTGTCGCTCAAGATCTTCGACTGGGGGACCGTCGAGCCCGCCGGCGGCAGCAAGGTCCGCCAGGAGATCAAGCTGCGGAGCGGCCTGCCGGACGACCTCGCGAAGAAGATCCAGAAGCTGATCCGCGACGAGTTTCCCAAGGTCAAGTCGCAGATCCAGGGTGACGCCGTCCGCGTCTCCGGCAAGAGCAAGGACGACCTCCAGCGCGTGATCGCGCGGCTGCGGGGTCTCGACGAGGTCGTCGAGCTCCAGTTCCAGAACTACCGCTAGGTGCGAGCCGTGGCGTCGCAGGTGCTCGCGCGCGTCCTTGTGGCGTTCGTGGTCGTGATGCTGATCCTCAGCCTCGTGTTGACCTCGATGCCGGGTCCGGTCGGACCGTGACGGACGAGGTCGCAGACCCGGTCCAGGCGCTCGACGAAGACGAGGTCGAGCCGGCGATCGTGCCCGAAGCCGACGCGGAGGCCGCGGCCGAGGTGCCCGCGCTCCCGGAGCCCGAGCGCGAAACCGATGTCGCAGCCGAGCCCGAGCAAGAAGCCGCGCCCGCGCTGCCCGGCGAGGCCGAGGGCGTCATCCCAGCCGATCCGGAGCCCGCCCCCGCCGAGCCCGTCTCGGTCGGGCGGATGTTCGCGGACGCCGTGCGCCGGGCGGGCGTGCGCTGGGCCTTCACCGTGCCGGGCGAGAGCTTCCTGGGCCTGCTCGAGGGGCTGGAGCGAGCCGGGATCAACATCGTCGCGACGCGACACGAGGGCGCCGCCTCGTTCATGGCCGAGGCGCATGCCCAGCTGACCGGCCGACCGGCGGTCTGCATCGGCACGCGCGCCGTCGGTGGCGCAAACCTCGCGATCGGCATCCACACCGCCTACGCCGATTCCAGCCCGATGTTCGCCTTCGTGGGGCAGGTCGAACGGGCCGCTCGCGGACGCGAGGGCTTCCAGGAGATCGACGTCACCGAGACCATCGGGCGGCTCGCAAAGTGGTCAGCGGAGCCGACGGACATCGCGTCCGCGGTCGAGGCAGCGGGGCAAGCCGTGGAGCAGGCCCTCAACGGCCGTCCCGGCCCCGTCGTGCTCTCCGTGGCCGAGGACCTGCTCGACGAGCAGGTACCCGCCGGCATCGCGCCCCTCCTCAGCCGCGTCCCGCCGCCGCGCCCGACCGATGACGAGGTGCGCGACGTCCTGCGCCTGCTCGCGGGTGCGGAACGACCGCTGATCCTCGCCGGCGCCGGCGTGCTCCGTGCGCGAACGTCGAACGACCTCGTTCGCCTCGCCGAGCTGCTGCGGGTGCCCGTCGTCGCCTCCTGGCGCCGCGGCGACGTCATTCCGAACGACAACCCGCTGTACCTGGGGATGACCGGCTACGGCTCCCCGGCCACCGTGCGGGAGCGCCTCCAGGCCGCCGACGCGATCCTGGTCATCGGGTCGCGCCTGGGCGAGATCACCTCGCACGGCTGGACGATCCCGGCCGCCGGCACCCGCTGGGCACACGTCGACATCGCCCCGGGCCGCATCGCGCCCAACCTGCCGCCCGCCGAGCTCACGGTGACCGCCGACGCGCGCCTGTTCCTGCGAGCCGCGGTGGCCCGGCTCGAATCACGCGGCGTGCTGGACGCGGCGTCCACGGATGCTCGATCCGCCCGCAACGCCGAGGATCGGGCGGCGTGGGAAGCGGCGACCATCATCGACGGCCACGAGTGGGCCGGGCCGGGCGTGCACCCGGGGAAGGTCGTCACGACCCTCCGCGCCCTCCTTCCCGACGACGGCATCGTCACGACAGACGCCGGCAGCTTCGGGACGTGGGCGGCGCGCGGGTTCCGGTTCCGCCGGCCCGGGACGTTCCTGGGCTCGACATCCGGTGCGATGGGCTACGGCCTGCCGGCCGCGATCGCCGCCGGCCTCGTGCACCGCGATCGCGCCGTGGTGGCGCTGGTCGGCGACGGTGGCCTCGGGATGACCCTGGCCGAGGTCGAGACCGCGGTGCGCGCGAGCCTGCGGACGATCGTCCTCGTCTTCGACAACCAGCGTTACGGGATGATCCGCACCTACCAGGATCGCCGCGAGGGCGAGGCGGCCCCGGCCACGGACCTCGGGCCGATCGACTTCGCGGCCGCCGGCCGGGCGATGGGGGCCCGCGGCGTTCGCGTCGAGGAGGATGCGGCCTTCGAGCCGGCCCTCCGCCAGGCCCTCGTCTCCGATCGACCGACGGTGATCCACCTCGTCGTCGACCGGCGCTGGGAGGGCGTCGACAGCCGGCCGTGACCCAATCCCGGGATCCGTACGAGGTGCTGGGGGTGCCTCGGGACGCTTCGACGCGCCAGATCCGCGCCGCGTACGTCGCGCGCGCCCGCCGCGCCCATCCGGACCTCGTCGGCCTGCGGGGGCTGGATGTGATGCGCGCCCTCAACGAAGCCTGGGACATCCTCAAGGATGACGTCCGGAAGTCGACCTGGGATCGCGAGAACGGACGGCTCGGCGCGCCGGTCAATGCTGCGGGCCCGCAGGCGCACGAGCCCGCCGGGGACCGGCCGTTCTGGACGGGCGCGATGGGCCGGGCGCCGGGCAGGCCGGTCGGGACGGTCCTGCACTTCGGGATCTACGACGGCTGGTCGCTCGGCGAGATCGCGCGCCGCGACCGCGGCTACCTGCAATGGCTCCGAGACCGCCCAGAGGCGCGGGAGCTGTTCCCGGAGATCATCCGGCTGCTCGATCCGGACGCCGAGGAGCCGCCGGATCCCCGGCAGCGCCGGCGCCGGTAGCGTCCGAACCTCTCTAGGCGCGGTGGCGGCGCCGGATCGGCTCCTTCGCGGCCTTCGCCTGCGCATCCTGGATCTGCTTGAAGACCTTGCCCATGCCGGGGCGCAGCAGGTCGCGCGCCCGCGCGTCGGCGTCGCGGTCGCGGCGTCGTGCGCGGGCGGCCTCGCGCGGGTCGAGGTCGTCGGCTGGTCGGCGATCGTCGTCGGGCATGACCGGGATCGTCGCCTCGTGCCGCCGCGGCGTCAATCGGCGGTGGCGTCGCGTCCGCGAGCCCGGGTCGCCAGCAGGTAGGCTTCTTCCGTGCCCGATGCCGAGACGCCGGAGAAGCTGAAGCGCGAGCGCGCCGGCACGTACGTGACGGCCGACGGCCGGTTCACGGTCGAGCAGTCCTCGAGCGGCTGGCTCGTGCTCGACACCGAGCAGGCGAACGAGCTCGGCCTGCCGCTGGCGCGCGGTCCCTTCCCGACGCTCGACGAGGCTCGAGGTGCCATCGCAGAGGCCCGGTCCGGCCCCGTGCCGAAGGCCGTCGTCCTCGACATTGCCCGGCGAACGCCGAGGGCCGATCGTGACAAACGGACTCGGCCCGGGGCGAAGGCCACGACGGAGGCGGCGGCCGACTCCGCCGGGACGGGCAAGGGCGCAGGGAGGTCCAGGGGCGCCGGGGCCTCCGGGGAACGGGAGGCGGGCAAGCCTGCGGCGAAGCCGAAGCGCCCCGAGAAGCCCAGGGTCGTGTTCCGCGAGCTCCGCGGCGTTGACGGCGAGCAGCTGCGCAAGCTCTGGACGGACTGCGGCTTCCAGTCGCTCGGTGACGACGACCTGAGCCTCGCCCGGCTCGCACGCCGCAACCCCGGGCTCCTCCTCGTGGCGGCTGAGGGGACGCGGATCGTCGGCTCGGCGCTGGGGGCGTGGGACGGCCGCCGCGGCTGGATCTATCGCGTGGCCACCGCTCCGAGCCACCGCAGACAGGGGATCGCGTCCCGACTCGTCGGCCAGGTGGAGGCAGGCCTGCGCGACCTCGGCTGCCCGAAGATCAGCGCCCTCGTGCGCGACGAGAATGGCGACGGCAGCGGGTTCTGGGCGGCTCGCGGGTACGAGCAGGGCTCCCGGCAGTACGCGCGCGAGCTCACTCGCGACTGACGCGCCAATCACCCGCGTGCCGCGCCCGTAGACTTGCGGCCGTGAGCGACATCGGCGGCGCAGTCCGGCGCGCGAGCGCCTACCTGAGCGACCACCCGGGCGAAGCGAGGTACCGGGATTCCCACGCCCGGGCGCGCCTCGGAGAAGGCCTCCGCGTGGAGGTCCAGGGCCCGAGCGGCGAGCGCTTGACCACGGACATGCCGAAGGGCATCGGTGGTGGCGCGTCCAAGCCTTCGCCCGGCTGGTACTTCCGCGCCGCGGCCGCCGCGTGCGTGGCGTCCCTCATCGGGATCAGGGCGGCCATGACCGGCGTCGAGCTTCCGCCGGACAGCATCGACGTGACCGTCGACAGCGAGTCAGACGATCGCGGAATCCTCGGCCTCGACGACGGCATTCCCGCGGGCGCGCTGTCGATCCGTGTTCTCGTGGCCGTCCACGGGGGCGCGCCCGGGCGCGAGGCGCTGGAGGAGCTGGCGCGCTGGGCCGTCGACCACTGCCCCGTGACGGACACGGCACAGCGGGCAGTCTCGATCGAGGTTAGGGTCGGCTGACCTACGGCGCGTCTGGCGGGAAGATCGATGCCATCCTCCGCGAGAACGTCGCTGCGGTTCGCATCGCAATCGTCGATGCCAGGACGAAGAACGCGACGGCTCCCCCCACGCCGATGAGGGCGGCCAGCCCGCCGTCGTGGGTCAGCAGCAACGTGATGTCGCCGGCGAGCACGCCCAGGATCCCGCACAGGATCACCGAAAGCATCCCCGGCATCGTCGTCAGGCCGTGCAGCAGGCCCCGGAGGGCCGACGGGTTCGACGCCCCGTACTGGGCCGCGACCGAGTCGAAGTCATCGTGGCCGCTGGTGATGAAGTAGCGCTGCAGGCCCGGGACCATCTCGAAGTACGCGTGGCGCAGGCGGTTCATGCCCTGGAGGTAGCGGAGGTCCTCCGAGCTGGCGCCGACGATCCGCCCGAGTGTCGCAAGCCCGACGAACAGGTCCAGGGTCAGGACGACGGCGACGACGAACAGGAACGAATCCGAGAAGCCCGTCCCGGTCGAGACGAGGCCCAGCGCGACGAGCGTCGCCGACAGCACCGCGAGGAACATGCCGCCCCGAGCGAAGGCCTCGTTGTAGACCAGGGAGCGCGCCGTCAGCAGGCTCCAGTGCTCGGTCGAGAGGATCTGCAGGGCGCGCGGATCGCTGAGCTCCCGCGGTGCGGCGGCGTCGCCGGCGGCCGAGCCGGCGGTCGTGGCGGATGCGTCCTCGATCGGACGGGCCTCGGCCTGCACAGAGGCGATGAACCGCTCCTCCATCGACGCCCTCCTCGCGTCCTCAGCCGCCGGAGACGGCCGGGATGACGTGGACCACCGAGTTCGGGGGGACCGGTGTGGCCAGCGTGGCCCGCTCGCCGGCGACGAAGACGTTGAGGTGGGTCCGGATGCTCGGGCCGGCGTCGAGGATGCGGTTCCGCAGGCCCGGGACCTGTGTCTCGAGGTCCGCGATCACCTCGGCCACGGTCGCGCCCTGCGCGGTCAGGCGCGTCGGCGTCCCGGGGAACATCCCCGCGAGCGAGCGGGGGAGTCGAACCTCCGCCACCTGTCCAGCTCCGAGCGCCGGCTGCGCGACGGGACTCAGGCGACGACCGCCGCGTCGACAGACCAGATCGCCGGCAGGTTGTCGGCGATGAGCCGCCACGTGAGGCCCTCGTCGCGAGAGCCGTACAGCTGGCCCGTGCTCGTCCCGAAGTACACGCCCACGGGATCCAGCCGGTCGACGGCCATCGCCTCCCGGAGGACGGAAATGTAGGCGTTGTCCTGGGGCAGCCCGTCGACCGACTTGGACCAGGTCTCGCCGCCGTCGCTCGTCCGGTAGACCGCCGCGTGCCCGTCGACCATGAAGCGGCCCTGGTCCGGCTCGGTCATGGGGATCGTCCAGACGGTCTTCGGGTCACGCGGGTGGGCGCCCATCGGGAAGCCGAACTCCGTCGGCAGTCCCTTCGTGATCTCCTCCCACTGGCGCCCGCCGTCGTTCGAGCGGTAGACGCCGCAGTGGTTCTGCTGGTAAAGGTGCTCGCCGCCGTCCGCGGCCATGACCAGCTTGTGGACGCATTGGCCGAAGTCCGGGTACTGCTGGCCCTCCGGCATGAACCCTGCGCGCACGCCGCGGTTCCGCGTCTCCCAGGTGGCGCCGCCGTCCTGCGTCTCGAAGGCGCCGACGGACGAGATCCCGACCCAGACGCGGTCCCGGTCGCTGGGGGAGGGGACGATCGAGTGGAGGATCAGGCCGCCGTTGCCGGGCTGCCACTCCGGGCGGCTCGGGTGGTTCGTCAGCCCCTCGACGTGCGACCAGGTGGCCCCGCCGTCCCCGCTCTTGAACAACCCGGCGGGCTCGACGCCGGCGTACAGGGCATCCGGCCCCTCGCTGAGGTTCCAGATGGTGGCGATCTTCTCGCCGGCGTCGCCGTAGGTGAGGCCCTCGCTGGAGTGGCTCCAGGTCCTGCCGAGGTCCTCGCTGCGCCAGACTGCGGGGCCGTACCAGTTGGAGCCCCCGCCGGCGTACAGCGTGCCGGATGAATCGACGATGGCGTCGTGGATGGGCCAGCCATCGCAGAGCGGGCCGCGAACGTCCCACGTATCGCGCTCTGCGTCGCCGTCCAGCACGAACAGCCCCTTGCGCGTGCCGACCAGCAGCGCCACTCGCTCCGTCATTTGCCCCTCCGAACCGTCAAGCAGTCATGCGCGTGGCAGCGCGCCCGTGCGTCCGTCCGTCGGGCGCCAGCCTACCCGATCCTCGGCGCCGGCTCGGCATCGGGCGTAGATTCGGGGCACCTCCGGAGGTCCCTCCATGGCCGTTGCCGCGCCGACGATGTTCACCGGCTTCCCGCAGGACGCGATCCAGTTCCTTGCCGACCTTGCCCAGAACAACGAGCGGGCCTGGTTCCAGCCCCGGAAGGCCCAGTTCGAGCAGCTGCTCAAGGAGCCGATGGAGGCGATGATCGCCGCGCTGGCGGATCGCCTGGCCGCCCACGGTGTCCCCATGCTGGCCGACCCGAAGCGGTCGCCGTTCCGGATCTACCGGGACACCCGCTTCAGCAGGGACAAGGCGCCGTACAAGACGCACGTCGGCGCCACGTTCCCATGGGTGGAGGACGCGCCCGGGGTGGCGGCGGGCGGCGGCCACGACGAGCGCGCCCACGGCAACGGCGGCTACTTCCACTTCCAGCCGGGCGAGATGTACGTCGGGGGCGGGATGTGGCGGATGGAGAAGCCCAGCCTCGAGGCGTTTCGCGCGGCGCTGGTCGCCGATCCCGAGCGCGTCCAGGCGGCGCTGCAGGAGCCGGCCTTCGTCGAATGGTTCGGCGGAGGCGCGAGGCCGCACGACGAGCTCAAGCGGTTCCCGCCGGGCTACCCGCACGATCACCCGCTGGCCCACATGTTCCGCTGGAAGGACGTGGTCTTCGGCCGGAGCCTGTCCGACGCCGAGGTCCTCTCGCCGGAGCTGCCCGAGCGCCTTGCCGAGGGCTACGCGACAGCGGTCCCGGTGTTCCGCTTCCTGGCGACGCTGCGCTGACACCTTCCGCGCCGGCGCGCGTTCTGACACTGCGGGAGCGCAACCGGACGCTCCTCGCGCGGCAGCTCCTCCTGCAGCGTGCTGCGACGTCCATCCCGGACGCCGCCGCCCAGGTCGGTGGGCTGCAGACCCAGTACGCGCCATCGGGCTACGTCGGGTTGTGGACGCGCGTCGCCGGGTTCGAACGGGCGGGGCTGACGCGGGCCCTCGAGGATCGATCAGCGATCCAGGGCACGTTGATGCGCACGACGATCCACGTCGTCGCGCGCGGCGACTACTGGAAGCTCGTGATGGGCACCCAGCGCTCCCAGCAGGCGTGGGCGACGCGCACGCAGGCGCTGCCCCCGGAGCGGACGCTGCGAGACGCGGCGGACAGGCTCCGCCGGGCGCTCGCGGACGGCCCGAAGACCGTCAGGGAGCTGGGGGACATCGCGAAGGGCTTCGTCGGCTCGCTTGGCTACTGGGTGCCGCTCGTGCGCGTGCCGCCCTCGGGCACATGGGAGCGGCGGCGCGCCGATCGCCTGGCGCTCGCGGAGGACTGGGTCGGGCCGATCGACGCCACGGAGGACGAGGGTCTCGAGCACCTGGTGCGCTCGTACCTGCGAGCGTTCGGGCCGGCGCCATGGAAGGACATCGCCAGCTGGGCCGGGGTCGGCGTGGCCGAGCTGAAGCTGGGAGCGGCGAATCTCGCCATCGTCCGGTATCTCGACGAGCGCGGCGACGAGCTCCTGGACCTCGGTGGGTTCGAGATCGAGGATGGGGGCGCGGCCGCTCCGGTGCGATTCCTGCCGCACTGGGACGCGAACCTGCTGGTCCACGCGCGTCGGACGGGCGTGCTGCCCGAGGAGCACCGGCCGCGCGTCTTCTCCATCCGGAACCCGTTCTCCGTCGGGACCGTGCTGGTCGACGGCCGCGTGGTGGCCGGCTGGTCGTTGAAGGACGGGCGAATCCAGGTCGAGGAGTACGAGCAGCTGCGACCGAAGGATCGAAAAGCGGTCGAACGCGAGCGCGCGGCGCTCGAGGCGTTCCACCGTTGATGGCGGCCGCGGCGCGACCCCTACCGGACGCGTGACCAGGGCGTCGCCCGAGTACGCTGCCCGGCGATGACCGACGACGCGCCCGGACCCACCACGAACCCGGCGCCGAAGCGCGCGGGCCGTCGCGAGTGGCTCGGGCTGGCGGTCCTGACGATCGCGTGCCTGATCTACGTGATGGACCTCACGGTCCTGCACCTTGCCGTGCCCGCGATCAGCCGCGACCTGCGCCCCAGCAGCGTCGAGCTCCTGTGGATCATCGACATCTACGGGTTCATGGTCGCGGGCTTCCTCATCACGATGGGCACCCTCGGCGATCGCATCGGCCGGCGGAAGGTCCTGCTGGCGGGAGCCGCGGCCTTCGGGGGAGCGTCGATCCTCGCCGCGTTCTCACCCACGGCTGAGCTCCTGATCCTCAGCCGCGCGCTGCTCGGGATCGCGGGCGCGACGATCGCCCCCTCGACCCTGTCGCTGATCTTCGCGATGTTCGAGGACCCCAAGCAGCGCTCGACCGCAGTCGGCGTCTGGGTCTCGGCGTTCTCGGCGGGTGGCGTCGTCGGGCCGATCCTCGGCGGGATCCTCCTCGACCAGTTCTGGTGGGGCTCGGTCTTCCTCCTCGCCGTGCCGTTCATGGCCGCGCTGCTGGTGCTCGGCCCGCGCCTCCTGCCGGAGTACCGCGACCCGTCCGCCGGCCGGCTGGACCTCGTGAGCGTGATCCTGTCGCTCGTCGCGATCCTCGGCCTGATCTTCGGTCTCAAGCAGGTCGCGCAGGACGGCGTCGGCGCGCTGTCGATCGGCGCGATCGCGCTGGCTCTCGTCGTCGGCGGCCTGTGGGTCCGGCGGCAGCTGAGATCCGACGACCCGATGTTCGACCTGGGGCTGTTCCGGATCCCGCGCTTCACGACGTCGCTGGTCATCAACTTCCTGGCGATCTTCCTCGCGATCGGCTACTTCCTGTTCGTCGCCCAGTACATGCAGCTGGTGCTCGGGCTGTCGCCGCTCGAGGCGGGCCTGTGGTCGCTGCCGGAGGCGGTCGGCTTCCTGCTCGGCCCCAACCTCGCGCCGAGGATCGTGCGGCACATCCGGCCGGCGTACCTCATGGCCGGCGGGTTCGCGCTCGCGGCCGTCGGGCTGGGGATCCTCGGGACGATCACCCCGGCGACGCAGAACGGCCTCGCACTCGTGGTGATCGGGTCGGCGATCATCGCGCTCGGGCTCGGGCCGGTCTTCGGCCTGACCACCGAGCTGATCGTCGGCTCCGCCCCGGCCGAGCGCGCCGGCGCCGCGACCGGCATGTCCGAGACGGGCTCCGAGGTCGGCGGGGCGCTGGGCCTCTCGATCCTCGGGCTGATCGGGCTCGCGATCTACCGAGCGCGAGTCGTCGACAGCCTGCCCGCCGGTGTTCCTGCCGAGGCGGTCGCGGCCGCGCGCGACACGCTCGGCGCTGCGGTCGAGGTGGCCGCGGCACTGCCGGGTGCGGCCGGTGAGGCGCTCCTTCGGGCCGCGCAGGGTGCGTTCGTCGAGGGCATGCAGGTCGCGGCGCTGATCAGCGTGGTGGTGTCCATCGTCGTCGCGGTCATCGCGCTCGTCGGATTGCGCCACGTGCCGCCGACGAAGGTCGAGCCGCTGGGAGTGGAGCAGCGGGGCGAGGAGCAGCTCGCCGGCTCGGCGCCACTGGGGACGTCGGTCGCCGGCGCGTCGCTCGCGCCGAGTCCCGCGGCGCGAGAATCCGGCGCATGAGCGTTCGTTTCCGGACCACGATCCAGCTGAACGGCAAGACGGCGATGGGCTTCGAGATCCCACCAGATGCCGTGGCGCGCCTGGGCGCAGGCAAGCGGCCGCCCGTCACGGTCACGATCAACGGCTACACCTACCGCAACACGATCGCGGTGATGGGCGGGGCGTACATGATCGGCGTGAGCGCCGAGCACCGCGGGCCGGCGAAGATCGTGGGCGGCGAGGAGGTCGATGTCGAGCTCGCCCTCGATACCGCGCCGCGCGAGGTCACCGTCCCGCCGGAGCTGCAGGCGGCCCTGGAGGCCGACGCCGCCGCGAAGGCGACGTTCGACAGGCTGTCGTACTCGAACAGGAGCTGGCACGCGCTCCAGGTCACCGGCACGAACAACCCGGAGACCCGCGCACGGCGCATCGAAAAGTCGATCGCCGCGCTGCGCGATGGCCGGATCCGATGACGGGGCGCGGAGCACCACGTCGATGACGGTCACGTACCGCGTGCCCGGCGCGACCCTTACCGAACGCGAGCACGCCGTCCCGCTGGACCACGCGGCGCCCGACGGGCCCACCATCACCGTCTTCACCCGTGAGGTTGCGGCGGTCGGCGGCGAGGATCGGCCCTATCTGCTGTTCCTCCAGGGTGGCCCCGGCTTCGAGGCGGCCCGCCCGGACGCTCCGCCGTCCGGCTGGCAGAAGCGCGCGCTGAAGGACCACCGGCTGCTGCTGCTCGACCAGCGTGGTACCGGCCGCTCGACGCCGATCGACGACATCCCCGGCGAGACCCCGGAGGCACAGGCGGCGTACATGACGCACTTCCGCGCCGACTCGATCGTGCGCGACGCGGAGCTGATCCGGCAGGAGCTCGACGTCGACCGGTGGGCCGTGCTCGGCCAGAGCTTCGGTGGCTTCTGCGTCATGACCTACCTGTCGTTCGCGCCCGACGCCCTGTCCGAGGCCTACATCACGGGCGGGTTGTCACCGATCGGGCGGCCGGTCGACGACGTCTACGCCGCGACCTATGCGCGCATGGTCGAGCGGAACCGCGCGTACTTCGAGCGCTATCCGGAGGATCGGCGACGCGTGCGCGACATCGTCGCGGCGCTGGAGTCGGAGGATCTCCGCCTCCCGAACGGCGATCGCCTGACGTCGCGCCGCTTCCTGCAGCTCGGCAGCTCCCTCGGCATGAGCGATGGCCCGGAGCGGGTCCACCACGTCCTCGAGCTGCCCTTCCGCTCGCGCGCGTTCCTGCACGACATCGCGCCCGGACTCGGCGTTGCGCGGAACCCCATCTACGCGACGATCCACGAGGCTTGCTACGCCGACGGCGGCGCGACGCGCTGGTCCGGCGACCGCCTCTTCCCGGAGCGGTTCCGCGAGGAGCTGCTGTTCACCGGCGAGCACATCTTCCGCTGGATGTGGGAGGACTACGGGCAGCTCCGATCGCACGCCGCGGCGGCGGACATCCTCGCGGAGCACGAGTGGCCCCGCCTGTACGACCCGGAGCAGCTCGCTCGCAACGAGGTCCCGACCGCGGCCACGATCTACTACGACGACCCGTACGTCGTCCGCGAGCTCGCGGAGGAATCGGTCGGCGGGATCCGCGGGCTGCAGCCGTGGATCACGAACGAGTACCTGCACAACGGGCTCCGTGCCGGCGGCGAGAAGCTGCTCGGCCGCCTCTTCGACATGGCCCACGGCCGGATCTGACGCGCCCTCCCCGGGCCGGCCTGGCCCGGACGCGGCTCAGAACGCGCGTCGCAGGACGACGAGCCCGATCAGGATCACGAAGAAGCCCGCGACGAGGACCTCGAGCGGCTGCGCCGCGACGAAGCTGACCGCGTCGTTGAACATGTGGCCGGCATTCCCGAAGAAGTCGACCGGCTGACCCAGGTCCGGCGCGCCGCCGCCACCGCCGCCGCCTCCCACCTGGCCCGCCGGCCCGTTGTTGATGCCGCCGCCGTACTCGATCACGGGCGCATCATCCCACCGGGCGCAAGGGCCAAGGTGCGGGTGCCCAGGTGCAAGGGCCAAGGTGCGGGGGCCCGTCGCCCGAGGGCACCGATCGCACGGGCGCCGCACCGCAGCACGGATGCGCCCCGCCCGGCGGTGCCGGACGGGGCGCGGGAGCTCGCGGTGGTGCCGGCATGACGCCGGCAGGGGATCAGCCGGCCGCGCCGACCGGCTGGAGCGTCGGCAGGAGCTCGTCGAGCCGGTTGTAGCCGTCCTCGACCCCCTCGCTCATGCCCGACTCGACCATCGCGTCGCGATCGGCCACGGACATGAAGATGGAGTGGCTCTTCACGCGGGAGCGGCCGCCGGGCAGGTCCTCGATGACCTGCGTGTCCAGGGAGACGTGGCCCGGGGCGCCGGCGAACTCGAAGGTCTGGACCATGTTGTCCGCAGCCATGCTGTGGAACACGCCCCGGAACGCGTAGGCGTTGCTCCCGTCGCGATGGACATAGCGGTACTCACCACCCTCGCGGGCGTCCCACTTCTCGATGACCATCTCGTACTGTCGCGGCCCGAGCCACTGCTTGACGAGCTCCGGCTCGCGATACGCGCGGTGCACCAGCTCCGCCGGCGCATCGAACTCGCGCTCCATGTCGACGTACGGCAGGCCTTCCGGCGCCGTGATCGTTGTCTTCATTCGTCGTCCTTCCTCTGCTGCAGCTTTGCGAGCAGCTCGTCCAGCTGGTCGAACCGCTCGTCCCAGAACGCCTGGTAGCGGGCGAGCCATTCCGTCGCTTCACGGAGCGGCTCGGCCTCGAGGTGGCTGAGCCGGGCGGTCGCCCGGCGTGCGCGCGAGATGAGCCCGGCACCCTCGAGCACCTTCAGGTGGCGCGAGATCGCCGGCTGGGACATCGGGAAGGGAGCCGCGAGCTCCCGGACCGGCAGATCCCCGTCGGCCAGGCGCGCGAGGATCGCGCGGCGGGTTGGATCCGCAAGCGCCCCGAACACCTGGCTGAGCTGGTCGACCTGCACTGCTTTCTCGACATCCCTTCTTAGATAACCATGCGGTTATGGAACAAGGTCGTTATTGAACGCCTCCGGACGAGCCTTGTCAACCCGGTAACAACCGGGACGCGCACGGCCTCGCGATCAGGCTGTAACGCATTTCCCGGTCCCGTTCGCCGGGCCGTGGCCCCCGAGGCCCGAACGTCATGTGGAGATGGCGCAGATCGAGCGAACGGTCAATACCATCCCGTCGCACGATGCCGTGCTGCGCCGGGTCGTCGACCGCCTCACGACCACGAGGCCGCCCCAGAGCGCGGAGCAGCTCGCGGACCTGCTGCGCCCGCTGTTTCCGCGCGTCGCTGTCTTCGAGCGACAGCTGAGCGGCGAGCGACCGCTCCTGTACGTCTACCGCGACGGCCGCTACGAGCCGGAGCGCCCCGATCGGTGGTGGGAAGCGGCCGGGGCGCCCTGCATTCGCGTCTCGATCGACAGCGGGCTGCTCACCTCCGTCACCGGCCCCTGGGCGGGGCTCATGCGCAGCGACGCCGACGAGCTGGTGGGCCGCCACTTCCTGGAGTTCGTCCAGCCGGAGGCGCGGGCGGCCGCCCAGGCGCTGTTCGAGGTCGTCGACGAGGAGCGCGAGGTGCGCAGCGAGGCGCTCGTGGTCCGGCCCGACGGGAGCGCGTTCGGCATCGAATTCCGTGCTGTCCGGCGCGAGGACGAGATCGAGGTCTGCTACCGGCCGCTCGATCCGAGTGAGGCGCGCGCAGCGACGCACGACAGCTGAGGAGGGCCGGCTGCAACGCGGCGAAGCTGCGGGCAGGGGTAGGGTGGCGCCTCACAACCGAGGAGGTCCATCGATGGACAAGATCTCACCCTGCCTGTGGTTCGACGGCAACGCCGAGGAGGCAGCGCGCTTCTACACCTCGATCTTTCCCGACAGCCGCATCGACGCGATCCATCGCTCGCCCGGCGAGACGCCGAGCGGTCCGGCCGGCATGGTCCTCACGGTCGACTTCACGCTCGCCGGCAGGTCCTACATCGGGCTGAACGGCGGCTCGGACTTCACGTTCAACGAGGCGATCTCGCTCTCGATCGACTGCGAGGACCAGGGCGAGGTCGACCGGTACTGGGACGCGCTCCTCGCCGACGGCGGCCAGGAGAGCGTCTGCGGCTGGCTCAGGGACCGATTCGGCGTGTCCTGGCAGGTCATCCCACGGCAGCTCCCGGCGATGCTGAACAGCTCTGATCGGGAGGCGGCCGCCCGCGCCCTCGAAGCGATGCTCAAGATGGTCAAGATCGACGTCGCGACACTGGAGCACGCCTACAACGGCGAGGTCATTGCCAGCCGGACCTAGCGGCGGGATCGCGGGGACCGCGCTCCGCGCTTTTCCGGATTCCGAGCAAACGATACTCAGGGCTGCCCGGACGGGCGGGGCTGAGGTCGCCGCGGCCGAGACATCGGAGGCGGCCCGCCTCGTCTCGAGGCCGCGCAGCGCGCGGACAACGCCGCCCGGCGGACCGCGGATGCGGCGAAGATCGCAGCGTCGTCATCGGGCCCTGTTCCACGACGCGCAGGCGGGGGGATTCCCGAAGCCGGGCGACTTCGGCCTGGCGGGCGTCGGACGCTCGCTTCGCGACGACCGGTCAGCCACGGAGAGCGGGCTCGCCGAGTGACGGCTCGAACAGCGCCGGCAGCCCTCCGCCGTGCCAGAAGATGACGCGCCGGTCCTCCAGCGCTCCCGTCTGCACGAGCTCGATCAGGCCGGCGAGGCCCTTGGCGGTGTAGACCGGGTCGACCAGGATGCCCTCCGTCGTCGACAGCAGGCGCGACGCGGCCACCGACTCGGCCGTCGACACCCCGTAGCCGGGACCGATCTGCGAATCCCGGAGCTCGATGGGACGGGCGCGGGGATCGAGGCCGGCGAGATCGGTGATGCCTGCCATGCCTGCCAGGGCGCCGACCAGGCGCTCGATCTTCGACCGCAGCTCAGGATCCGGATGGACGGCGATGCCGACGACGCGCACGGAAGCGGCGTGCCCCGCCGACGCTCGTGCGTCGCTGGCAGCGATCGCGGCGCCCACCACGAGCCCCGCCTGCGTGCCGCCGGTCGCGGTCGGCAGGACGATGGCGTCGGGTGTCCAGCCGCCGGCTCTCGCCTGCTCGATCGCCTCCAGCGCCCCGAGCACCTGCCCCCACGCGCCGACCGCGTCGGAGCCACCCACGGGCAGCACGCGAGCACGGCGACCGCGCGCCTCGGCATCCACGCGGGCGTCCTCGACGAGCGCTTCACGCTCCGCGCGATCGCCCGTGGAGGCTTCGTGAATCAAGGCACCGAGCTCCCGCATCAGCCGGAGATTGGCCGAGTCCGGGGCCGGCGGCCCGTTCACGACGATGTGGACCTCGAGCCCAAGGCGCGCGCCCGCCGCCGCGGCCAGCCGGCAGTGGTTGGACCACCGCCGGCCCGAGGTGACGATCGTGTTCGCGCCCGCCCGGAGCGCGTCCCCGAGCAGGAACTCCAGGTTCCGCAGCTTGTTGCCGGAGAACGCCAGCGGCCCCAGGTCCTCGCGCTTGACCCACAGCTCCGCACGGCCGCCCAGGGCGGCGGAGAGTCGCGGCAGCGGCTGGAGCGGCGTCGGGCCGTCGAGCAGCCGGGCACGCGGCAGATCGGGCAGGGGCGTGGCGGCGGGGAGGATCACGCGGCCGATCGTAGCCGCCGGTCGTGGCCGGAGGATGTCGATACCATCGGGCGATCGTGATGGGTGAAGCGGGCGCGCGGACGCTCGTGTGGGACGGCTGCATCAACGTGCGCGACCTCGGCGGCATCCCGACCGAGGACGGCGGCGAAACGCGCAGCGGCTCGGTGATCCGGTCGGACAACATCGGCGGCCTGACGCCCGATGGCTGGCGAGCGCTGGCGCATCACGGCGTGGTCCGCATCGTCGACCTGCGCTGGCCGGAGGAGCGCGCCCAGGACCCGCCGCGTGACCTCGAGGCCGCCGTCGAGGTGGTCCACGTGTCCGTCCTCGGGCACAGCTACGACGACGAAACGGCGTTCTTCCGCGAGCTGGACGCTCACGTGGACTCGGTCGAGGACGCCGCGGACCACTACGCCTACTCGTACGTCGAGTTCCTCGAGCGCAACCGTGCGCGGTTCGCGGAGGCGCTCGGCGCCGTCGCCGACGCGCCGGGGCCTGTGGTCATCCACTGCATGGGCGGCAAGGATCGGACCGGGCTGGTCGCGGGGCTGCTGCTTCGGCTGGCGGGCGTGTCCCTCGACGAGATCGGTCGCGACTACTCCCTCTCGGGGCCGAACCTCTCGCGGACGCTCGACGCCTGGCTCTCGGCGGCGCCGGACGAGCAGGAGCGCCAGCGGCGCCTGAAGCTCAGCACCACGCCCGCCGCGGCGATGGCGAGGGTCATCGCGAGCATCGAGGAGCGCCACGGCAGCGTCGCGGGCTACCTCGAGGCCGGCGGGCTGGAGGCGGCGCAGATCGAGCGGCTGCGGGAGCGGCTTCGCTGATGGCGCGACGGGTCACGCCCGCGGAGTTCGTGGTCGGCACCGGGCAGAACGCGGCGATGGAGCGGGCGATCGGCGTCTCCGCGCCCGTCGCGGGCTCCACCAGCCTGTATTCCTCGATCGTCACGACCGCGCCCGGGGGCAAGACCCGCATCCACCACCACGGGCCCTGCGAGACGAGCATCTACATCCAGTCGGGCGAGGCCCGGTACACGTGGGGACCGACGGGGCTGGAGCACGAGATGGGGGCCGGGGCAGGGGACTTCGTGTACATCCCGGCAGGCGAGATCCACGTCGAGGAGAACGCCTCCGCGAGCGAGCCCCTGGTCGTCGTTTTGACGAGGAACTGTCCGGACTCCCACGTCGTGTACATGGACGACGGGCCGGACGGGAGCGACGACGTCCCCGCGCCCTGCTGACGGCACCGGCAGGATGGGATTGCCGGATCTCGCCTCCGTGCTAGCGACCCACGGCCTGGCGGGCCTGCCGGAGGAGCGGCTGCGCCACGACGGCTGGTCCGGCGCGCAGCTGACGCGCCTCACACGCCGCGACGGCGCGAGGTTCGTCCTGAAGCGCGACAGCCTGGCGCGCGACTGGATCGCCCGCGTCACGGCGGACCAGCCCACGCTCCGTGAGGCCCAGCTCGTCGCCGCCGCGCCAGCGCTCCCGCCACCGGTGCGCCTCCCGCATCTGGAGGCGGCGCGCGACGGCGACGACGTCGTCCTGCTGATGCCGGATCTCAGCGGGACGCTGCTCACCTGGGAGGCGCCGGTGGACGCTGCCACCGTCGACGCGGTCCTCGCGGCCCTGGCGGCGCTGCACGGGACACCGTGGCAAGCCTCGCTCCCGCCTGACTTCCCGTGGACGGACCTGGGCCGACGGGTGCTGTTGCTCACCCGCCGCGCCGCTGCGGCCTACGAGGCCCGGGGCAACCCGGTCGGCGAGCGGTTCCGGCTCGGCTGGGACGCTTTCGACCGTGTGGCAGCGCCCGCGAGCCGCGCGCTGATCGATGACCTCACCCGGGACCCGGAGCCACTGCTGGCCGCGCTCGAGCGGTTGCCGAAGGCCGGCCTCCACGGCGACCTCAAGCTCGGGAACGTCGGCCTCGCCGCGGACGGAACGGCGTGGCTCATCGACTGGCAGATGACCCTCGTGGCGCCGGTCGCGGTCGAGCTCGGCTGGTTCCTCGTGTGCAACGTGGCCGGGCTCCCGCTGCCTCCGGACGACGTCCTGGAGCGCTACCGCCTCGCCGCCGGGATCGCGGCCGACGATGGCTGGGCCGCGCAGCGGGACCTCGCGATCGTGCTCGGCCTCCTGCTCCGCGGCTGGCGCAAGGGACTCGACGCGGAGGCCGGCCTGACACTGCCCACCGGGCAACGCGCGGTCGACGACCTCGCGTGGTGGGCGACGGAAGCCGTCGCCGCGGCAACTCGTCGCCTCTGACGGTCCGGCGACGGAGCCGCGGACTAGACTGCCCGGGCCATGCGAGCCGCGATCCAGGACCGCTACGGATCCGTCGACGTCATCCGCGTGGAGGAGGTCCCGACACCGGAGCCCACCGGCGACCAGGTGCGGGTGAAGGTCGAGGTCGCGTCCGTCAATCGAGCGGACCTCGATGCCCTCGGGCCGAAGCCGGGCTTCCTTCGCCTGTTCACCGGCCTGCGCGCGCCCAGGTCGCCCGGCATGGGCATCGACGTCGCGGGAATCGTCGACGCCGTCGGTCCGGAGGCCAGGACGCTGCATCCCGGGGACCGCGTCTTCGCCGACATCTTCGCCTCCGCGCAGCGGTACGGGGCCTTCGCGGAGTACGTCGTCGCCGCGGAGAAGTCGTTCCTGCCCATCCCGGACGGCATGAGCTTCGAGACGGCGGCCGCGCTGCCGCACTCCGCCGTCCTCGCGGCCCAGGGACTGCGACGCCGCGACGGCTCGACCTTCGAGCCGGGCGCGAAGGTCCTGATCGATGGCGCGTCCGGCAACGTCGGGCCGTTCGCCGTGCAGATCGCCAAGGCGATGGGCGCGGAGGTGACCGGGGTCGCGAGCGACCCGAAGCTCGAGTTCGTGCGCGCGCTCGGTGCCGACCACGTCATCGACTACCGCGCCGAGGACTACACCCGGGGTCGCGAGCGATACGACTGGATCGTCGCGGTCGACGCCCACCATCCCGTCCGCGCCGCCCGGCGTGCCCTCGCTCCCGGTGGGGTGTACCTGACCATGGGCGGCACGGCGCGAACGATCATCGATGCGCTCGTCCTCGGCTCCCTCGCGTCGCTGCGAAGCGACCGCTGGTCCGGCCTGATGGTGTGGTGGAAGCCGTTCCACGAGCCGGACGTACGGCGCGTGCTCGAGTTGATCGACGAGGGCAAGCTGGCGCCGGCGATCGACCGGACGTTCCCGCTCGACCAGGTCGTGGACGCCCTGCGCTACGTCGACGAGGGCCATCCCCGCGGCAAGGTGCTCATCAAGCCCTGATCCCGCGCACCGGCGCGTCCTAGCATCGCCGCTTGTGACATTCGCATCCGTGCTCGAGCCGTTCGCTCCCGCGAAGCTCGGACGCAGCTTCCGCTGGCTCCTCGGGTCGGCCCTGTTCAGCAACCTCGGCGACGGGATCGCGCTCGCCGCCGGCCCGCTGCTGGTGGCGTCGCAGACCGACGATGCGTTCCTCGTGGCCATGGCCTACTTCGCCCAGGTCACGCCACCGCTGCTGTTCAGCATCTGGGCCGGGGCTGCCGCGGACCGGCTGGACCGGCGGATGATCGCGATCCTCCTGAACCTGGCGCGGGCGGTGATCCTCGCGATCCTCGCCGTCGCGATCGCGACCGGCGTGGTCAACATCGCCCTCGTGCTCGGGGCGCTGTTCCTCCTGAGCACGGGCGAGACCTTCGCCGACATCGCGGAGGGCAGCCTCCTGCCGCGGCTCGTGCCGCGCGAGCACCTCGCGATCGCCAACGCCCGGATGTCCGGCGCGTTCCTCGGCGTCAACCAGCTGATCGCCCCGCCGATCGGCGCGTTCCTGTTCGTCGCGGGCGCGGCGATCCCGTTCGCTGCCAACGCGATCTGCTTCGCCCTCGGGGCCGTGCTCATCACGCGGCTGGCCACGGACGTCGGGCGCCATCGGCGCGCATCCCGAGCCGAGGGCGATGAGGCCGCCAACCCGGCGCCGCAGGCCCAGGGCGTCCTGCGCGACATCGCGGACGGGATGCGCTGGCTGGCGAAGCACCCGGCGATGCGGACCCTCGTCATCACGATCGTCGCGTTCAACGTCACCTATGGCGCGGCCTGGTCCGTGCTCGTTCTGTACGTGCGCGACCAGCTGGGGATGGGCGAGATCGGGTACGGGATCGTGACCGCGGCATCGGCGCTCGGCGGGATCGTCGGGACGATCGGCTACGGCGCGCTGACGCGCCGGTTCACGCTCGGAAACCTCATGCGGGCCGGCCTGATCATCGAGACCCTCACGCACCTCTCGCTCGCACTGACGCGCGTCCCGATCGTCGCGATGGCGATCCTCTTCGTCTTCGGCGCCCACGCCTTCGTGTGGGGCACGACGGCGACGACGATCCGCCAGCGGGCCGTCCCGGACGAGCTGTTCGGCCGCGTCTCGGGCGTCTACCGCGTCGGCATCTTCGGTGGTCTCGTGTTTGGAGCGCCGATCGGCGGCTTCCTGGCGCAGACGTTCGGGATCGCGGCGCCGTTCTGGTTCGGGTTCGTGGGCTCGGCGATCCTCGTCGTCCTCCTGTGGCGCGAGTTCGCCCTCATCGCCCACGACGACGAGGCCGCGTCCGCGCCGGCGTGAGCCCGGCGGAGTACCGTTCCGGCATGGATCCCATCGGCGCGCCGGACGGCCGGCAGCGTCCGCGGTTCGTCGGGCCGGACACGTTCGCGCGGCTGCCGCGAATCGAGGACGTCGAGGATGCCGCCGTCGCGATCCTGGGCGTGCCGTTCGACTCGGGCGTGTCGTACCGGCCCGGCGCGAGGTTCGGCCCGCAGGCGATCCGCGCCGGCTCGAAGCTCCTGCGACCGTGGCACTCCAGCCTCGACGTCCAGCCATGGACCGTGCACCAGGTGGCGGACGCCGGCGACCTGGCCCTCAACCCGTTCGACATCGACGAGGCGATCGCGCAGATCCAGGGCGGCGCGGCCGGCACGCTCCAGAAGGCGGACGCGATCCTCGCCCTCGGTGGCGATCACACGATTGCCCTGCCGCTGCTCCGCTCGGCGAACATCCACCACGGCCCGGTCGCGCTCGTGCACTTCGATGCCCACCTGGACACGTGGGACACATACTTCGGCGCGACGTACACCCACGGCACGCCCTTCCGTCGCGCCTTCGAGGAGGGACTCCTCGCGCCGGAGCGGAACGCCCACGTCGGCATCCGTGGGTCGCTGTACGGCACCGCCGATCTCGACGACGACGCGAGCTTCGGCTTCGAGGTCGTCTCGACGGTCGACGTCGCGACGGCAGGCATCAACGCCGCGGTAGACAGGATTCGCAGGCGGGTGGGGGACTCGCCGGTCTACATCTCGATCGACATCGACGTCCTCGACCCGGCGCACGCGCCCGGCACCGGCACGCCCGAGCCGGGCGGCCTCACGACACGCGAGGTGATGCTCCTCCTCCGCGGCCTCGCCGGACTGCCGCTCGTGGGTGCCGACGTCGTCGAGGTCGCGCCGCCGTACGACCACGCGGAGCTGACCGCCCTGGCAGCGGCGAATCTCGCCTACGAGCTGCTCGCGCTCTTCGCCCTGGCGCCGCGCTGACGGACGACTCGCGCGCTACTCGCGGACCGCCTCCAGGAACCGCCGCGTCCGCTCCTGCTGTGGATTCGAGAGGAGCTGCTCGGGCGGGCCATCCTCGATGATCTGCCCCTCGTCCATCATCAGGACCCGGCTCGCGACGCCGCGCGCGAAGCCGATCTCGTGGGTCACGACGACCATCGTCATGCCCTCGCGCGCGAGCTCTTCCATGACGCGCAGCACCTCGCCCACGAGCTCCGGGTCCAGCGCCGAGGTCGGCTCGTCGAAGAGCATCACCTTGGGCTTCATGACCAGCGCCCGGGCGATCGCGACACGCTGCTGCTGGCCGCCGGAGAGCTCCGAGGGGAAGTAGTCCTTGCGATGCCCCAACCCGACGCGCTCGAGGATCCGCTCGGCGACGTCGCGGGCATCCCCGGAGGAGCGCTTGCGCACCTCCGTCAGCCCGATCATCACGTTCCCGACCGCGGAGAGGTGCGGGAACAGGTTGAAGCGCTGGAAGACCATGCCGATGTCCGAGCGCTGCCGCGCCAGGGCCGCCTCCGGGAGCGGCGCCAGCCGGCCGTCGCGGCCCTCGCGCGCGCCCACCCGCTCGCCGTCGAGGCGAATCTCGCCCCCGTCCAGCGGCTCCAGGAGCGCGAGGCATCGGAGGAGCGTGCTCTTGCCGGAGCCGGACGGCCCGAGGATCGCCTTGACCTCACCGCGCTTGATGCCGAAAGAGACGCCGCGGAGGACCTCGTTCGAGCCGTAGCGCCGTCGGACGTCGACCGCCTCCAGGACGTTGCCCGCCGGTCCCGCGTGGAGCTCCGCGATGACGTCGTCGTCGAGGATGTGGCCCGGCAGCTCGGTCACCGCCGCGCTCCCCCGAGCCCGCCGCCCAGCGCACCGAACCCTCGCAGGATCCCGCCACCGCTGCCGGACCGCGCCTCCGACGTCCAGACGAAGCGCCGCTCCAGCCAGGCCTGCCCGACCATGAAGATGCTCACCAGGACGATGTAGTACACCGCCGCGGCGCCGAACCATTCCGCGAACCGGAACGACGACGCGATCTGCGTCTGGGTCACGGTGATGATCTCGCGCAGCGACACGGCGTAGGCGAGGCTGGTGAGCTTGAGGAGCGTGATGAAGTCGTTGGCCATCGGCGGGATGACGACCCGGATGACCTGCGGCGCCACGATCCGCCGGAACACGGCCGAAGGCGGCATCCCGAGCGCGCGCGCCGCCTGGCGCTGGCCGTCGTCGATCGAGAGCAGCCCGCCGCGGATGATCTCCGCCGCGTACGCGCCCTCGTTCACCGACAGGCCGATGACCGCGGCGTAGAACGGCAGGAAGCCCGGTCCGGCGAGGGCCGGGAAGATCTGCGGGAGCGCGTTCCAGACGAAGAACAGCAGCACGATCGTCGGGATCGCCCGGAAGAGCCAGACGTACGTCCAGCCGACGTAGCGGACCAGCCGCAGCCGGCTCGCGCGCATCAGCGCCACGATGAACCCGATCGCCACGCCGGCGAGGAACGACACGACCGCGAGCGAGACGCTGACGGGAACCGCCTCGCGCAACGCCTTGGAGGTCAGCGCCTGGAGGAAGATGTCGACGTCGAAGCCCACGCCGCCCCTCTGAAAACCCCTCGGAGAACGATGGAGGCCCGGCGGTCCGCGTCCGCGGCGCCGGGCCTCGATCCTAGACGGTGGCGGTGGGGCCTATTCCTTGACCTCGAGGAGCCCGGTGTCGATGCCGTACTTCTCGGCGATCCCGGCAAGCGTCCCGTCCGCCTTGAGCGCGTCGATGGCCGCTTGGAGGGCCGTGCCGAGGTCGGTCAGGCCCTTGCCGTAGTAGACGCCGTAGTTGTCGTCGACCGGCATGGCGTACGCGATCTCGTACTCGTCGGGGTGATCGAACATGAAGTTCAGCACGCCCGTGTCGGTCTCCCAGACCGCGTCGACGCGGCCCAGCACGATCTGCTGGAACTCGTCGGCCACCTTCTCGTAAGCCTGGACGTCGATCTTCGGCTTGCCCGCGGCCTCGCAGGCCGCGGACGCCTTGTTGATGCGCTCCTCGACGAGGCCCGCGCCCTGCACGGAGACCTTCTTGCCGCAGAGGTCGGCCTCGGCGTGGATACCGACGGCATTGCCCTTCTTGACCATGACCACCTGGCCGGTTGCCATGTAGGGCACGGCGTCCGCGACCTCGAGCCGCGTCGCGTTCACGTACAGGCCGGTCCAGACGACGTCGCAGCGCTTGGCCTGCAGGTCCGGGATCAGCGCGTTGAACGCGGTGTTCCGGATCTCGATCTCGAGACCGAGCTTCTGGGCGACGGCCTTCGCGGCGTCGACGTCGAAGCCGATGGCCTGGTTCGGGTCGGTCACGTCCGCCGACGGGAACATCTCCATCGGCGGGTACTCGATGTCGACGCAGTCGACGATCTTGCCCGGCGTCAGCAGGCTCGTCGGCGGCGCGATGGTCGCCGCGGTCGGTCCCGTCGTTGCGGCGGCGCCTGTCGCGGGCGCGATGGTCGCGGGCACCACGGTCGGCGCGGTGCTCGCCCCGCCACCGCCGCACGCGGCCACCAGCAGCACGATGGCGGCAGACGCCGCCGGTCGAATCCTCAGCATCACGGTCTCCTCCTGGCCGTTCGCGCGATCGGCCCCGCGTCGCGAGTCCGGAGTGTCGCATAGACGTCGTTTTCGAAGGGGCAGGCTATAGTTGCGGCCGCAACGAGATACCGAGGAGCACGTATGACCACCGAGAGCTTCGATCCTGCCGCCTGGGAAAACGCCCTCATCGAGGACATGCGCGCACACGGGGGATCGCCGAGCCAGGGCCCGCTCGCGGGCGACCCGCTGATGCTGCTCTACAGCACGGGCGCGAAGACGGGGGAGCGCCGTCGCGCGGTCCTGACGTACTCGCGCGACGGCGATGCCTACGTCGTCGCCGGCACGGCGAGCGGCGCACCGGTCGATCCACAGTGGGTCGGCAACATCGAGAAGACGCCGAGGGTCGAGCTCGAGGTCGCCAACGAGACGTTCCAGGCGACGGGCGAGGTCCTGCGCGACGGCCCGGAGCGCGACCGGCTGTGGGACCAGCACGTCGCCGCGGTGCCGCGGTTCGGCGAGTATCCCAGCCAGACCGGCGGCCGGATCATCCCGGTCATCCGGCTGCGCCGCGCCTAGTCGGAACCCGCGGCCGTGTACCCTGTGCCGGCCATGGACCAGCTCATGACCCGGCGTCCGATCGACGCCTGGGCTGCCACGATCCTGCACCAGACAGGCTGAGCGGCCCCTTCCGACAGAGCGTCGACGGAAGGGGCGGGCGAGACGCGAGCCGCAGCGCGGATGGAACCGCGCGCCTCGTGCCGTGCCGCCGATGGTGCACAGGGAGATCGCCATGCCGATGCCGCATCGAACCTTCGCCCAGGTGGCGAAGCGCAGGCTGGTGGGGAAAGAGGGCAAGGAGCGCATCCGGACGGTCCGGGAGCTGCTCTCGGAGCTGCCCGACTATCGCAACGGTCCGTACGCGGACCTCCGCAAGTGGCTGACCTCGGAGATCGAGGAGACCCGGGTCAGGTCGAATGCCGTCCAGCGTGACTCGATCGCGGTGCGGCGCGAGGGCGCAGCGCAGATCGCGCTCGTCGGGCCGCCGAACGTCGGCAAGTCCTCGCTGCTCCAGGCCCTCAGCGACATCCAGATCAAGACGGGCGACTACGCCTTCACGACCCTCCGCCCGATCCCGGCGCTGACCCGGATCGGCGGCGTGCTCGTGCAGCTCGTGGAGATCCCGGGCCTGATCGAGGGCGCGACTGAGGACCGCGGCGGCGGGCGGGCCCTGCTGGGCGTCCTTCGCTTCGCTGATGCGATCGTGTACTGCACCCGCCTCGATGGTGATCCGGAGGCGCTCCGGCCGGTGGTCCACGAGGTCCAGCTGGCCGGGATCGAGAAGCCGTCGTTCCTGGCGGCGACGCGGGCCGACGAGGCCGCGCCGGGCGCGATCGAGGAGCTTCGGGCTGCCTACCCGGGTCTCGCCGTCGTGCCGGTCTCCGTCATCGACCAGGCCAGCCTCGATGCGTTCTCGGAGGCCGTCTGGGGCCTGACAGGCCTGATCCGGGTCCAGCTCCGCTCCAACGACGTGACCCAGGAAGAGCCTGTGGCGCTGAAGGCCGGTTCGACGGTCGCGGACGTCGCGGACTCGATCCACCACGAGCTGGCCGAGCGGTTCCTGGGCGCCCGCGTCTGGGGGTCGTCCGCGAGATTCGAGGGGCAGCGCGTGGGCCGGGAGCACGTCGTCCAGGACGGCGATGTCGTCGAGATCCTCACGCCGATGTGAGCGGGCGCGCGGAGGCAGGTTCCGAGATATGGCGACATGCACGTCGAAACCTGTTACCGTCGGTCGCCTAGATGGTATGAGCGCTCCGGTCAGCGCTCGGGCCGCGGCCCTCCCTCTCTCTCACGAACGAACTTCGAGCGCCCTGACCGGTCCCGGCTGCATGTCGCAGCGGGTGGGCCGTCGATCAGGAGCAGCCACTTCATGTCATTCGCAGATCTCGGGCTGGCGCCCGAGCTCCTTCGTGCCGTCGAGGCCGAGGGCTACACCGAGCCGACGCCCGTGCAGGCGCAGGCCATCCCCCACGTGCTGGCACGGCGAGACGTCCTCGCGGGCGCGCAGACTGGCACCGGCAAGACCGCCGCGTTCGTCCTGCCGATCCTCCAGCTCCTCAATGCGAGCAGGCCAACGCCGCGCCACCCCATCGGACCCCGGCCCAAGGGCGCGACGGGCCTGCCGATCCGCTGCCTCGTCCTGACCCCGACCCGCGAGCTGGCACTCCAGGTCGAGGAGTTCGTGCGGACGTACGGCAAGGAGAAGCCGATCCGCTCGACGACCGTCTACGGCGGCGTCGGCTACGACGCCCAGATCAAGGCGGTCCAGGGCGGCCCCGAGATCGTGGTCGCCACGCCGGGCCGCCTGCTCGACATCGCCGAGCAGGGCAAGATCGACCTTCGATCGGTCGAGATCCTGGTCCTCGACGAGGCCGACCGGATGCTCGACATGGGCTTCATCCGCGACATCCGCAAGATCCTGGCCCTGCTCCCGGCACGCCGCCAGAACCTGCTGTTCAGCGCGACGTTCGCGGACGACGTCCGCCAGCTCGCCTCGACGCTGCTCAACGACCCGGCGCTGATCCAGGTCGCGCGCCGGAATGCCGCCATCGAGACCGTGCGCCAGGTCATCTTCCCCGTCGACAAGAACCGCAAGCGCGAGCTGCTGGTCCACCTGATCCGGGAGGGCCGGATCGAGCAGGCGCTGGTCTTCGTGCGCACCAAGCACGGCGCGCAGCGCCTGGCCGACCAGCTCGTGCGAGACGGGATCTCGGCTGCGGCCATCCACGGCGACCGAACCCAGGGCCAGCGCGTCCGTGCGCTCGACGACTTCAAGGAGGGCCGGGTCGCGTTCCTCGTCGCGACCGAGGTCGCGGCGCGAGGCCTGGACATCGACGGCCTGCCGCACGTCGTGAACTTCGAGCTGCCGACCGTCCCCGAGGACTACATCCACCGCATCGGCCGCACGGGCCGCGCCGGGCTGGAGGGGGACGCGGTGTCCCTCGTCTGCCTCGAGGAGCTCGAGCTGCTCAACGACATCGAGGCGCTCCTACGGCGCCAGATCCGCGATGAGGTGGTGCCGGGCTTCGCGCTCGACCGGCGCGCTCGCGAGGAGGCCGAGCGCCCGGTCCGCTCCCGCTCGACGTCCGCGCGATCACACGGCGGCGGCCGGGATGGCGGGCAGCGGCGCGACGGTGGCTACGGTGGCTATGGTCGCGACGGTGGCTCCGGCCGATCCGGCGGCCCGCGCCGGGGAAGCTCACGCTCCAGTGCGCCAGTCCGGTCCCATCGCTCGGCGGCGCCGCAGCCGCACCGCTCCGGCTCCTCGCAGTCCGGAACCCTGCATGCCATGCCCGGCGAGAGCTTCGCGAGGAATCGCACCGACGCCTGAGGCTGCGAGCCTCAGGCGGGCTCGGCTGCGGGAGTCTCCGGCCCGGCGGGCTGCAGGTCCACGGCGCGAACGCGGCGCGTGCGCCCGGCATCGGTCCGGACGACCGCGGCCGGGATGACGCCGCTCACCAGCGATTCGACGGTCCCCAGCTCGCCCATGTAGAGCCCGCTCAGGATCCTGACGCGCGCCCCCTGGCGCACGTCCGTCTTGCCGGCCATCGCGTCAAGGTTGATCGAGACAGTTCTCGCTGCCGCGATCGCGGCGCGCTCCTCGCTCGCCGGCGAGGGCGGCGGCTTGGGGGTGAAGACCTTCTTTCGACGCATCGACTACCGCCGCCGTCGAGGCCGCTCGTCGGCCTTGGGCGGCTTCGGCTCGTGCCCGGGACGCGGTGGGCGGGGCGGCGTGCCGGGCGCCATGTCTGGCTGCGGCGGCAGCGGGCCCCGCTCCTTCGCGCTCTTCACCTGGGCGTTGAAGGCGGCCGCCACGTCGGCGGGAATGTTCCCGCGCCACGCGCGCTCGACCTCGGCAATCCGCTCGGCCTCGGCGGCGCGCCGGGCCCGCTTGAATCGTGATCGATTTGGCAACTTGGTCCTCGGCTAGATGCGTGGGCCGGACGATCGGCCCCGCGTCCGCCCAAGCCTAGCGGGTCAGGCCTCGACCGGGAGCCGCTCGCCGGCCTGGATGCGGACGGGCAGGCGGTTCTCCGCGGGCGTCAGCGGGCACGAGAAGCGCGGGTCGTACACGCACGACGGGTGGTATGCGAGGTTGAAGTCGATGACGAAGGTTCCGTCCTCCGGATCCGGGTCGAGATCGAGGTAGCGCCCGGCGCCGTACGTCTCGCTGCCGCTGGTCTGGTCGAGGAACGGCACGAACACCGATTCGGCGTCGCCCTGCGCGAACCGGTAGCCGGTGAGCCGCCGCTCCGATCCGCCCAGCTGGAACCGAAAGATGCCGGCCCGCTCGGCGTCGCGGAGCTGGCCGTCGGACGTCGGGATCTTGAACGAGGTCGGCTCGTCGCCGTCGTACGGCTCCAGCTCCAGGCCCTCGAACCGGAGGTCCTCGTCGACCGGGAAGTAGGGGAGGCCGGTGAATTCGTGGCGCTGGTCGTGCGGGATCGGGCTGTCATGCGCCTCGCGGAAGTAGTCGTCCTTGTCGGCGCGGAAGAGCCCAACCGCCGTCGGGTAGTCGACATGCTCGTGGCCCGCGTGATCGTGCCCGGAATGGTCGTCGTGGTCGTGGTCCGAATGGTCGTCGTGATCGTGCGCGGCGTGGTCGTGGTCGAGGGTCATCGCGTGGCAACTCCAGATCGTTGGGACAAGCCTAGACCGCCAGCGGCCCGAGCCTCCGCGGTCGGCGGCGATCAGAGCCTCCGCGGCCGGCGGCGACCGAAGCCTTCACGCGCCGGGCGCCGGAGCTTCACGCGGCGGGCGCGGAGCCTCCAGGGCGAGCGGCCACTTGCGCCTTGCTCCGCCCTCTCGGTCGGTCGCGCGGGTTCGTGACCAATTCATGGTCATTCTCTGGCCATCGGGGCGCCCAACGACCGGTCGCCGAGACCCTCCGGCTCGATTCGCTGCGGGCGTGACGTCGGCCACGCTCAGGGTCGGCTCGATCACCGGATCCCGCCCATCGAGGTCCTGTCGAAGCCTCCTTACGCGTACGTATGCGCCGGCTTTGACCATGAAACGGTCACGGCCGGGCAGGTCGTGCCGCAGGAGCGCGTGGGTTGGCCGGGAGCTACGTGGAATGCGATCGGGCCGGCGGACTCCGGAGCAGCGGGACCGGGCCGGCGGAGATCAGCGCCCCGGGGATCAGGTAGCCGGGAACCCCCGCTGGCAGGCCACGCAATAGGTCCGCCCGCCGAACCGTGGGGCGTGGTTCCGGCAGTAGACCTTGACCGTCCACGAGACGGCCGTGCCGCAACGGGCGCAGCTTCGGCCCGGTCGAGGATCGGCAGGCGGGCCCTCGGCGCGAAGCGGCGCGCCGGACCCGGGATCCTGGCGCTCGTGGGACTGGGGAGCGTCGCTCATCTCATGGGATGCATACGCTCGCGCGGATGCGGCCAGATCTGGGAGCGCGCGACGAGCGAGGCATCCGTCTCCTCTCGGAAACCAAGAGCCCCGGACGCGGGCGCCTGTGACTGGTCGGAGGAAGCGCGGGC
>DASTIE010000113.1:0-10531 GCA_035717865.1 Candidatus Limnocylindrales bacterium
CGCGGGTAGTGCGGGACCCCGACCTCGGCGATCCGGCGACCGCGGGCTCGCAGCTTGATGAGCAGCTCCGCAGAGAAGAACGCCCCGCCCGATTCGACGTTGACGCCTTCCAGCGACGCCCGGCTGAAGAGCTTGCAGGCACAGTCCACGTCGCGGACCTTGAGGCCGAAGAAGATCCGGTTGGCGAGCCGGTAGGCACGCGCATACAGCGTCCGGATGAGCGGGTCCGCGCGCTTGATGCGGTAGCCGACCACCGCGTCCGCGTCGCCCGCGGCGAACCGGTCGATCAGGCGCCCGAGATCCGCGACCTTGAACTGCCGGTCGCCGTCGGTGAAGGCCAGCGCGTCGTGGCGGGCTGCCGCGAAGCCGGAGCGGAGGGCCGCCCCGTAGCCCAGGTTCGTCGGGTGGTGGACGGCCCGGACCCCGGGATGCGCCGCCGCGAGGGCGTCGGCGATGGCGGGCGTGTCGTCCCGCGAGCCGTCGTCGACGATGATGATCTCGAACCGGTGCGCGAGGCCCGGCAGCGTCGCGAGCGCCTCCTCCACCAGGCCCTGGAGGTTGGCCTGCTCGTTGTGGGCCGGGAAGAAGTAGGACAGCGCCGGGAGCCGGGCGCTCACGGGAGCGTCAGGCCTTCGCCCTCGACCTTCCAGAGGCCGTTGTGGGCGCGCTCGTTGCCGGCGACGAGGGTCATCGCGAACTGGCCCTTGAGCTCGTTCAGGTCGTTGCCGGCGATCCGGATGGCGTACACGGGCCGGCCCTCCGCCAGGTAGCGGCGGATCACGTCCGGCGCGCGCCCGAGGCCCAGGTCCAGCATCGTCCGGTCGTCCACGATGAAGATGTCCGGTCGGCGGCCCTCGACCTTCTGGGCGTACCACAGGGCCGTGGAGGTGCTCCACCAGGAGACGACCACGGCGTCCTGCTCGAGCACCGGCAGCGCCTCCTCCAGCCACAATCGTGCCTCGACGGCGCGGGACCGGTCGGCGGATGCTCGGCGGGCATCGAGGTCGGTCATCGCGGGGGCGAGCAGCACGACCGCGACGATAGCCGCTGCGACGGTCTCGATGCTCCGGAGCCGTCCAGGTCCGGCGCGGGCCCCGATGAAATGCGCTGCCAGCGCCGCGACCTCAGCGCCCAGGATGGCCAGCCACGTCCAGGCCCACAGCACCGGCCCGAGGTAATAGCGGTCGATGTCGGCGTTGGCGTATGCCTGGTCGAACAGGAGCGTGATGAAAGCCGCCGAGCCCGTGAGCAGCGCGTATCGGGGGACGCGCAGCGCGGTCGCAAGGAACGCGACGGGGATCGCCAGGGCCAGCGGGCCGAACCACAGGTCGGCGCGCCTGACCAGGTCGCCGAGCTTCGTCGGCAGGTTCGCGAGCATGTCGCCGAGCGAGCCCCGGAACTGCTCCGCCAGGGCGATGTACCAGAAGCCGTCCCAGGTCGCGGGCTTGCCGTAGATCAACGGGGCCGGCAACAGGCCGCCGCGGATCGGGAGCTCCAGGAAGACGACGACGATCGTCAGCACCGCGGCGCCGAGGCACGCCGCGACGAAGCGCGGGCGCCGCAGGATGCCTGGCTCCACCGCCAGGACGTACAGCGCGATCGGCGGCGCGAGCAGCAGCGTCAGCGAGTGGTTGCCGACGGCCAGCCCGAAGACCACCGCGGCGACGAGGAGCCGGCGATCGGCGGCTCGCCGGTCCAGGCCGTCGCCCTCGGCGTCCGCCCAGCGGACCAGGGCGAGCAGCAGGACCGCCACGAATGCGAGGTGGATCGGGTGCGGGTCCGCGCGCGTCGCGTTCTGCCAGACGAGCTGGGTCGTTGCCAGCCCGATCCCGGCGGCCGCGCCGAGGATCGTGGAGCCAGTCACGCGGCGGACGAGCGCCACGGTGGCGGCCGCTGCGATCGCGACCGCGATCAGCGACAGCGCGGTCACCCGGAACGCCGGCTCGCCGATCGGCGTGAGCAGGATGCTGCCGACCCAGCCCAGCAGCACGTAGGTCGGGTAGCCGGTCGGGTGCGCGGTGCCCATGAGCGGCAGCACTGCCTGGAACTCGCCGGTGTCCCAGAACGCCACGTCCGGCATCAGGCCGGGCCACGCGTTGACCGCGACCCACAGGCCGACGAGCGCGGGAATCGCCCAGGCGGCGAGGCGGGTGCTCACCACCCGAGCACGTTGCCCCAGATGACCCCCCACAGGTTGATCGCCACGGAGAGCGCCACGAGGCCCGCGGCCAGCCAGCCGACGCCGCCTCGGCGGGCTATCCCGAGCGCGACCAGCGGCAGCGCGAAGACCACGAAGTCGTTGCTGAAGCGGTAGCCGAAGTTGACCCAGCCCTGGCTGAAGTGCATGAGGTTGACGAAGGCGATGGCGACCACGGCCACCACCGAGCCGGCGACGAGGCGAGAGCGGCGGCGGAACCAGCCGAGCAGGGCCGGCAGCAGCAGCAGGTACGCGGGGCTCGTGAGCAGGATGCTCATCCCCGTCGTCCGCGGGATCGCGAACGGGCATGCCGGGTCGAACAGGCTTCGCTCTGCGCCGGGGATGGCGCAGGCCGCCTCGCCATCGACCCCGAAGGCATCCGGCAGCCGCTCCGGGAGGATGGCGGGCGTCGAGAGCAGGAAGATCTCCAGGCTCTGCGGAACGTAGCGGAGGTCCTCGATGGCCCATTCGGGGTGGTAGCCGAGGTTGGGGTAGCCGCTGGCCTCGCGCTGGTACTGCCACTCATAGCCCGGGTGGATCACCTGGCCCGTCGTGGCGAGGTTGTAGGCGAGCAGGAGCGCCACGGGGATGCCGGCGCCGATGCCTGCCGACACCGAGCGCCGGACCAGCGAGCCGCCACCACCGACGAGCATGAAGAAAGGCGCTCCGAAGACCACCGTCAGGCGAGCCGTGCAGGCGATCCCGAACAGGAGGCCGGCGAGGAGCTGGCGCCGATCGATGAGCTCCAGCGGGCGGGCGAGCTGGGCCAGGCCTGAGCGGAATCCCCCGGGAGCCGATTCGTGCCCGCTGACGGCGTCATCCTTCCCCGCATCCGCACCACGGTCCGCCTCCGGGTCCGCGCGCAGGGCGACGCCGAGCGCGAGCAGCAGGAACGTGACCGCGCAGACGTGGGCGAAGAACCACGTCGTGCCGAGCTGGGCGGCGTACCAGAAGACGGTGCCGAAGGCGAAGAAGAGCGTCGTCGTGAGCCGGATCCGGCGTGAGACGGGGAGCCCGCCGAGGGCCCACCACGCGAGCCCGACCGCGATTGCGCCGAGCCCGACGGACACGGCGCGAATGTCGGTCATGAGGCCCCAGATCGCCACGAACGGCAGGAGCACGATCGCGGGCAGCGGCGGGAACGGCAGGAGCGCGCCCGTCGGCGAGCCGTCGAGCTCGTTGAGCGGGTAGACGTCCTGCATCCAGTCGTTGCCGCCGGGATAGCCCGGGACCGGCCAATCGATCGCCGCCCGCCCGTCGAGGAAGGCGAGCGCCTGCCACACGAAGTGGTTGTAGAAGCGCTCCGAGCCGGGGAGCCAGTACGCGGCCAGGGCGACCGCGATCAGCCCGGCGCCGATGAGGACGGCAGGCAGGCGATCCACCCAGTCGAACAGGACGTCGAGGCTCCGGGAGCCCGAGGCACCCTCTGCTACGCTCCCAAGCACCTCATCGCTCGCTGGAGACAGATCTCGATTTGACTGGCCGCGCAATCGGTGAGCCCGACCCGGGCAGGGCGGGGCCGTCGCGGACCAGCTTCGTGGACGCCGCGACGGGCATCGTCGTGCTCCTGGTCCTGGGGCTCGCCCTCCGGCTCATCATCGCATACCTGATTCCCGGCTCCGGGTTCGCCGTGGACCTCGCCTCGTTCCAGTACTGGGCGAGCAACCTCGGCAACGACGGCCTCCACGGCTTCTACGAGCGGGACTTCTTCCACGACTACACGCCGGGCTACCTGTACGTGCTTTGGCTCGTGGGCGGCGTGGCGAACCTGTTCGGGGGCGGGGTCGGGGACCTGATCAAGCTGCCGCCAATCGTCGCCGACCTGGCGCTGGGCTACCTCGTCTGGTCGATGGTCCGTGAGCTCGGCGGGAGCGAGCGCTCGGCACGGATCGGCGCGGCGCTCGTGCTGTTCAACCCCGTGACGTGGTTCGACAGCGTGGTCTGGGGGCAGGTGGACTCGTTCGGGGTCGTGTTCCTGCTCCTGGCGCTGCGCGAGCTGTGGCGCGACCGGCCGGAGCGATCGGCGATTCTCGCCACCGTGGCGGCCCTCATCAAGCCGCAGCTCGGGATCCTGATCCCGATCGTCGCGATCGTGGTCATCAGGCGCGCGCTTTGGCCCACGGGCGGCTACGGCCTCGAGGACCGGCCGGAGGCCGGCGCCGGCACCACGTCCTGGGAGGAGCGCGTCCGCGGGCCGATCCGGATCGTCACGGCCGGTGCGGCCGCGCTGCTCACCGCCTTCCTCGCGTGCCTGCCGTTCGGGCTGAGCTTCCCGTTCGGCCTGATCGCGCAGATCTTCAAGACGGCCGGTGGCTATCCGTACCTGTCCGTCAACGCCTTCAACCCCTGGGCGGTGCTCGTGCATCGAACGGCGGACGGGATCGAGCAGAGCATCGCGCTCACCCGGACCTGGGTCTGCGATTCGACCATCGTTCCGACCGGGCCGTCGGAGTTCCGGATCGGGCCGATCGTGATCCCGGAGCTCGGCTCTCCGGGCAGCGACCTGTCCTGCCCGGACGGCGCGATGCTCGGCGCGTTTCCGGCCGTGCTCGTGGGCGCCGTGCTGTTCCTGGTCGCAGCGATCGTCGTGTGCTGGATCGTCGCGCGGCGCCCGGACCGGCTGACGATGACGGTGGGGCTCGCAGCGCTCGCGCTGGCGTTCTTCGTGCTGCCGACGCGCGTCCACGAGCGCTACCTCTTCCCCCTGGCCGCCATCGCGGCGATCCCCGCCGCGGCCTCGATCCGTTGGCGCATCGGCTACGTCCTTTCGGCACTGGCGACGTTCGCGAACATGTACGTCGTCCTGGCGGTGTACTACCCGGACAACCCGCAGATCTCCGACTGGCTCGGGCTGGGCGACGAGATGGCGGCGCCGTGGGGCGTGGCGATCGCGGCGGCCGTCCAGGCGGCCATCCTGGCCTGGGTGCTCTTCCAGCTCCGCGAGGGCGCCGTGGAGGGCCTCGCCCACGACCTCGCGACGGCCGGCCACCGCGACGAGCCCGACGAGGCGGACGCGTGGGACCTCGTGGACCGCCCGGTCCCTGACGGCGGCATCCCGCCCGATGCCGAACCGCCGCCGCCGGCGGCGCGGAGGCCGCTCGGGTGGGCGCAAGAGTCGCCCGCAGCTTCGACGTTCGGCCCCGGGGACGCCGCGGTCCTCCCGGCGTGGACGGCGCCACAGGAGGCGCCGGCGCTCGGCCCGATCGCATGGTTCCGCGCGCGCCTCGCCGACACGCCCGTCCGCGCCGACCGCAGCCGCGAGCTCGACAGGGAGCGCGGGGGGCGCATGGACCGGTTGGACCTGTGGTTCCTCGCGCTCCTGGCGATCAGCCTGCTGACGGTCCGGATGTGGCGGCTCGACGAGCCGTACCAGATGCACTTCGACGAGGTCTACCACCCGCGGACCGCGACGGAGTTCCTCCAGGATTGGCGCTACGGGCTGCCGCACAACATCTACGAGTGGACCCACCCGCACCTGGCGAAGTACGCGATGGCCCTCGGGATCGTGGCCTTCGGCGAGGACGAGGTCACCGCGACGGGGCAGCTGGGGGCGGCGGTGACGGCCGCGGACATCGAGCGACGACGTGACGACGGCCTCGACGAGACGCGGATCCAGGGCGACCGACTGTGGGTCGCCACCGGCAGCGAGGTCCGCGGCTACGACCTCGGGACGCGCGAGCTCACCGCGCTGGCCGCCATCCCGGATGCCGTCGCCGTCGCCTACGACGAGGTGAGCCGCCAGCTGTTCGTCGGGACGCGCGGCGGCGAGATCGACGTCATCGACACGGAGCAGCTGGAGCCGGCGCCGGCCGGCGTCAGCCAGGTCGATTGGAGCCTGTACGCGTCGGTCGACGCGGGGCTGGACCGGCTGTTCCTGTCGCGGAACGGGGAGCGACTGCTGGCGATCATGCATGCCGGAACCGGCACCGACGATCCGACCGCGACCCCGGTTGTGGTCCTGGACGCGCCCGCGGCGGCGGAGATCGGCCGGATCGAGCTGCCGGGCGTTGCCCAGGTGACCGACAGCCTGGACGACCGGATCTTCGCGGCCACGGACCAGGGCCTCGCGGTCATCGACCCCGACAGCGTCCAGGTCACCGAGATCCTGGACGTCGATGGGCCCGCTCGCGGCGTCGTGGGGATCTCGGACATCGAGAACGACCCGATCTACGTGTCGGTCCAGACGCCGGAGGGACCGCGCGTCAAGACCATCAGCACGAAGGACAAGGCCGATCCCAGCGTCGACCAGACGTTCACGCTGCCCGGCGCCACGGCCGGAGAAGCCTTCTTCGATGTCACGACGCGAACCGTGCACGTCGAGGGCACGACGCCGGACGAGGCCGGCGGCCTGGGCGACGGCGCGCCGCCGGGGCAGCCGACGCTGTACGTGATCGAGCCGCACGCGAACGCGGTCTATGCCGACGCCCGCCTGCCGTTCTCGCCGGCAGCGATCGTCCTCGACGAGAACCAGCAGTACCCGTCCACCGATCGCGAGCAGCTCCTCGCGCTCGATGCAGGGGGCCGCATCGCATCCGTGCCGATCGGGCGGCACGCGTTCGCCTGGCGGCTCCCGGGCGTCGTGGCCGGCGTGCTCATGGCGGTGCTGCTGTACGTCCTGGCGCGGCTCCTGTTCCGGCGCCGGACGGTCGCGGTGATCCTCGGGCTGGTCGTGCTGGTCGACGGCATGCTGTTCGTGCAGAGCCGGATCGGGATGAACGACTCCTATGTCGGGCTCGGGATCATCGGCGCCTACACGGTCTTCGCCGCGCTGTGGCTCCATCCAGGCGAGAGCCGGCGGCACTGGCTGGCGTTCGCGATCGGCATCCCGATCATCGGCTTCTTCCTCGGCTTCGCGCTCGCCGCGAAGTGGGTCGCGGCGTTCGCGATCGGCGGGCTCGGCCTGCTGGTGCTGTCCCGGAGCGCGCTGGGGCGGCTGCTGCTGATCGGCGGGCTGATCCTGCTCACCACCGTGCTCGGCTACATCGCGATCTCCGTGCCGGAGGGCGGGACCGGCGTCGGCAACTACCTGTTCTTCGGGATCATGATCGCGCTCCTGCTCATCGCCGTGATCGCGAACGTCGTCCACCCGATCGCGTGGAGCTGGGACGAGACCCGCTTCGCGGTGGGCGCGCCGGCCGCGGTCGGCCTGCTGGTGATCCTCTACGGCCTCACGCGTGGCGATGCCGCCGGCCCGATGACGCTGGGACCGGTGTCCGTGACGCCGATCGAGCTCGGGATGCTGGGCATCGGCCTGGGAGTCGCCGTCTGGGGCGGATTCCTCCTCGCCGGCAGGCTGGGCTTCGGGCCGCTGGCGCCGCAGCCGGAGCCCGCCGACCCAATGGCGGTCCTCGAGCCGGCCGCCGCTCCCGCTCGCGGCTGGCTCCGCCTGGGCGCCGGGTTCGGGCTGCCCGCCGTCTGGCTGGCCGTGGGCCTGCTCGTCATCCCGATCGGCCTGTACGTCGTGTCGTACCTGCCGTGGGCGTTCGTCGACAACTACCAGATCGTGCAGGGCTGGCCGCCGGGGCACGACAACGGCCAGACGCTGCTCGACCTCACGGGCGCGATGTACAGCTACCACAACAACCTCCCGAACCCGCACCCGGCGTCCTCCCCGTGGTGGGCCTGGGCCCTCGATCTCAAGCCCGTGTGGTTCTACGAGCAGGGCTTCGCCGGCTCGACGTCGGCCTCGATCTACGACGCCGGCAACCTCGTGGCCTGGTGGCTCGCGATCCCGGCGATGGCATTCGTCGCCTGGCAGGCGTTCCGGCGCCGCAGCCCGGCGCTCGCGCTGATCGCGATCGCGTTCGCCTGCCAGTGGATCTCCTGGGCCCGTATCGATCGCGCGGCGTTCCAGTACCACTACTACACCGCGCTGCCGTTCCTGTTCCTGGCGCTGGCCTACTTCCTGGCGGAGCTGTGGCATGGGACCTCGCGCCGCATCTGGCTGCTGGCGCGGCTCTCGGCGGGCGCGGCCGTGCTCGGCCCGTTCGTGCTGTGGCTGCTGCACCGGCCGCTCTGCGCGATCGTCCGGGTCGAGGAGGTGGTCCCCGGCTCGCAGGCGTGCCCGACCCTCATCCCGGACGTGACGGTCACGCCCAGAGCGGTGGCGCTCGCGGTCGTGATGGGCATCGGCGTGCTGCTCCTGCTGCGCGAGCTCCTCGCCGTGACGGAGGAGGACGAGCCCGGCGAGCTCGAGGACGAGCGCGAGGCCGGCGGCTGGCGCGGGGCGCTGGCGCGGATCGGGCTCGGCGGACGCTGGGCCACGTCGGCGGCGATCGCCGTGGTCACCGCGGTGGCGTTCCTGGTTTTCAACGCCACGCTGGGCGACGTGGAGGGCTTTCAGATCGAGGGCATCCCCGTGGAGCCGATCGCGCTGGTGGTGCTGCTGGCGCTCTCACCGGTCGCGGCCTACGTGGCCACGGCGCGAGATTCGCGCCGGTTCGTGGCCGGGGCGCTCGGGGCGATGGCCTTCTGGTTCGTGCTCTGGTACCCGAACCTCGCCGCGCTGCCGCTCCCGGTGGACATCCACAACGCCTACCAGGGCTTCCTGCCGACCTACCTGTACCCGTTCCAGTTCGCCGTCAGCAACTCCGGGGCGTCGGCGCCGGCGCTGTTTGCGATCGGGCCAGCCATCATGCTGGTCTCGCTGCTGTTCATGAGCGTCGTGGTCGCGTACAGCGCCTGGTCGTGGCGCGTCGCGCTCGCGGAGCGCCGAAGGGATCGCCTCGCGGCGCAGCCAGAGCCGCCGCCGTGGGCAGCGAGGGCGGAGTAGGTCGAACCCAGGCCCAGCCGATCAGGCCGGCTAGCTGCATCCCGGGATGGAGGCAACGGGGCTGGAGGGCTTGGGCAAGCCGATGCCCGTCTCATGGCCATTGCCACGGCTTGGCAGGGCAGAAGGACCGGGCGGGCCGAATCAGGAGGTCCGGCGGCAAGCCGATCCGATCGTTGCGCGGCGGTCGCCGAACGTGTAGGAGACCGTCGGCCCGTGGACGGCCTTGCTCCGCTGGTCGTTATGGCCGCGGTAATGCCGGATTTGACCATGAGATGGCCACGCCCGGTGTCATCGCCCCTGAGCCATCTCACGATCGTCCCTGCTCATCACGCTAGGCGACCGGCTCGAGCTCCGGGGTCTCGGCGCCCAGGCCATTCGGGGCGGCGCCGGCCGTACGCGGCGAGGGCGGGATCTCGGCGTGATAGCCGGAGGGCAGCCGGCCCTGGGCCGCGAGGCGGCGGATCACGAAGCCGTAGTAGTCCTCGACCTTGGCCGTCACGCGCTCCCAGCTGTACTCCTGCGCGCGCTCGAAGCCGGAGCGGCCCATCGCGTCGCGGAGCTCGTCGTCGGCGAGCACCTTCGCGAGCGCCCCCGCGAGCTCCTTCGGCTTGCCCGGCGGGACGAGCAGGCCCTGCTGGCCGCGCTGGAGGACGCCCTTGTAGCCGTGGATGTCGCTGGCGACGATCGCCGTGCCCGCGGCCATCGCCTCGAGCAGCACGATCCCGAACGACTCGCGCCCGGTCGCGGGCGAGCAGTAGACATCCGCGGTCTTGAAGAGGGAGTCCCGCTCCTCGTCGCTCACCCGGCCGAGGAACTCCACGCCGCCGAGCCTGCGGGTCGCGAGGTAGCGCCGTGCCTCCTTGGCCTGCGGCCCGCCGCCGACCACCAGGAGGCGACAGTTGCAGCCGGTCTTGCGCAGGATCCGGTAGGCCTTCAGGAGGTCGAGCAGGCCCTTGCGGGCCTCGAACCGCCCGACGAACAGGATGTTCTTCGTCCCGTCCTGCCACTTCGCGATCGGCACGGCACGCTCGAACCGACCGACGTCGACCCCGTTCGGGATGACCTTGTAGTCGCCGGGAAAGAAGCGCTCGACGAAGTGTCGCGCGACCGCCGACACGGCGATCCGGCCGTGGATCCGCCCGATCGAGGGGCGCATCAGGCGCGATCCGATCTGGTACGCGGGCGAGAAGCCGCCGAAGGCGTGGAAGGTCGCCACGTTGACGCTGTTGCTGAGGCCGAGAACCACCAGCGACAGGAACGGCACGAACGGCTCGTGGAAGTGCAGGACGTCGAACTGCTCGCGGTTGAGGACGTCGTGCACCTGCGAGAGGAAGCGCGGCGACAGCGTGATTGTCCCGACGGAGCCGTTCGCGGGCATCGAGAAGCCGCGGCCGATCCGGATCACGTCACCCTCCGAGGCGCGCTGGAGCCCGTGGGAGCTGCTGATGATCCGGACGTCGTGGCCCCGCAGCCGGAGGTTCTCGTAGAGGTACCGCACGTGCTGGTTCACGCCGCCCGGCAGCGGGTAGATGTACGGCGTGACGAGCCCGATCTTCATTGCC
>DASTIE010000114.1:0-11271 GCA_035717865.1 Candidatus Limnocylindrales bacterium
AGGACCCGCAGCGCACCCGGAGCGTGGTCGAGGTCGAGCCGCAGCTCGCCCGTCGCGCCGTCCAGCACCCGCAGGACAGTCTCCAGGCCCCGGCCGGCCGTCGTCGAGTACGCGATCGATCCCTCCGGCCCGAGCGCCAGCCCGGTGACGAAGCCTGGTCCTGGGTCCAGCAGCGTCGGCGGCTCGCCCGGGCGGACCACGGCGAGCTGGACCCGGTCCGGCCCGATGATCGACGCGCCGAAGCGGCCGTCCGCGGCGACGGTCGACGCGAAGCTCGCGAACGCCGGCAGGTCCGGCGTCAGATCCATCTGCTCGCCGCCCGACCACGGCGCGGCGACGAAGTGCCCGAGCTCGTCGCCCGCCCGATCGGCGTGCCAGATCACCGACTCCCCGTCGGGCGTGATCCACGCGGCGGTCTTGCCGGTCGGGAACGCCGTGAGGGCCTCGCCCACCGGCTCGCCGACCTGCCAGCGGTGGATCTGGTAGACGCCGCTCACGTTGGTGCAGGCGATGCCCCGGTCCTGCCGGTGGGCGGCCATCCTGACCCACAGGATCCGCGGCGCGCGGAACCGCGCCTCCCACGGCGCCATCGCTCGCGGCGCGGCCTCCCGCGGAGGCACCGACGCGTCCCCGGGCGCCACGTCAGCTTGCCTCGCGGCGCCCGACATGGAGCTTGCGCTTGCCCACCCGGATGACGAGCCACTCCCCCGCGACGAGCGCAGGCAGGGGCGACTCGGCGTCGGTGACGCGGGTCTCGTTGGCGGACAGGCCGCCGTTCTGGATCATCCGCCGGGCCTCGCTGCGGGACGCGAAAATCCCCGCGTCCACGAGCACGTCGAGGAGCGTAGCGCCGCCGCGATCCCCGAAGGTGAACCCACCGGTCTCCCGGTGGAGGGTCCGGAGGACGGCAGGATCGGTGATGGGGCCTGCAGCGAAGGCCGCTTCCGAGGCGGAGATCGCGGCAGCTGCGGCATCCTCGCCGTGGACGCGGGTCGTGATGTCCCGAGCGAGCGTCCGCTGCGCCTCGCGCTTGCCCGGCGCCTCCGCGACGGCCGCGTCCAGCGCGAGGATCTGGTCCGGCGAGAACGTCGTGAACCATCGCAGGTAGGTGCCAACGTCGCGGTCGTCCGTGTTCAGCCAGTGCTGGTAGAACGCATAGGGCGACGTCCCGTCCGGGTGGAGCCAGACCGAATCGCCCGTCTCGGACTTCCCGAACTTCGTCCCGGACGGCGCCAGCAGCAGCGGGTACGCGAGGGCGTAGGCGAGCGGCGCCCCGTCCTCGCGCGGCGGCGTCGTGCGACGGATCAGCTCGAGGCCGGCCGTGATGTTGCCCCACTGGTCCGCGCCGCCCATCTGCAGCTCGCAGTCGAGCGTCCGGAAGAGATGCTGGTAGTCGTACGACTGGACGAGCATGTAGCTGAACTCGGTGAACGACAGCCCGCCCGCGAGCCGCGTCTGCACGGAATCCTTCGAGAGCATGTACGGGATCGTGAAGTGCTTGCCGACGTCGCGCAGGAAGTCGAGCAGCTTCAGCGGCTCGAGCCAGTGGGCGTTGTTGGCCATGATCGCGCCGTTCGGGCCGTCGAAATCGAGCATGCGCTCCAGCTGGGGCCGCATCGAGGCGACGTTGGCCTCGATCGCATCGAACGACTGGAGGTTCCGCTCGGAGGAGCGCCCGGACGGGTCGCCGACCATGCCGGTCCCGCCGCCCATCAGGGCGATGGGGCGCCCGCCGCGGCGCTGGAGCTGGATCAGCCCGAAGATCGGCACCAGGTGGCCGATGTGGAGCCACGGGCCCGTCGGATCGAACCCGATGTAGGCCGTGATCGGCTGGTTCGAGGCCAATCTCGCCTCCAGACCCTCCGACGCGTCGTGGAACATGCCCCGCCACTTGAGCTCGGCGATGAGCCCCGGGAGTCCGGATTCGAACGTGGGGGGCGTCACAGAGCCGGCCTGAGGGCCGTCGTTCGCGCGTCCCGATGGGGGGAGAAGGCCCTCACGGACCCTATGGTATCGTCGCCCCTCACATGCAGACTGCCCTCCAGAGGCGTCAGCGGCACCGCCGCAACGGAGCCGCCCGACGTGGACGTGGAGGTGGCGCCGCCCGCCGTGCGGCGCTCGCCATCCCCCTCCTCCTGTTCTCCAGCTTCCTCGTGTTCGGCGGGGTTGGCTTCGTCGCGGCCGTCAGCGCCTACGCCCACTACAGCGAGGGCCTGAAGGATCCAACCGAGGGCCTGGAGTCCATCCCCTTCGAGCAGCCCTCGATCGTCTACGACCGCACCGGCAAGATCGAGCTGGCACGTTTCGGTGTCCTGCGCCGCGAGATCGTCGCCTTCGAGGACATTCCCCTCGAGATGATCGACGCGACCACCTCGGTCGAGGACAAGGACTTCTGGACGAACCCGGGCTTCGACATGGGCGCGGTCATCTCGGCGGGCCTCGACACCCTCGCCGGCCGTCCCCGCGGCGCTTCCACGATCACGCAGCAGCTGGTGCGCGCGCGGCTGCTCCCTGCGGACGCGTTCGAGGGCTCGGTCTACGACCGCAAGATCCGCGAGATCATCCAGTCGATCCGCCTGACCCAGGCCTACCCCGGCCAGGACGGCAAGCGGAAGATCATGGCCGCGTACCTCAACCAGAACTTCTACGGCAACCAGAGCTACGGCGTGAAGGCCGCGGCGTTCGGCTACTTCGGCAAGGACCTTGACGAGCTGTCGCTGGCCCAGTACGCCGTCCTTGCGGCGATCCCGCAGTCGCCGACGCGGTACGACCTCATGCGCAACGCCGTCCGCGAGTGCGAGGTCGAGATCGAGGAAGGGGCGAAGTGCCCCGAGGACAAGGTCAGGCTCATCGTCCCCGACACGGACGACACGGACGACATCATCTCGCGGCGCAACTTCGTGCTCGAACAGATGAAGACTCGCAGCGTCCTGTCCGGTGACACGCACACCGTCGACGAATACGAGCGGGCCAAGGACGAGCCGCTGATCCTCACGCCGCAGGCCTCGCCGCCCATGAAGGCGCCGCACTTCGTCTGGCAGATCCGGAAGCAGCTGGGGGCGCTGCTCTGCGGCGAGGAGTTCGCCGAGACCTGCGAGGCGGTCGACACGGGCGGCTACAAGGTCATCACGACCCTCGACTGGGAGAAGCAGCAGACCGTCGAGAAGTGGCTCTACGCCAGCACCCGGGTGACCCACCTCAAGGACCCGACGCCGGTCTGGAAGGAGATCGGCATCCCGAAGGCCGAGCTCGGCTGGCTGCGGGCGCTGCGCGGCTCGAACATCCACAACGGCGCCGCCGCGGTGATGGACTACAAGACCGGCGAGATCCTCGCCTACGGTGGCAGCGGCGGCTACTACCTCGACGGCAACAAGAAGTTCCAGCCGCAGTACGACGTCCTGTCGGTCGGCTACCGGCAGCTCGGCTCGGCGATCAAGCCGTTGAACTACATCGTCGGCATCGACGACCACAGCCTGACGGCGGCGTCGATGTTCATGGACGTCGTCACCGACTTCGGCGCCAAGGGCAGTGGCTCGTTCTTCCCGACCCAGGCGGACGGCCTCGAGCGGGGGCCGATGCGGCTCCGGCCGGCCCTGCAGATGTCGTTCAACATCCCGTCGATCAAGGCAGGCCTCGAGGTCGGCCTGGAGCGCGAGTACAACCGCTGGAAGGAGTTCGGGCTCACCTATCCGCCCGGCAAGCAGGCCGTGGTGTCGCAGTCCGTCGGCTCGCTGGAGAACCACCCGATCGAGATGCTCGGGGCGTACGGGGCGATCGCCAACGGCGGCGTCCTCATGCCGCGGACGATGATCCTGGAGGTCAAGGACAACGCGGGCGCGACGCTCTTCCCGACGGGTGAGCCCGAGGTCGGCAGCCGCGTCGCCAGCCCGCAGGCCGCGTACATCGTCACGGACATCCTGGCCGGGAACACCGTGAAGTCGATCAACCCGCTCTGGGGCGCCTGGCAGATCATCGACAAGTCCGGCAACGACAGCATCCGCCGGCCGGCCGCCTACAAGACCGGTACCACGAACGACCGCAAGGACACGGCGGCGTTCGGCTACCTCGCGGCGCCGAAGAACGACGACGAACCGGCCCTCGCGGTCGGCGTCTGGATGGGCAACTCCGACAACACGCCGAACAACGACGCGCTGTCGCTGAAGTCGGCGGCGCCGCTGTGGTCGCGGATCATGACCGAGGTCAGCCAGGGCCTGCCCATCGCGAAGTTCACCGACCACAAGCCCAAGAACCTCGTGAACGTCGAGGTCGACGCGTTCAGCGGGCTGCTGCCCGGCCCCGGCACCGTCAAGACCGTCGAGGAGATGTTCATCAAGGGCACCGAGCCCACGCGCCGGGACGACCTCCACGTCGCGGTCCAGATCGACAGCGCGACCGGCCTGCTGTGGAACGACGGCTGCACCGGCCCCATGCAGACGAAGCTCTATCTCGACTTCAGCAAGGCGGAGCCCGGGTTCCCCCAGTGGCAGCGCTACACGCAGGGCTGGGCGCAGCGCGCCGCCCGGGGCGCCGGGGTCCGCGGCGGCCCGAAGAACACGCGCACGATGTACTTCTACAACCTCAGCTTCCACCCCTTCGGCGCGACCTGGGGCGGCAAGTTCAAGCCGACCGAGGTGTGCTCGGCGCTGCAGCCGTGCCCGCCGTTCGTGGAAGGCTCCCCCGCCCCGTCGATCGGGCCATGCGTCACCCCGGAGCCGACGCCCACCGAGAGCCATGGCAACGGGCCGCCCACGAAGGAGCCCGGCCCCACCCCGACGGACCCGGGGCCGAAGCCGACCCGGACCCCGCGACCCTCGATCCAGGCAACCGGATTGGCCGAATTCCTCCAGGCCGGGATCCCACCCGCGGCCGCGTTCCCGCTGCTCGTGCCGCTCGTCGGGCTCGTGCTGGGCCGGAAGCTCAGGCCAGCTCGACCACCGTCACGCCGTCACCGCCCTCGCCGCGCTCGCCCGCCCGGACCGTCCTGACGAGCGGATGCGCTGCCGCGTCGGAGCGGACGGCATCCCTGAGCGCACCCGTTCCGAGGCCGTGGATCACGCTGACCTTCGGCAGCCCCGCCAGCGAGGCGTCCTCCAGGTAGCGCTCCAGTGCCGTGAGGGCCTCCTCGACCCGCGCACCGCGGAGGTCCAGCGACATCGGGACGGAGCCGGCTCGCTGCAGGCGGATCTGCGCGACGTTGGTCCCGGCGATGTCCCTTCCTGACGCCGCGTGCCCGCTCGCGCCGGCATTCCCGCTCGCGCCGGCATTCGCGCCCGCCGCGACGCGCTCCAGGTCCTCGACGTCCACGCTGACGCGCAGCGCGCCCGCCTCGAGCGTCGCCCGCTTCTTCCCCCGGTCCAGCTCCGCGATCCGGCCCGTCCAACCGCCGGAGATGCTCCTCGCCTCATCGCCGACGCGCCAGGTCGCTGCCGGCGCCGCGACACCCGCGACCGTCGCCTCGCGCCCGGAACCACCGCGCCCGCGTTTCGGAGCCGGCGCGGCGGCGAGACGCTGGTCCGCCCGATCGAGGACCGCGTCGATACCGGGAACGGTCAAGTGCCCTCGCTCCAAAGCCTTCCGGGCCGCCTCCAGCTCGTCCCGAAGCTCCGCGACGAGTCGCTCGGCCTCCACCCGGGCCCGCAGCTCCGTGTCCGCACGGGCCTGCTGGGCCTTGCGACGTTCGTCCGCCGCCGCGCGGAGCGCCTCGCCCGCGCGGACCTCGGCCTCGCGCGCCCGGGCCTTCGACTCCGCCGTCTCGCCCTCGACCTCGCGGATGCGCGCGAGGGTCGCCTCGAACGTCCGCTGGGATTCGCTGAGCCGCGATCGGGCGTCCGCGACCAGCGCCTGCGGCAGCCCGAGCCGCTCCGCGATCGCGAAGGCCTGCGAGCCGCCCGGCAGCCCGATCGTGAGGTTGTACGTCGGCGACAGCGTCTCCAGGTCGAACTCGACGGAGGCGTTCGTCGCGCCCTCCGTCGTGTGTGCGTAGGCCTTCAGCTCGGCGTAGTGGGTCGTCGCCGCGACGAGCGCGCCGGCCTTGATGAAGTGGTCCAGCAGCGCCTGGGCGAGCGCGGATCCCTCGGTCGGGTCCGTCCCGGCCCCGAGCTCGTCGAGGAGGACGAGCGTCCCGGGACCGGCCGCGCCGGCGATCCGGATGATCGAGCGCATGTGGCTGGAGAACGTCGACAACGACTGCGCGATCGACTGCTCGTCGCCGATGTCCGCGAACACGTCGCGGAACACCGGCAGGCGGCTGCCGCCCGAGGCGGGCACGTGCAGCCCCGCCTGGTGCATCAGCGCAAGCAGCCCGAGCGTTCGGAGCGTGACCGTCTTGCCACCCGTATTGGGACCGGTGACCACGAGCACCGTGAAGCCGTCACCGAGGCGGACGTCGATCGGGACGACGCGGCCCGTCAGCCCGGGATGGCGCGCGGACAGCAGCTCCACGTCTCCGCGCCTGGACGTCTCGGCGCGCGTCGCCCCCATCTCGCCGGCCAGCTGCGCCTTGGCGGACCAGAAGTCGAAGCGCGCGAGCGCGCCGAGCGTCTCTCGCAGGGGTCCCGCATTCGCGCCGATCAGGGCGGAGAGCTCGTCGAGGATCCGATTGACCTCCTCCTGCTCCGCGAGCTGCGCCTCGCGCCAGGCGTTGCCGAGCTCCACGACCACGAGCGGCTCGATGAACAGGGTCTGGCCGCTGCCGGACGAGTCGTGGACGATGCCCTTGACGCGGCCCTTGGCCTCGGCCTTGACCGGCACCACGTAGCGCCCGTTGCGGAGCGTGACGATGGGCTCCTGGAGCGCGGTGCCGAGCTCCGTCGAGCCGACGAGCGAGTCCAGGCGGCGCCTGAGGCGATCGAAGGCCACCCGGACCGCCGCGCGCAGCCCCCCCAGGCGTGGGGAGGCCGTGTCGAGCAGCTCGCCCGCCGGATCGAACGAGCGCGCCAGGGTCGAGGTGATGGCGGGCAGCGGGTGGACGACGCGGCCCAGGTCGCGCAGCAGCGGACGACGGGCATCGGCGAGCTGCGGCTTCAGCGCGGCCGCGGCGTCCAGCGTCGCCCAGATGTCCAGGAACTGCTGCGGGTCCAGCCGGCCGCCTCGCGCGGCTCGTTCGATCGCGCCGCCGATATCACGGGCGCCGGCAATGCCGACGCCGGGTCGCTCCTCGAGCAGCGAGCGGGCCTCGTCGGTCTCGTCGAGGCCGCGCGTGACCAGCACCGGGTCGGATTCCGGGGCGAGGGCCTCGGCGAGACGGCGGCTCGGGGCGAACGAGGTCCGCTCCGCCAGGCGCGCGCGGATGAGCGGGAACTCCAGGATCTCGATCGAGCGGGGGTCCACGAGCTAGGCCGTGCGCCTCCGGTTGGCTCGTGTCGAGACGGCCGGGCTGGCCGGGTCGATGAAGCGCCAGGGCAGGCTCCGCCACGGCTCGGCGGCGTAGGCGATCCCGATGCGCGGCGTGGCCTCGATCTCCCGGGGCGGCGTCCCGCGCTCGAGATGAAGAACGCCTGCCGGGTCCAGCAGGTCGGAGCCGGTGTCGTCACGGGTGATGTCGAAGGCCGCGGTGACCAGCGCGGGGCCGGCCGCGAGCCGCTCCGCCGCCAGGCGCTGCAGGCGCGCGGCCGCTCGCGCGCGGTTGACGGCGGCCCTCCGCGGGCGGGTCGCGACGGCGATTCTCGCGACCCGCATGGCCGCCTCCCCCTCGACCGGCTCGACGGCGCGGATCAGCACGGCGGCGGGCCTTCCGGCGGGCTCCGTGACGACGTTCAGGCACTCGTGCATCCCGTAGACAAGGTACACGTAGGCCACGCCCGGAGGCCCGAACATCACGGCATTGCGTTCCGTCTGCCCGAACCGCGCGTGAGAGGCGAGGTCGTCCTGCCCGATGTAGGCCTCGACCTCGACGATCCGGCCGACCCGACGGCCGTCCAGGACGGCCTCGCCACCGGGTTGGCCCTGGCGGACGAGGTGCGCGCCGATGAGCGCGCGAGCCGCGTCGAGGGTCGGTCCGGCGAGGACCTCCCGCGGGAGCGCGCGCCCCAGGGTCAGCGGCGGGCCAGCAGGGGCGCGGCAGCCCTCGCGAAGGCGTCGCGCACGTCCTGCGGGAACAGGAATCCGAGCACCGCGAACACGGCCGGGATCACGTTGTGGCGAATGATGTCCGCGGTGAGCGTCTCGTCCAGCTGCTCGTGGACCGACCGCAGGAACGTGAACTCCCCGCGACCGATGTTCTGCTTGACCTCGGGCAGCGTGTAGTGCGGGTCGAGGATCAGGAAGATCGCGACGAGGATGATGAACCCCTCCAGCACGCCGAGGAGGCCGCCCAGGAGCTCATCGAGGACCGGGTATTTCTCGAACAGCGGTGCGGGCCGATACGCGAGCTGGATGCCCAGGCTGATGGTGACCGCCGATGCCACGAACACCGCCCCGAAGGCAACCATGTAGCTGTACGACTGCGCGATGGTCGACCACTCGTGCGCCAGGTACTCCCCGACGGGCTGGCGCAGCTGGGCGGCCAGGAACAGCGAGAACAGGATCGCGGCGATCCCGAGCAGGCGGCGGACGACGCCCTGCGCGTAGCCCACGACGAACATCGCGAGCAGCGCGAGAAAGATCAACAGGTCGAATGGCGTGATCTGTTCCACGCTCGGCTCCCCTCCCCCGGGTGTTGGACGGCCGCAGCGTAGCAGGCTTCAGGAGCGGATTCGGGCTCCCAGGTGGTGCTCCAGCGACGCGGTGATGGTACTGATGGCCGCCTCGACCTCCTGCTCCTGGAGCGCCCGATCGGCCGCGCCGAAGCGCAGGCGGTAGGTCAGGCTCCGCTCGTCCTCGCGCAGGGGCTTGCCGCGATACGTGCCCGTGACCACGGCGTTCTGCAGCAGCGGCCGGCCAGCTTCCCGGATGCGTGCCACCACCTCGACCGCCGGTACGCGATCGGGAACGTCGACCGTCAGGTCGCGCTCGATCGGCTGGACCCGCGGCAGCGGCTCGGCCACCACGACCGGCAGGCTCCCGCCCCCGAGGCCGGCGACGGATACCTCCGCGACGATCACTGGGCCGCGCAGGTCCCAGTCCGCGAGAAGCCGCGGATGCAGCTCCCCGACGACGCCGGTGATCGCGGCCTCACCGTCGCCGAAGCGCGCCTCGACGGTCGCGCTGCGGCCGGGATGCAGGATCGGCTCCGTGGCCAGGGGGAGGAACGTCGGCGCCTCGGCGCCGATGCGGTCCGCCAAGAGGGCAATCGAACCCTTGGCGTCATCGATGTCCGCCTGTCGGCGGGGGCGGTTCCACGCGGCGGGCTCGAAGGCTCCGGCCAGCGCCAGCCCGAGGCGCCACCACTCGCGCGGCTCGTCGCCGACCTTCCCGTAGCCCTTGCCGACCTCGAAGGCCCGGATGTCCTCGGTGCCGTGCCGCTGGTTGCGCTGGACGACCTCCACGAGGCTCCCGATCAGCGTCTGGCGGAGGATCGAGTGGTCGCTCGAGAGGGGGTTGGCGACGCTGATGGAGCCGCCCTCGGCGACCGCCTCGCCGCGCGCGGGCGCCCGGCGATCCAGCCACGCGAACGTCTCGTCGAGCCTCGGGCTGACGAGCGCGTAGCTGACGACCTCCGTGAGGCCGGCCCCGACCAGCGTCTCGCGGATCGCGTCGCGCGCCACGAGCGGGCTCTCGCGCCACTCCGGAAGCGGGGTTGCCGGCAGGCGGCCCGGAACGCGCTCGTAGCCGTGGACGCGGGCGACCTCCTCAGCCAGATCGGCCTCGATCTCGATGTCGCGGCGCCACGTCGGGACCGTCGCCACGACGGCCCCGCCAGCGGCGGCCATGACCGACTCGGGGTTGTCGCCGGCAGCGATGACGACGTCGATCGGGCCATCGGCTGGCTCCGTGGAAATGCCGACGCGCGCCAGCACCTCGCGCTGCGCCGCTGCGCCGAGGTCCGTGCCGAGCAGGCGATCAATCCGCGCGGGGCGGAACGCCACCCGCTTCGGCGCCGGCTCGTCGGGGTTTGTGTCGATCGAGCCCGTCGCGACACGGCCGCCGGCCCACTCGGCGATGAGCCGCGCCGTGCGATCCGCGCCGACCTTCGCCAGCCGGAACTCCTGGCCCTTCTCGAACCGGAGGCTCGCGTCGGAGCGGAGGGCGTAGCGGAACGCGGTCCGGCGAATGGCCACGGAATCGAAGATCGCCGACTCCACGATGACGCAGGACGTGACGGCGCTCACCTCCGAGTCGGCGCCGCCCATGACGCCCGCGATGCCCAGGGGGCCCTGCTCGTCGGCGATGAGGAGCGTGTTCGGCGTGAGCTCGCGGACGACGTGATCGAGCGTCTCCAGCCGCTCGCCGGCGCGGGCGTTCCGGACAATGATCGTGGAGCGACCGTTGATGTCCCGCCCGACGGCGGCCGCGTCGAACGTGTGAATCGGCTTGCCGAGCTCGACCATGACGTAGTTGGAAGCGTCGACGACGTTGCTGATCGGGCGGATGCCGGCGGCGAGCAGGCGCATCTGGACCCAGTCGGGCGAGGGCTTGACCGTCACATCCTGGACCCAGCGACCGACGAACCGCGGGCACAGCCGCTCGTCCTCCACCCCGACGGCGAGCAGGTCCGGCGTCACGAGCGCGGGATCCTCGACGACCTCGGTCGCGGGCAGCTTCACCGTGCCGCCCGTCACCGCCGCGACCTCGCGCGCGACCCCGACGATCGACAGGGCGTCGCCGCGGTTCGGCTTGACGTCGACGTCGAGGACGTCGTCGCCGTACAGGTCGGCGAGGTGCGCGCCGAGCGGCGTCTCGGGGGCGAGGATCAGGATCCCGTCGGCGTCGGAGGTGAGGCCCAGCTCGTCGCCGGAGCAGAGCATGCCGTTCGAGACGACGCCCATCTTCTCGGTGCGCTCGATCCGGCGGTTCCCCGGCAGCACGGCGCCCGGGAGCGCGACCGGCACGCGCTGCCCCACGGCAATGTTGGTCGCGCCGCAGACGACCTCGAGCGGCTCGCCGGCGCCGATCGTGACGCGCGTGAGCGAGAGCCGATCAGCCCGCGGGTGCTTCTCCACGGCCAGCAGCTCGCCGACGACGACGTTCGCCCACTCGCTCCCGCGCGCCTCGATGCCCTTGACCTCCATCCCGAGCAGCGTCAGCCGCTCGGCGAGCTGCTCAGGCGTGAGGTCGAACTCGACCAGCTCCCGGAGCCACGACAGCGGGACCCTCATGCCGGCACCGTCATCGGAACTGGCCCAGGAAGCGCATGTCGTTCTCAAGGAACAGGCGCAGGTCGCCGATCCGGTG
>DASTIE010000115.1:0-7156 GCA_035717865.1 Candidatus Limnocylindrales bacterium
AGGCGGGCCTCCCGAGGCCTGCCCCGACTAGACTCCGGCCATGGACCTCGACCTCTCCTCGGAGCACCAGCTGCTCCGTCAGACCATTCGCGACTTCATGGAGAAGGAGGTCGCGCCGGTCATCGAGGAGCACGAGCGCGAGCACCGGTTCCCGGTCGAGGTCGTCAAGCGGCTCGGCGAGATGGGCTGGCTCGGCATCCCGATCCCGGAGGACGAGGGCGGCGCCGGGATGGATACCCTCGCCTACGCGATCGCGGTCGAGGAGATCGGGCGCGTCTGGGGCTCGCTCGGGCTGATCGTCGCTGCGCACACGTCACTCGGCTGCGGGCCGCTTCACCTGGCCGGCACGAAGGAGCAGAAGGACCGCTACCTCGTCCCGATGGCGAGCGGCGAGGTCATCGGCGCGTACGGGCTCACGGAGCCCGGGGCGGGCTCGGATGCCGGCGGCACGCGGACCACGGCCCGCTGGGAGGGCGAGGGCGGCGGGGAATTCGAGCCGGGTGCGAGCGGCGAGTGGGTCATCGATGGCGGGAAGCGTTTCATCACCAATGCCGGGCAGGCCGGGACCTACATCGTCACCGCTCGAACCGGGTCGAAGGACGACGGCAACGCCGAGATCTCGGCCTTCATCCTGCCGGCGGACACGCCGGGCTTCCGTGTGGTCCGGATCGAGGACAAGCTGGGGCTGCACGCGTCGGCGACGGGCGAGCTGGCCTTCGATCGCTGCCGCATCCCCGCGCAGAACCTGCTCGGCGAGCGTGGCGACGGCTTCCGCACGTTCCTCAAGATTCTGGACGGCGGCCGGATCTCGATCGGGGCGCTCGCGGTCGGCATCGCGCAGGGCGCGTACGACGCATCGATCCCGTACGCCCAGACGCGCCAGCAGTTCGGCAAGCCGATCGGCTCGTTCCAGGGGGTCGCGTTCATGATCGCCGACATGGCGACCGAGATCGAGGCAGCCCGTGCGCTCGTCTGGAAGTCGGCGTGGCTGAAGGACCAGGGCCGTGACTACTCGCTCGTCGCGGCGCAGGCGAAGCTCTTCGCCTCCGAGGTCAGCTCACGGGTCACGAACGACGCGATCCAGGTGCACGGCGGCTATGGCTACGTGACCGAGTACCCGGTGGAGCGCTACCTGCGCGACGCCAAGCTCACGGAGATCGGGGAGGGGACGAGCCAGGTCCAGCGTCTCGTGATCGCACGCCGGATCCTGGGGTTGCGCATCGGGTAGGCGCCTGGCGCCCCCGACGGCCCGTCACCGAACGACGACGAGTCGAACGTTCAGCCGCCACTCCGAGTTCTTGCCGATGCACGTCTGCAGGGTCATCGACGGGACCGGCTGCGCCGCGGTCTGCCACGCGGTCTCGGTCGGGCGCACGACGCGCCACTCGGTGACCTTGTACTTCCGGACCCGGCCATTGGCATCGGCGTAGATGGCGACCATGCCCCTCCGAAGCCCGCCACGGACGTACAGGTCGTGGAGCGGCTTCATGACACCCCAGGCGTGACCGAGCAGGTACACGTTGTTCCTGCCGGCGCAGCCCCAGCGGTAGATGTGGTTGCCGGGAACTGTTGTACGACCGCAGGCGTACCAGCGGACGCCATAGGACATGCCGAGCGAGGGAACCCAGAAGTGGTTGGTCCCCTGGTAGGTCGGCTTCGACTTCTCCTTCGGGGCGGGGGCTGGCGGTTTCGGTGCCTTGACCTTGACTGGCTTCGGCGCCGCAGGCTCCGGCTCGGGGACGACCTCGACGTAGCTGAACGCGCGACGGTGGTTGAGGACCTGACCCGAACGCACAGCGGCATGGGCTGCTGCCGCGGCCTCCCAGCCAGCGTCGCGTTCGGGCGCACGAGAGGCGGCCGTGACCCCGGCGATGTCGACTGCGCCGGCTACCCGGGCCATCGCGTCGAAGCTCGAGGCGCTCATGTGTGACGTCGCCCGCGCGGCGTTGCTCCAGCCGGCGGTGACCGCGAGGACGGCGATGAGGGCAAGAGGCGCGAGTTGACGCCGGCGCGGGCGTGTCGAAGGGAACATGACCGCACTGTTGCCGCGGGGCATCGCCCGCACGACTGACCTGCTGGTCCGGTTTGGGCGGGGACGGATGAGCGGTCCCGGGTCCGGTCCCGGTTTGCAGGACCGGACCTAGGTCATGGAGGTTCCGGTGGGGATGGCTGCGGTGGGGAGGCAAGAGGTGCGATGCGCCGGCCGAATCGCCGGCGATGACGGCGGAACGCGCGTCCGGACCCGTGTCAGTCGCCGGTGCCGGCCGCAGCCGTGATTCCCTCCCGCATCGCCTGGTCGAACGCTGGCGGCCACGGACCCTGGCCGGCAACCACGTAGGGCGAGACCTGCAGCAGCTCGAACGTCGCCGGATCCGTCGCCCACGTCGCGACGCACGACTCGACATCTGGCGAGCGGCGGTCGAACGCCTCGCGGTTCTTGAAGATGTAGATCCGGACGTGGACCGGCGTGCGCTGGTCGAGCCCCTGGGCGTCGAAGCGGATGGCTGTCGGGCTCAACGTCGGATCGTCGCAGCCGGCGTCGCCCGAGGTCCACGAGGTCACGATCACGCCCACCCTGCCGAGCTCGCCCGTGATCCCGGGGAAGGGCTGCGGCGTCGGCGTGGGCGCGGCCTCCAGCAACGCGGAGCAGCCCGCGAGCAGGACGACCAGCGCCGCCGTCACCGCGAGGAGCCCGGGCCTCGGCGTCGACGCTCGGGAGCGCCGCGTCGGCGCGGTCACGCCCGCACCGCCTGCCGCTCCCGCGCGAGCGCCTCGAAGGGCGCCAGCGCGGCGGGATCGGCGAGCGAATCGCGCGAGGCCGCCAGCTCCGCCGGCGCGCCGAGCAGGATCCGCTTCACCGGCACCTCCAGCTTCTTCCCGGAGAGCGTCCGCGGCACGGCGGCGATCGCGATCACCTCGTCCGGCACGTGCCGCGGCGAGAGGTCGTCCCGCAGCGCGCGCCGGATCCCGGCCACGAGTGCGTCGTCCAGTGGCGCTCCGTCACGCGGCACGACGAACAGCAGCAGCTCGCCGGGCCCGCCCTCCTCGTCCTCGAGATGCACGACCAGGCTGTCGGCAACCTCCGGCAGGCCCTCCACGACGCCGTAGAACTCCGCCGTCCCGATGCGCACGCCGCCGCGCTTCAGCGTCGCGTCGGAGCGCCCGGTGACGATGCACGAGCCGCGCTCGGTGATGGTCAGCCAGTCGCCGTGGCGCCACGCGCCGGGATACGTCGAGAAGTACGCCTCTCGCAGGCGCGAGCCGTCCGCGTCGCCCCAGAACCCGACCGGCATGGATGGCATCGGCGCGGTGATCACGAGCTCGCCCTCCCGACCGATCACCGGGTGACCGCCCTCGTCGAACGCCTCGACCTTCGCCCCGAGCATCCGGCAGCTGATCTCGCCCGCCCACACGGGCACGAGCGGCGCCGGCCCCAGGAATCCCGTGCAGAGGTCCGTGCCGCCGCTCAGCGACCCCACGGGGATCGATGGCGAGACCGCGTCGCGGACCCAGCGGAACCCGGCCGCCGGCAGGGGCGCGCCCGTCGATCCAACGCCCCGGAGCGCCGACAGGTCGAGGTCCCGACCGGGCGTCAGCGCCGCCTTCCGGCAGCTCATGAGATACGGGGCGCCCAGGCCGAGGTAGGTGGCCTTCGTCTCTGCGGCGAGGCGCCACAGCTCGCCGAGGTCCGGCCACGCCGGGTTGCCGTCGAAGGTGACGACGGTCGACCCGACCGCGAGCCCGGAGACGAGGTAGTTCCACATCATCCAGCCGGTCGTCGAGAACCACAGGAACCGGTCCCCCGGCCTGAGATCCGTGTGCAGCGCGAGGGCCTTGAGGTGCTCCAGCAGGATCCCGCCGTGGCCGTGGACGATCGGCTTCGGGAGGCCCGTCGTGCCGCTCGAGTAGAGGATGTAGAGCGGGTGGTCGAACGGCACGGGCTCGAAGGCGAGCTCCGCAGGCTGACCCAACAGCTCAGTCCAGGAGATCGAGTCGGGGACCGCGGTCGCCGCACGCTCGTCGAGGTAGGGGAGCACGACCGTCGACTCGACCGACGGCAGCGCCGCCCGAATGTCTGCCAGCTCCGCCCGGCGATCGATCGGCTTGTCGCCATAGCGATAGCCATCCACCGCGAGCAGGACGCGAGGTCGGATCTGGGCGAGGCGATCGATCACGGCGCGGACGCCGAACTCCGGCGCGCACGATGACCAGATCGCCCCCAGGCTCGCGCTGGCGAGCAGGGCGACGATCGCCTCCGGGACGTTCGGCAGGTACGCGGCAACGCGATCACCGCGCTCGACGCCGAGTCGCTCCAGGCCTGCGCGGCAGCGGGCAACTGCGTCGCGGAGCTCGGCGGCAGTGAGCTCGACGGGTGCCCTCGTCTGCGATCGCCCGACGAGGACGACGTCGTCGTCGGCGCGTCCGGAGAGCCGCAGCACGTGCTCGGCGTAGTTGAGCGTCGCGTCCGGGAACCAGCGAGCACCGGGCATGCTGGGGTCCACGAGGTCGCCGGACCGCGGGTTGCCGTCGCCCACGTCGAAGTGCTCCCAGATGGACCGCCAGAAGGCCCCCGGCTGCTCGACGGACCAGCGCCAGGCCTCGTCGTACGTCTCCAGCTGGGGGCCGCCGTGCCCGGCCAGCCAATCGAGATAGCGGCCCATGCGGCTCGCGGAGCGAGCGTCCGGGGGAGGCGCCCACAGCACCTCGGGCTCGCCCTGGTCCATCAGGTCGCGGGCACTCCTGTCAGCCGCCGCGGGCTCGGCGCTTCGCCTCCCGCAGCCTCGCCAGCGTATCGGTCTCCTCGGGGATCGGCTCGGATCGTGGTGCGGCGGCGGCGGGTGTCGGTGCGGCAGGCGCCAGGGCGACGGGTGCTGCGGGTGCGGAGGGCTTCGGTGCGACCCCCGCGGCGCGGGCGGTTTTCGGGGGTGCGCTCACGCCGCCTGCGCCGGGACCGGCCGCGCTGGTTGCGGCTGCTCTCGTGGCTCCCACCGGGCTCGACCCCTCGTTGCCCGCGGGTCCACGCAGGAGCGCGGCACGCGCCGCGCCACCGGCCGCGCGCTCGCGAGCCACGAGCATGCCCTCGGCCGCGACAGTGCGCGGCGCTGCGCGTTGCCGCGCCCGGAACGCGCGCCCGGCCCATGCCCGCGCGTCCGCGAGCTCCCGACGGCCTAGCGAGACCCGTCGCAGCGCGACGTCCAGTGGCCACAGGAGCAGCGCCAGCACGAGCAGCCAGGGCCACAGCTCCGTGAACGACGAGGTGGTCCTGAGGTCATGGACCCAGGGATCCGTCGGGAGCGTCACCTCGCGCCCGCCGGTGGCGCCGCGCAGCGCCGCCAGCAGCGGCAGGTTCACGCCGAGCAGCCGGTACTCGGCCGCCACCGGCTCCACCAGCCCGACGGTCCGCCCGAGCGCGGCCGCTCCCGCGCGGGTCTGCGTGATGCGAACCGCGTACGCGCCGGAGTCGATCTCGCCGAGGTTCGCCTCGTAGACGCCCGGCGCGATCTGGTCGAGCGCGACCTGGCCGGTGCCGAAGTCGGGCCCCGTGATCGACGCCAGCGTGTTGTAGAAGTCGCGGGGCGACCCGTCCGACTCGACGCTCTGCACGTGCAGCCGCGTCTGGCCGTTGACCGTCTCGAACGAGGCCTCGATGCCGTCCGTCTCGTCACCCGGGAACGTCCAGCTCACGAGCTGCGTGAAGAACCGGCTGAACCCGTCCCACGCGAGCCAGTTCTTGGCCCAGCGGCCGGTGGAGTCGGAGGTCCAGGCCACGGAGCGCCCGAGCCCGTACTGCCACTGCGCCAGGAGCGGGTCGTCCCGCGGCGAGACCAGCACGAGCTGCGCCGCTGACTTGATCGTCGTCCCGTTGTAGCCGAGGAGCTGCGGGTAGCCTTCCTCGAGCCCCCGGGTGATCGGCGACGAGCTGGTCACGATGGGGAAGAACGTCTCCTCGACGATCTGCTGGCCCGCGACCTGCTGCGTCTCCTTGAGGAAGATGTCGGGGATCGACTGGACGTTCGCCGCCGCATAGAAGCGCCCGCCGCCGTTCTTCGCGAGCTGCTCCAGGAACGGATTCGAGCCGCCGCCGGCTCCGACGGTGGAGAGGGTGATCCCGGCCGCCTTCATCCGCTCGACGATCCCGTCGTACTGGCCGCTCGTGGACCAGCCGTCGGTCAGCAGGATGATGTGGCGGCGCGTCGCCTCCGCCGTCTCGAGCGACCCGACAGCCTGCTCCAGCCCGGAGAAGATGTTGGTCTGGCCGTTCGGCGCGATCGATCCCAGCTGGCTCCCGACGTCTCCGGTCTCGCCCAGCGGCTTCGTGTTGATGACCCAGTGCGCCTGCTGGTCGAACGCCACGACACCGAACTCGTCGCGCGCCGAGAGGGCCGCCGCGGCGCGAAGGATCGCCTCCTTGCCGATGTCGGTCTTCTTGACGCCCTGCAGCGCGCCGCCACCGCCCATGCCGCCGTCGAAGGTGTTGCAGTGACAGGCGTCCATGGAGCCCGACTTGTCGATCACGACGACGAGCGCGATGTCCGGCTCGCGCTGGCGGTTCCGGACGCCCATGTCGACCGGCAGGAGCTCCTCCATCTTCGTCTTCGTGTAGCCGCCGGCTCCGTACGCGCGCGGCCCGCCGACCATCACCACCCCACGCCCGATGTCGCGGACGAACGTCTGGAGCGCGGCAAGCTGCGCGTTGTTGAAGCGCAGCCGCGGGACGTCGACGACGACGATGCTGTCGTAGTTGAGGAGGCTCGCGAGGTCCGTCGGCAGGGCTTCGGGGACCATCGAGTCGACCTGCTGGCCCTCCTGCTCGAGGGCCGCCACGAGCTCGGCCGCGACCCTTGCGTCGCCCTCCAGGATGAGCGTCCGCGGCTCGCCCTTGACGATCGTGTTCGAGTCCGCGCGGTCGTTCTGGCTGAAGGTGTTGCGAGCCGCCTCGACCACGACCCGGAAGCGGTAGAACCCGGCCTCCGTCGGGAGGATCGGGGCATCGTCAGCTGGCTGCCCGTCGCCGAACGAGACCGTGTTGGACCCGGGCTTCAGGTCCCGGCGCTCGGTTCGGATGAGGGTCCCGTTGAGGTACAGGCGAACCGTCGCGGGCTGGGCGACGGACGACGACACGATCGCGTCCACCGGGATGGCCTCACCGAGCCGC
>DASTIE010000116.1:0-7466 GCA_035717865.1 Candidatus Limnocylindrales bacterium
CCTGATCGAGGCGAGCACACCGGACGCGCTGGAGGCCGAGGCCGCAGCTGCGGCCGAGGTGGAAGCGGGCGAGGGGCTCGACCTTGGCCAGGGCAACGAGTGGCCTGCCGCGGCGCTGGCCGCCGCGCAGCGCGACGCGCCCCAGGCGGACCCCGTGACCGCGGACGACGGCGCAACCCGGCTGCTCGTGAGCGGCCTCGGGAGCGTCGCGGGCATCTCCGCGCTCAAGGGCGCGCTCGGACAGCTGCCCGGCGTCCACGCCGTGAGCGTCTCGTCCGGCGAGCAGGGTGAGTTCGTCTTCGCCATCTCACACGATCCCGGCGTCGATCTCGCGACCGGCATCGCCGGCCTGCCCGGGTTCGCCGCGCGGATCACCGACGCAACCGACGAGGGCATCGCCGTCGTCGCCCATGAACCTGCCGCCTGATGGGAGCCCCTACCGTGAACCAGGAACTCGGCCGGCCGGCCGTCGCCGTCGCACTGGCGGAGCCGGAGCAGTCGGGCATCGTCGAGATCCTCGATGACGCCGGTTTCGACACCTTCGTCCTCGGCACGAAGGCCAAGCTGTCCGAGGCGTTCTCGCCGAAGCACTCGCACGTCGTCGCGGTCGTCGACGTCGGTGGCGACCCGAAGGGCGCCGTCGGTCGCGTCAAGGAGGCCCGCAAGAGCCGGCCGGGCGCGCTGTCGGTGGTCTACGCGGTGGACGCCGACCAGCTCGACGGGCTCGAGGCGGCTGGCCTCGACGAGGCCGACGAGATCCTGCTCCGACCGTTCGACGTCGACGCGCTTCGCTGGCGCGTCGAGGCCATGGCGATTCGCGCCCAGGTGCCCGTCAGCGACGGGGCCGACGCGGTTCTTGCCGGGGGACGCATCGCAACGTCGGACCTCGCTCCAGCTGCGCCCGTCTACGCGGTCTTCAACCCCAAGGGCGGCGTCGGCAAGACCACGATCGCCACGAACCTGGCCGCGGTCCTCCAGCTCTGGAAGGGCATGCAGGTCCTGCTGCTCGACGCAGACACTGTGACGGGCCACGTCGGCCTGTCACTGGGCATGCCCACGGGCCGCTCCGCGGCCGATTCCTGGACCGACGAGGACCAGGGCTACGGCCACGAGACGCTGCTGGACCTGTCCTCGCGACACAGCTCCGGAATTCGCGTCGCGTCGCTGTCGACGAACCCGCTGAGCCACGCCACCCTCGAGCCGAACCGGGTCGCGGACGCGATCATGGAGGCCCGCACCGGCGTCGACGCGATCGTCGTGGACCTGCATCCCTCGTACACCGAGGTCAACCTCGCGGTCTTCGCGATCGCCGATCGGATCCTCGTCCCGGTGACGCCGGACCTGCCCGCGATGCGGGCCGCCATCCAGCTCAAGGACGTGGCCGCGGAGATCGGCGTCCGCGATCGGCTCTCGATGATCATCAACCGCGCCAACAGCGGCGTCACCGTGGCCGACATGGAAGCGACCGTCGGCCTTCCGGCGACCGCCCAGATCCGGTCGGCCGGCCTGCACTTCGTCTGGTCGGCGAACGCCGGCAAGACGCTGATCGACAAGTTCCCGAAGCACGCCGTCGCGCACGACTTCGAGCACCTCGCCGATCGCCTGCTCTCGCCACAGGCCCGTCTCGCCGCCCCCGATCGCACCCGCGATCCGGCTGCGCTGCTCCGCGGCCTCTTCGGCCGGAAGCCCCTCGCGGAGGCGTAGGCCCGCGCTCCCCGTCCCAGGGTCCAGGCCCGCGGGCTAGGTCTCGGCGACGAGCAGCCTCCGGAGCGCGCCCGGGAGCTCGGCCAGGCTCTCGATCACGAGATCCGCCGCAGGCGGGTCGACTGCGCCGGCCTGAATCCAGCCCCACGGGCCGCGGCGCAGGAAGACCGAGGTCATCCCCGCGGCATGTGCAGGGCGCACGTCGTTGTCCACGCGGTCGCCCACGTAGGCGATCGCAGTGGGCGCGAGATCCAGCTCCCGCGCAATTCGCTCGAAGAATGCCGGGTCCGGCTTGTGCACCCCCCAGTCGGCGGACATGCCGACGAGCTCCAGCTCCACCCCGAGGTCCCGGATGACCGCCGCCGTCGCCGCGGGCTGGTTGGCGGCCACGCCGAGCCGGTAGCCGTCGGCGGCGAGGGCACGCAGGCAGTCGAGCGCGTCCGGGTAGAGGTCCTCCGCGGTCACGAAGGCGAAGCCCGTTTCCTGCTCCAGGAGCCGGCGCTCAGCCTCGACATCGATCCCGGGTCGGAAGAGGTGGATCGGGTCGTTGTGGTGGCGACCGTCAGCAATCGCGGCGCCGAGCACCGAGAAGAACGTCAGTCGCGGGACACCCAGGTGGTCCGCCCAGGCGCCCCACGGGCGGGTCTCGTCGACGAGGGTCTCGCCGACGTCGAAGATGACCGCCTGGACGGTGGGCGCGGCTATTCCTCGGCCTTGCCCGAGTTCGCGCGGATCGTCTCGACGACCGTCGCATCCGCCAGTGTCGTGGTGTCGCCGAGCTGGCGGCCCTGCGCGATGTCACGCAGCAGGCGCCGCATGATCTTGCCGGAGCGGGTCTTGGGCAGGTCCGGCGTGAACATGAGGGCCTTCGGCTTCGCGATCGGCGAGATCTTCGTCGCGACGTGCTCCCGCAGCTCCTTCGCGAGCGCCTCGTCCGGGACCGCCCCCTTGCGCAGGATCACGAAGCAGTTGATCGCCTCGCCGGTGACCGGGTCGGGCCCGCCGACGACGGCCGCTTCAGCCACCAGGGGATGCGAGACGAGAGCGCTCTCGATCTCCGTCGTCGACAGTCGATGCCCGGACACGTTCATGACGTCGTCGACGCGCCCGAGCAGCCAGAAGTAGCCGTCCTCGTCGCGCTTGGCGCCGTCGCCGGCGAAGTACATCCCGGGGAAGCGGCTCCAGTACGTCTGCCTGTACCGCTCCGGGTCGCCGTAGATGCCGCGGAGCATGGCCGGCCACGGCCGCTTCAGGACGAGGTAGCCGCCGCCGCCGAGGGGCACCGACTCCCCGCGCGCGTCCACCACGTCCGCCTGGATCCCCGGGAACGGGAACGTCGCGGATCCCGGCTTGGTGGTCGTCACGCCCGGCAGGGGCGAGATCATGATCTGGCCGGTCTCCGTCTGCCACCACGTGTCGACGACCGGCGCCTTGCCGCCGCCGATGTTCTGCCGGTACCAGAGCCAGGCCTCTGGGTTGATCGGCTCGCCCACCGACCCGAGGACCCGGAGCGACGACAGGTCGTGCTTCCCGGGGTGCTCCTCGCCCTGCTTCATGAACGCGCGAATCGCCGTCGGGGCGCAGTACAGGATCGAGACCTTGTAGTCCTCGACGATCTGCCACCAGCGGTCCCAGTCCGGCGTGTCCGGCGTCCCCTCGTACATGACGCCCGTGGCGCCGTTCGCGAGCGGGCCGTAGACGATGTAGCTGTGGCCCGTCACCCAGCCGATGTCGGCCGCGCACCAGTACACGTCGTCCGGCTTGAGGTCGAAGATGGCCCAGTGGGTGTACGCGGTGCCGAGGAGGTAGCCCGCGGACGAGTGGAAGATGCCCTTCGGCTTTGCGGTTGAGCCCGATGTGTACAGCAGGTACAGCATGTGCTCGCTGTCGAGCGGCAGCGGCGCGCAGTCCGGCGGCTGGACGTCGACGATGTCGTGCCACCAGTGATCCCGGCCCTCGACCATCTCGGTCGGCGGGCAGGCGTCCCCGAGCCGCTTCACGACCAGCACGTTGTGGACCGAAGGCGTCGACTGCAGTGCCTCATCGACGGCCGGCTTGAGGGGCGCCGGCTTGCCGCGACGCCAGCCGCCGTCGGCGGTGATCACGAGCTTCGCCTCGGCGTCGTTGATGCGCCCTGACAGAGCCTCCGCCGAGAAGCCGCCGAAGACCACGGTGTGCGGTGCGCCGATGCGGGCGCAGGCGAGCATCGCGATGGGCAGCTCCGGGATCATCGGCATGTAGATCGCGACGCGGTCGCCCTTGCCGACCCCGAGCGCGTCGAGGGCCCGCGCGCATTTCTGGACCTCGCGGTGGAGGTCCGCGTAGGTGATGGTGCGGGTGTCGCCCGGCTCGCCGATCCAGTGGTACGCGACCTTGGAGCCGAGGCCATTCTCCACGTGCCGGTCGACGCAGTTGTAGGCGACGTTCAGCTCGCCCCCGACGAACCAGCGGGCGAAGGGCAGGTCCCATTCGAGCGTCGTGTCAAAGTCCTTGAACCAGCTGAGGCGCTCGCGGGCGAGGTCCGCCCAGAAGCCCTCGAAGTCCGCCTCCGCCTGCAGGTACAGGTCCGCCTTGACGTTCGCCTGCTCGGCGAACGCAGGATCCGGCGGGAACGTCCGCGACTCGCTCAGGAGGTTCTCGATCTCCGGCGCGATGGGCGATTCGCCGCCGTTGCCCGGCGTGCCGCGTGCCTGCGTCTCGTCGACGGCCACGATCAGCCTCCTGCTCGGTCTGGGCGGTCGATGCTATCAGTCGATGGCGCGTGCCGATGCCCAGCAAGAGGCGGCGCCGGCCGGTGGACGGCCGGCGCCGCGTCCTCCAGCTACGCCTCCGAGGTCAGCTCGAGACGACAGGGGCGGCCCTGCCCGCCTCCGCCTGGCCCGCCGCAAGGTCGTCGTGGTGGCCGCCGACCTCGTCCCAGATCCGGACGTGCCGGCTCTCCTTGATGTACAGCCCGCCGACGACGACCGTGATCAGGGCGACCGCGATCGGGTAGATCAGGCCCGCGTACAGGTTGCCGGTGGCAGCCAGGAGGGCGGCTGCGATGAGCGGCAGGAAGCCGCCGAACCAGCCGTTCCCAAGGTGGTACGGGATGGACAGGCTCGTGTAGCGGATCCGCGCCGGGAAGTACTCGACGAGGAATGCGGCGATCGGGCCGTAGACCATGGTCACGAACACCACCTGGATCCAGACCAGGGCGATGAGCGGCAGGATCTCCGGCTGCGCGACGGTGACGGCGCCCCCGGCGTCGACGAACTTGCCGGCCGTCGCGCCGGTCGTCGAGAGCGTGCCCTGGGGATGGGCGAACTGGGTCATCAGGGTATAGATGGGCAGGTAGGTGATCGCCGCGACCAGGCAGCCGGACAGGATCACCTTCTTTCGGCCGATGCGGTCGGAGAGGCGACCGAAGATGAAGAAGAACGGCGTCGCCAGGACGATCGCGGTTCCGACGATGAGGTAGGCGTCCTGGAACTTGACCCCGAGGTTGGTCCCCAGGAAGAACAGGGCCTGGAACTGGCCCTGGTACCAGACGACCGCCTGGCCGGCGGTGGCGCCGAACAGGGCCAGCAGGATCAGCTTGGCGTTCTTCGAATCGCCGAAGCTCTCGCGCCATGGCGAGGTCGTTGACTTGCCCTGCTCCTTGAGCCGGGCGAACAGCGGCGTCTCCTGGAGCCGGAGGCGGATGTAGAGGGCCATGATCACCAGGATCCCCGACAGGAGGAACGGGATCCGCCAGCCGAAGTTCGCGAAGTCATCCGCGGACATCGTCGTCCTGAAGAAGAAGATGACGATCAGGGCGAGCAGCAACCCGAGGGTCGCGGTGGTCTGGATCCAGCTCGTGTTCTTGCCGCGGTCCGCGTCGTTGCTGTGCTCCGCGACATAGATCGCAGCGCCACCGTACTCACCACCCAGCGCGAGACCCTGGGCGAGGCGCAGCAGGACCAGGATGATGGGCGCAAGGATCCCGATCTGGGCGTAGGTGGGCAACACGCCGACGAGGGCGGTCGAGATGCCCATCACGAGGATCGTGACGAGGAAGGTGAACTTGCGGCCAATGATGTCGCCGATGCGCCCGAAGACCGCCGCGCCGAACGGGCGGACCGCGAACCCGGCGCCGAACGTCGCGAGCGACGCGAGCAGAGCCGCGGTCGGGTTGTCCTTCGGGAAGAACTGCGTGGAGAAGAACGCCGCCAGGACGCCGTAGAGGTAGAAGTCGTACCACTCGATGATCGTCCCGGCCGAAGACGCGCCGATCACGAACGGCAATCGGTAGGACGGCTTCTCGGCAACACGGGAACCGGTCGCTGCGGCCATGCGCAACCTCCCTCAGCCGCCCCGGCGCGCACGCGCCGGTTGGGGCGGGCGGCTGGCGTGAACGCTGCGCAGCGGGCGTTTCACCGGCGCGGCACAGACACGCATGGCGTCGTTGCAACCGCCTAACACGCGCCGCGAGCTGGGTGGCTACTCCCCGTTGACGGCGTCGGCGAGCACCTCGTCCGACGCGGCGGCACCCGGCTCGCGCGCCAGCACGACGCGCTGCGGGCGCGGGATTTCGATGCCGTGTTCCCGGAAGGCCGCGAGCAGCCGCTTGCGGAGCTCGCCGGCGGCAGCCCACTGGTCCGGCGCCCGGACCGTGCCCAGGATCTTGATGGTCACTCCGTATTCCGCGAGCGCGGAGATGCGGTCGACCTTCGGCGGCTCGAGGATCCGGCGCTTCCACGCCGGGTCGGCGGCCATCGCCTTCCCCACCTCGTCGACGACGCTGGTCGCGACGTCGATGTCCGTGCCGTACGCGACCGTGACGTCCTGGTTGATCCGCGCCCAGACGCGGGTCAGGTTGCTGGCGATCGTGATCTCGCCGTTCGGCACCGTGTGGACCACGCCGTCGAGGTCGCGGATGGTCGTGCGGCGCAGGCTGAAGTCCTCCACCGTGCCGGACACGCCGGCGGCGCGGATCACGTCGCCCTTGCTGAACTGGTTCTCGATGAGGATCAGGGCACCGTTGAGGTAGTCGCGCACGATCGCCTGCGCCCCGAAGCCCACCGCGACACCGACGACGCCGAGGCCCGCGATCGCGGGGCCGATGTCGAGGTCGAAGGTCCGCAGCACCATCAGCCCGGCGATGATCACGATGAAGAACCGCAGGACGTTGCCGCCGAGGCTGTCGAGCGTGTCCATGCGCTTCTTGAGCTCGACCGCCGACAGCTCCTGTGCCGTGCCCTCGGTGGCCTCCCGATCCATCAGGGTCTTCACGATCCCGTGCACGAACAGGCGCGAGGCGCGGATCAGGACGAACGCGACGACGACGATCAGGATGATCGGGACGACGTTCTCCTTGACGACCTCGACCAGGGTCGACCAGGGCGGCTTCGAGAAATCCATGCAAGGAGCCTACCCCGCCGGGTTGCCCGTTCGCGGGCCGGATCGGCCCGGTCGCGGGCTGGATGGGCCTGTTCGCGGGTCGGGTGGCCCGTTCGCGGGCCGGATTCCGCGGCGGGCCGGGTCCCTAGCTGGCCGGCGCGGAGACGTGCTCGCCGGTACCCATCCCGAGATCCACGTGCTGGAACGTGCCGCTCGCTCGCGCATCGAGCGCCTGGTCGAGCGACTCCTCGAAGATCGTCACGATCCGGTCGACGACGTCCTCGCGCGCGTGGGCTTCGCAGATGAACCACGGCTCGCGGGAGTCGGGCTCGGGCATCGCGCCGCGGGCGTGCATCCCGAGGGCGACCGCGTCGTACAGGTCGTGGTCGGAGTTCGCCCAG
>DASTIE010000117.1:0-28899 GCA_035717865.1 Candidatus Limnocylindrales bacterium
TCGACCGCCTCGCCCGGCACGTGCAGCACGTACCCGGCGGGTCCGTGGGTGATCAGAGCCCCTTCCCCCAGGACACCTCGCAGGCGTGAGACGTACGAGCGAAGCGTGACGTCCGATCCGTCCGGGGCCTCGCCGGCCCAGATCTCGTCCGCGAGGACCTCCAGGCTGACGGCCGCGCCTGGACGGAGCGCGAGCAGGGCCAGCAGGGTCTGGGCGCGCCGACCCCCGACCTCCGTCGTGATGCCGTCGCGGCTGACGCTGACCGGGCCGAGCAGCCCGATCTCGAGCGTCGGTGGTCCGTCCGTGGTACCGGGCCTCCTCGCTTGGTCGGCCGATGGTACGGGCCCGGTCGGTCGGCGGCGAGCATGCGAAAGGCCCGCCGGCGCAGCCGGCGGGCCCTGGTGGACGGAGCCTGGCCCCGGCTATGGTGTGGACAGCACCCCCTCGAAGGAGCCGGTGGTCTCCCCGGTTGCGACGTAGAACATCCGCTGGGCGTCGAAGCTTCCGGTCGCGCCCTCGAACCGACCCGTTCCGCCCGTGAACGTGCCGGTCTCGGCCACGGACAGGACGCCGGGGCTGACCAGCGTGGCCAGGCCCGTGAAGTCGGCGGTCAGGGTGTCTCCGTTCGCCGCCGTGAACGTGTAGGTTCCGGTCGCGACGCGGGTCGCCTGGTTGACCAGGTGCGGGATCTCGACGGTGAAGCGGCCCAGGCGGGACGCAATCCCGGAACCCTCGATCAGCACCGATGCCAGGGGTGGGTCGAGCGGGGTAACCGTCACGTTGCCCGAGAGCGACCCCTTGAACGGAACGGACTCGGCGGCGGCGGCCGGCGCCGCGAGGCTGACGAGCAGCGCACCGGCCATGAGCAGAGCACGCATCGCGTGATCCTCCTTGTAACCGTCGATCGTTTCGACGCTGGCGGAAGCCTGGGCCGGGCCCGTTGCGTCTCCGTTGCGGCGGGTTGCACGACCTCGTCGATCGGGCTGGGACGTGCCTCGTGGGATACTTGACGCGACATGGAAACCAAGAGCGGAACGGTCGCCGAGATTCGAATCGCGAAGCGGACGGGCTTCTGCTACGGCGTCCGCGAGGCCATCGACAAGGCCAAGGAGGCAAGCGCGGCCGGCAAGCCGACGCACACCCTCGGCCAGGTCGTCCACAACGAGGGCGTGATCCGCGACCTCCAGGACCTCGGGATCCAGACCGTTGACACGCTCGACGACGTCGACCACGGCGCCGCAGTCGTGATCCGGGCCCACGGCGTGCGCCCGGAGGTCATGGAGCGCGCGAGCGCGCGAGGCCTCGAGGTCATCGACGGCACCTGCACCTGGGTCATCCAGGAGCAGAAGGAGATCGTCAGGCTCGTCGAGGAGGGCTACACGATCGTGCTGCTCGGGACGCCGAAGCACCCCGAGGTCATCGGCCTGCTGGGCTTCGCCCCGGACGCCATCGTGGTGGACGAGGAGGAGGATTGGGACCAGATCCCGCGCAAGAAGAAGTTGGCGCTGATCTCGCAGTCCACCCAGCCGCCGTGGAAGTTCGAGAAGCTCGCAGCGTTCATGGTCTCGCGGAGCCACGAGCTGAAGATCGTGAACACGGTCTGCCCGGTCACGATCCGGCGCCAGGAGGACACGCTGGAGACCGCACGCGAGGTCGACCTGATGGTCGTGGTCGGCGGACGCTCCAGTGCCAACACCAAGGAGCTCACGCGGCTCTGCGGCATCGTGGGCACGCCCGCGGTGCAGATCGAGTCCGTTCGCGACCTCGTCGACCCGGCGGCGTTCAACGGCGCCCGGATCGTCGGCGTGACGGGCGGGACATCGACGCCGATCGAGGACCTCCACGCGGTCGCGCAGCGGGTGCTCGAGATCGCCGGCACGAACCAGGCGCGCGCCAGGGCCACCGAGCTCGCGGACGCCGCGTTCGCCCTCGCCGCCACGCCTGCCGGCCGCACCACCTCGCTCCCAACCACGCTTCCCGCGGCGTCATAAGCGCTTCGCGCCGCTGCACCTGCAGGGCGATCGTCCACAGAGATCAGTTGGGCCTCCGGCGCGACCACCGGGGTCGCTTGATACCCACCGGTGATCAGAATGGCGATTCGATACGGGTGGGCGACCACCTTCGTGTACGCCGGCGTGGAACGACGGGCATTCGATATCCCTCAGCGATGGGCTGCGCGCCGCGCCGTCACCGTCGCCGCGCAGCGCGTCTGCTATGGGGCCGTCACGGGCCACCACCGAGTGCATGGGATACTCGGTCTCCCATGTCAGCCAGCTCTGTGCCCATCGTCGCCATCGTCGGGCGGCCGAACGTCGGGAAGTCGACGCTGTTCAACCGCATCGTCGGCGAGCGCGCCGCGATCGTGGAGGATCGAGCGCGCACGACGCGTGACCGCCTGTACGGCGAGACCGACTGGAACGCCCGGCGGTTCATGGTCGTCGACACGGGCGGGCTCGAGGTTGATCCGAGCGATCCGATCGAGGCGCGCGTCCAGGACCAGGCGCGGATCGCGATCGCGGAGGCGGACGTGATCGTGTTCGTCGTGGAGGCGATCGCCGGTCTCACGCCGGCGGATCTGGAGGCCGCGGAGGTGCTCCGGCGGGCGAAGGCCCCGGTGCTCGTCGCGGTCAACAAGAGCGACAACGCGAAGCGCGAGTTGGAGGCCGCGGAGTTCTACGCGCTCGGCTGGGAGCACACCTACCCGATCGCCGCGATCCACGGACGCGGCGTCGCCGACCTGCTGGACGAGGTCGTGCTGGCACTCCCGCCGGAATCCGAAGCGGAGCTCGCCCGGAAGCGGCGCGAGGACGAGGCCGAGGACTTCTCCCGTGACGTCGAGGCAGGCCGGCTGGAGGCCTATGTCGTCGGCGAGGACGAAGACATCGAGGGCGATGGGCTCGACGGGGTCGGTGACGAGGATGCGACGGCGTTCGACGAGGCGACCGAGGGTGCCGTCGACGAGGCCGCGAAGCGGTGGGATGCGCTCATGGCGAGCGAGTCCGGCGACGAGCAGCCGGCGATCGCGTTCGTCGGGCGCCCGAACGTCGGCAAGTCGAGCCTGCTGAACGCGCTGCTGAAGCAGGATCGGATGATCGTCTCCGATGTCCCGGGCACCACCCGCGACGCGATCGACACGACGATCCCGTGGGGCCGGACGGAGATCGTCCTCATCGACACGGCCGGCATCCGGCGCCGCGGACGGGTCGCCGGCGGCCCGGCGGCGGAGAAGTACTCGACCCTGCGGTCGTTCCGCGCGATCTCCCGGGCGGACGTCGCCGTCCTGCTGGTCGACGGGGTCGATGGCCTGACGGCGCAGGACGCGCACATCGCGGGCTTCGTCGTCGAGGAGGGCCGGGGGCTCGTCGTCGCGGTCAACAAGTGGGACGCGGTCGAGGAGAAGAGCGGCAGCACGTTCGACCAGTACGTCGAGTGGATCCGGCACGAGGCGCCGTTCCTCGACTTCGCGCCCGTGGTCTCGATCTCGGCCAAGACCGGACAGCGCGTGGAGCGCGTGCTGGAGCTGGCGGTCGACGTCTGGGCGGAGCGGCGGCGCCGCGTCCCAACGGGCGAGCTCAACCGGGTCGTCGGCGACGCGACGGCCAGGCAGGAGCCGCCGATGGTCAAGGGCCGGCGCCCGAAGCTCTTCTACGCCACGCAGGTGGGCGTCGCCCCTCCCACGTTCGTCTTCTTCGCGCGCGATGCGAGCTCCGTCCACTTCTCGTACCGGCGATACCTCGAGAACCGGCTGCGCGACGAGTTCGGCTTCCTCGGGACGCCGATCCGGCTCGTGTTCCGCGAGCGGGCGACCGTGCGGGAGCCGCGCGGCCGGCGCGCGACGGGGCGGGGGAGCAAGCGGGGCTCGAACGGCGTTTCGAAGTCGCAGGCGAGACCGGGTGCGAAGGCGAGCGCCAAGGCGGGAGCCAAGGCGCCTGAATCGTCGAAGGCCGGGAAGCGGCAGCCGCGCAAGCCCGCTCGATGACCGGCGGCCGGGTGACCTCGGACGCCTCGCCCGGTCCCGCGTCCGCGCCCGCCCGAGTTGCGGTGGTCGGGAGCGGCGCGTGGGGGACGACACTCACGCTGCTGGTTGCCCGCAGCGAGCCGGTCGTGCTGCTCAGCCACTCCGCCGACTCGGCGGCGCGAATCGACGCGGCCCGGGAGAACGAGCGTCGCCTCCCCGGGATCAAGCTGCCGGAGCGCGTGCAGGTCACCGCGGATCTCGCGGCGCTCGAGGCCGCCACGGACCTGGTCATCCTCGCCGTGCCGTCCGCGCACCTCCGCTCGACGGTCGAACGCGTGGCGAGGTCCATCGCGGGATCCGCGGACGTGCTCTCTGTGGTCAAGGGCATCGAGCGCGAGACGCTGCTGCGCATGACGGAGGTCATCGCGGACGCGAGCGCCGCGCCCGGATATCCGATCGAATCTCGCCGGATCGCCGCGCTCTCCGGCCCGAACCTGGCCCAGGAGATCGCTCGCGGGCTGCCGGCATCGGCCGTCATTGCCTCCGAGGACCCGGTGCTGGGCGACCGCGTGGTCGAGCGGCTGTCGCGACGGGAGTTCCGTCTCTACACCAACCCGGACGTCCTCGGCGTGGAGCTCTGCGGCGCCCTGAAGAACATCATCGCGATCGCCGCCGGCGCGGCGGACGGCCTCGGGTTCGGCGACAACGGCAAGGCCGGGCTGATGACGCGCGGCCTGGCCGAGATGACCCGCGTCGGCATGGCCGCCGGAGCCAACCCGCTGACGTTCGCCGGTCTCGCCGGGATCGGTGACGTGATCGCGACGTGCGGCTCCGGCCTCTCTCGAAACCATCGCCTGGGCGAGGAGCTCGCGAAGGGTCGCTCCTGGGCGGAGATCGAGGCGACCCTGAGCGGCGTCGCCGAGGGCGCGTACACCGTGGATGCCGCGCTCGCGCTGGCCGCGCGCCACGGAGTCGAGATGCCGATCGCGCAGGAGGTCCACAACGCCCTCTTCGAGGGCAAGAGCGTCCAGCGCTGCCTGATCGACCTGCTGTCCCGCGAGTCCAAGGACGAGCTCGCGGACTTCCAGCGCTGGATCGATCGCCTGGAGGTTCGACCGCCGGCCTGAGCGGCCTCCGCGGCCGGCAGACGCACCCGCGCTAGACTTCGGCCCTGCGTCGGGGCGTGGCGCAGTCTGGTAGCGCACCAGTCTGGGGGACTGGTGGTCGTCGGTTCAAATCCGGCCGCCCCGACCAATTCCTTGGCACCGTGAGCGCCACACCCACCAAGCGCAGGCCCAGGCGTAGCGTGGCTCGCTGCTCGGCGTCAGCTAGCTGCGACCATCGCGCCTCGAGCCCGGCAACGTGTTCGTGACGATGCAACCTGTCGAGCTGCTGGAGCCGGGCACCAGGGTGGCAGTCCAAGAACGATCGCGCGAGACTTGACGCATGCCGAATGAGCCCGGTCGGTGCGGGTGCGTGAATACCTTCTCGACGAAGGACGCCGACGACGACCTGCGGCGCTACAAGAAGCAAGGCCCGGACGCGACCACTCGCGCGCTGATCGACGCCATCCGGGCTGAGGGGATCGAAGGTGCGAGCCTCCTCGACATCGGCGGCGGGATCGGGGCCATCCAGCTGGAGCTGCTCGCGGCCGGGCTCGGACGATCGTGGTCGGTCGACGCCTCGGAGGCGTACGTCGCGGTTGCCCGTGACGAGGCCGCCAGGCGCGAGTACACCGACCGCGCGAGCCATCGGTTCGGGACCCTCGCGGACGTGCAGGCCGACCTCGAGCCCGCGGACGTCGTGACGCTCGACCGCGTGGTCTGCTGCAGCTCGGACCTGCCCGCGCTGCTCGGGACGGCGGTCGATCGAGCGCGGCGGATGGTCGGGCTCGTCTACCCCCGCCCCACGTGGTGGAACCGGGTCGCGGCGCGCGTGATCAACGCGTTCGGCTGGCTCACGCGCGACCCGACGCGCTGGCACCTCCATCCGGAGGAGGAGATCCGAGAGATCCTGCGGCGCGCCGGCTTCGAGCGGCGCGACATCGATCGAACGTTCATCTGGCAGGTCGCGCTGTACGTGCGGCCCACGCCGAACGCGGCCTAGCTACCCCTCGCGCAGGAGCGAATCCGGCTCGTCCGTCACCGTCGCGTTCGCGCCCCGATTCCGATTGGTCTGGCCGGGTGCCCGTCCGCCATGGCCGGGCGCGAAGTCTCGCGCGGACTGGGCTCCGGCGGCCTTCTTCAGTTGCCCGGGACTGGATTCGCTCCGGCCGTGCTGCTCCTGAACCGGCATGTCGGCGCCGCCATCACCGTTGCCGGCATGACCGCGTCCGTGTCCGCCCGCCTTGCCCTGGCCGCCGTGGCCTCCGGCGTTCCCGCGGCCGGGCATCAGCCGTCGCTCCGGCTGGCCGTGCCGCCGGTCTGCCGATCACCACGATCGCCCTGGCCGGATCGGGTGTCGTGTTCTGCGTCACGCTTCTGGTCCTGGGCGCTGGACCGGCCGACGTCCTCGCCCTCCTTGAACTGGCCGTGGTCGTCGCGCCGGACGTAGCGCTTGTCGGACCCGGTGTCGATTCGCTCTCGATCGGACATGGACGTGCCTCCTTGCGTCCGTCGATCGTCGTCCCGGGGCGGTAACGACGACGTTGCATGCCTCCCAGCGAGGCTGCACGGAGCGTTCAGGCGGGGAGGCTGAACCAGAACGTGGTGACGCCGGCGTCCGAGGTCGCGCCGACACGGCCGCCGGCCTCCTCGACAAGGCGCTTCACGATCGCGAGCCCGATGCCGGCCCCGCCGGAGGCGCGGTCGCGCGACCGCTCGACCCGGAAGAACCGCTCCCAGACGCGGGGCAGGTCGTCGGCGGGGATGCTCGCGCCGGAGTTGGAAATGCGGACCACCGCGTCGCCCGCCTGGCGCGCCACCTCGACGCGCACTTCGCCTCCGGACGGCGTGTACCGGACGGCGTTCTGCAGGAGGTTCGCGACCACCTGGGTCAGCTCGTCGGCCCGGGCATGCACGACGATGCCGGCAGGGACCGCCGCGTCGACCCTCAGCCCGTGCCGGGCGAGCGACGGCGCCGCGAGCTCGAGCCCCGTGCGCACGAGCGCGCCGAGGTCGAGGTCCTCGGGCATCGCTCGCTCGTCGTCGGCGCCGGCGAGGGCATCGAGAGAGCTCGCGAGCCGTGTCAGCCGGTCGATCTCCTCGCGCAGCGAATCGAACGTCGCCGGGTCCGGCGGGAGCACGCCGTCCCGCAGCGCCTCGAGGTAGCCCTGGAGGTTCGTGAGCGGGGTACGCAGCTCGTGCGAGGCGTTGACCACGAACTCACGGCGGACCGCGTCCTGCTCGGCCAGCCGGTCGACCATCACGTTGAACGAGCTGGCGAGGGCGCGCACCTCGGCCGGCCCCTCGACCACGGCGCTGGCGCGAAGGTCGCCCTGGGCGGTTCGCTGCGCAGCCTCCGCGAGGCGCTCGATCGGGCGGGCGATCCGGCGCGCGAGGAGCATCCCGACCGCGAGCGCCGCAAGCGCTGCGACGAGCGCGGCGATCGCGACGACCTCCGCCACGCTGCTCTGGAACATCGCGGCGGCCTCATCGGTCGGGGCGCCGACGGCGTTCATCAGGTCCATGAACGTCTCGGAGCCGATCCGCAGGACGCCGACGGCGAGGATCGCGAGCGCGATCGCGACCACCACCAGCGCCGCGAGGACGATGCGGGTCGCGATGCCGTCCGGACGCATCGGCAGCTTCACGCCGGCGCCCGCCGCCGTTCGACGCGTCCTGCGGCGCGATAGCCCACGCCCCGCACCGTGGCGACGTAGCGGGGGTCGTTGGCGTCGTCGCCGAGCTTCTCGCGGAGCCGCTTGATGTACACGTCGATCGCGCGGTCGAGGACGTCGCCCTCGCCGGTCCCGTGGATCCCGTCCAGGAGCTGGTCACGGGTCAGCGCGCGGCCGTCCGCGTCCAGGAGCGTGGCGAGCAGCCGCAGCTCCAGCGCGCTGAGCGTGATCGGGCGGCCGGCGATGCGCGCCTCGTGGCGGGCCGCGTCCACCACGAGGTCATCGCGGACAAGCTGCTCGTCCGGCGCCATGGAGTCGCCCAGCGGCCGTTCTGTGCGCCGGAGGATCGTCCGCACCCGAACAACCAGCTCCGCGGGCGAGAATGGCTTCGCCAGATAGTCGTCCGCGCCCTCGGAGAGCCCCAGGATCCGGTCGCCCGTGGAGCCGCGAGCCGAGAGCACCAGGATCGGGGTCTCGCCCATGGCCCGCGCGCGCCGGATGACGGACAGCCCGTCGAGGCCCGGGAGCATCAGGTCCAGCACGACGAGCCGCGGCTGGTGCTGCTCGATCGCGCGCAACGCCGCCGGGCCGTCGGCCGCGGTGATGACCGGGTAGCGCTCGCGCTCCAGGTAGGTCCGCACGAGCGTGACGATCTTGGGATCGTCGTCGACGACGAGGATCGGGGCGTCGGGCGCGGCCATGAACAGCATCATCGGTCGCGCGAGCGTCGCGGACAACCGTGACGCGCCGATGACGCCCGGTCATCGAGCGGACGCGGTCGATGTTGAGAGTTCGCGGCACCCGGCGAGACAGCCGGGCGGCCCCACCGGCGGGCTCCGGTAAGCCGGGAAGGAGACCTCTCGATGCGCTTCTCTGGTTCGAAGCTCGCGCGCCGCGTCACGGCCGGTGCGTCCGCCATCGCACTCCTCGCCTCGATCGGCGCCAGCGGCGTCCTCGCGGGCGGCCCGCCGAGCCTCGGCTTCTACGTCGACGACGTTCGCTACCGCACCGTCGGGACGCCGACCGACTTCTTCGGGACCGGCGCGCCGCTCAGCAGCTACGACAAGATCTACAACCTGGGCACCGGCATCAACGTGGCCGAGGCCAAGCCCGGCGACCGCGACTTCAATGGCGGCCGCTGGCTCGTCTACACGGTCACCTGGGCCGAGAACGTAACGCCGGTGCAGTACACCAACGACCAAGACATCCTCGACGCGCAGGAGGCCGGGCTGCTGACCATCAACCCCGTGCCGGTCAAGGCATTCTTCTGCAACGTCTCCCCCGTGCCCGGCTCGAAGTCCGGGCGCTGATCGCTCGCTGCGCCCGGCGCCTGGAACGCGGCCATCTGCTCACCCAGTGGGCATCTGACCAAGTCAAGCTTCCGCGAGCAGCCTCACGCCGGGAGCAAGGCTCTTGACGATCACGGCGAAGCCCAGGGCGGACCACCCCGGGCTTCGGCGTCGTGTTCCCGGCCCTATCATCGACCCGTGCCGCCGATCGACGAGCTGATCCGCATCGAGCCCATCTACCTCGGGCGCCTGGAGCGCCAGGGAATCTTCACGACCGGGCTGCTGCTGGAGGTCACCGAGACCCCGACCCGACGCCAGTACCTGGCGGACCAGGTCGACGCTTCTCCGAACGACGTCCTCACCTGGCGCGACGAGGCCCAGATGCTGAACCTGGCAGGGTTCGGGCCGGCCGAGCACCGGCTCCTCAGCCAGGCGGGCTTCGAGGGGCTGGCGGACATCCTCGAGGTCGACCTCGAGACGCTCCGCAAACGGCTCGCGCGCGCCGCCGATGAGCTGAAGATGGAGCCCCCGTCGGATCTCATGATCGAGGGCTGGTGGGACCAGGCGCACACCCTCGCGGAATAGGCGGCGGGTGGTTGATCGCGGCGGCCACGGCGCTCGTCCTGCTGGGTGGCTCGATCCTGCCGTTCCTGAACCCATTGTTCGTCCGGTTCGAGCAGGATCGGACGGGCGTCGGCCAGCTGACCGGCTACGCGCCCGCCGACCTTGACCGGGTCGCCTCCCGCCTCGTCGGCGACCTGGTCTTCTGGCAGGCCGACTTCGATGTCCCGGTCGACGGCCGCCAGGTGTTGAGCGCAGCCGAGGTCGGGCACATGCGCGATGTCCGCGGCGTCTTCGCGGGCTTCTTCGCGCTGGTCGCGGCGGCGCTGGTGGTCCTGGTCGTGGCGTTCCGTCGCCGGCGGGGCACGGAAGCGGGGGCCGCTGCGTGGCGAGCGGTTGCCGGCGGCGCCCGAGGGCTGGCGATCGCGATCGCCGTGGTGAGCGCCTTCGTGGTCTTCGCGTTCGACGCGGCCTTCGAGGTCTTCCACCGCCTCTTCTTCGCGGCCGGCTCGTACACGTTCGATCCGCGCACGGACAAGCTCGTGCAGCTCTTCCCGCAGGCGTTCTGGTCGGAGACGTCCGTCTTCGTCGGGGTCGTCGCGCTCGTCGCGTCCATCGCCACGTGGCTGGTCGCGCGCAGGCGCGGGAGCATCGCCTGATGGGCGTTCCGATCGCCCGCGTCTTCGGCATCGAGATCCGCGTCTCGTTCGGCTGGACGATCGTGCTCGCGGTGGTCGCGGTGATCTCCGTCGGCCAGCTGACGGCGGTGGACCCAGACCTGCCCAGCCACGTCGCATGGATCCTCGGCGCGGTCGTGTCGCTGGGGTTCTTCGTGAGCTCCGTCTCGCACGATCTCGCGCACGCGATCGTCGCGCGGCGCCGGGGCGTGGACGTGTCCTCGATCCTGGTGTCGTTCTTCGGCGGCGCGACACCCCTGGACCCGACCTCGCCGGACCCGCGCCACGACGCCGCGATTGCCGCCTCCGGGCCGCTGGCGAGCATCGGGATCAGCCTCGTGCTGCTCGGCCTGACCGCGGGCGCCACCGCGCTCGGGGAGGACTTCAGTGCCGCCGCGGGCGTCCTGGCGGTGCTGGTTTTCCTGAACCTCGTGCTCGGCCTGGTGAACCTCGTCCCGGCGTATCCGCTCGACGGCGGGCGGATCGTCCGCGACCTCGCGTGGCGGCGCTCCGGCTCGGAGCGCAATGGCTGGAACATGGCGTCGCGCACGGGGCGCGTGACCGGCTACCTGGTGGTCGCGGCCGGCATCGCGGTCCTCCTGGCGGAGGGCGGCTACATGGGCGCGATGCTGGCCCTGACGGGCTGGTTCCTGGTGCTCTCGGCGAACCAGCTCCGCGATCGCGTTCGGCTGGACGACCTCATCGGCGGTCACACGGTCTCCGAGGCGATGGATGCGGACCCGGTGACGGTCTCGCCGTCGCTGACGGTCGACACGTTCGCCTCGCAGCTCCTCGACGGAGAGTCGGCGCTGACAGCGGTGCCCGTTCTCGAAGACGAGCAGATCGTCGGGATGTTGGGCGTCCGCCAGGTCCGCGGGATGCGGCGCGACCAGTGGACGACGACGCGTGTCGAGGACGTCATGCTGAAGCCGCCGAAGCTCTCGATGCTCGCGCCGGGCGAGCCGATGAAGGGCGCCCTGGAGCGGATCCATCGCGCCGGCGTGGATGGGCTGCCGGTGGTCGAGGATGGCCGCCTCGTCGGCGTGCTCACGCGCCTCGGAGTCGGGCTGTTCATCCGCGCCCGACGGGGAGTCGTGAGCGCAGACGTCCAGTGAGCGCAGACGTCCAGTGAGCGCGGAATTCCCGTGAGCGCAGACGTCCCGTGAGTGCGGACACGACGCGCGAGCTCCTCTCGGTGGAGGAGGCGCGCGCGGCCATCCTCGGCGCGGTTGCCGGTCCGCTGAGCACGGAAACCGTCGACGTCGACGGGTCGCTGGGGCGGGTGCTCGCCGAGGACGTCGTGGCAGCCGTGACGCTGCCGCCGTGGAACAACTCCGCGATGGACGGCTATGCGGTCCGGTTCGCGGATGTCGCCGCTGCGGGCGATGACGCGCCGGTGCGACTGCGCGTGGTCGGGGAGGTGCCGGCGGGCGGCGTGGCGAATGGCGAGGTGGGGCACGGGAGCGCGATTCGCATCGCCACCGGCGCACCGATCCCCGCGGGCGCCGACGCGGTCGTCCCCGTCGAGGCAACGACACCGCTGGACGCCGCCGGCACTGCCGGGCCGCGCGGGCGCGACGCCGCCGGCCCCTTGCCGGCCGCGATCCTCGTCCACGAGCCGGGCCGCGCCGCCGCGCACATCCGGCTCCGCGGGAGCGACCTCTCCGAGGGAGCGACGATTCTCGCCTCCGGCTCCGCGATGACCCCTGCCGCAGTGGCGCTCGCCGCCGGCGCGGGCCTCCCCGCGGTCTCCGTCCGGCGCAGGCCCCGCGTCGCGGTGCTCGCGACCGGCAACGAGGTGCGGCCCGCGGGCACGGACCTGGGGCCGGCAGGCATCCCGGACGCGAACGGTCCGGGCCTCCGCGCGCTGGTCGAGGCAGCGGGCGCCGAGGCGATCCGGCTCGGGATCGCGCCGGACGACCTCGACGACGTGACGGGCCGGCTCCGCGCGGCCCTCGATACCGGGGCGGACGCGATCGTCGTCGCCGGGGGCGTGTCGGTCGGACCGTACGACGTCGTCAAGCTCGCCTTCGAGTCGATCGGCGAGATCGGGCTGTGGCGGGTTGCGGTCCAGCCGGGCAAGCCCTTTGCCTTCGGCACCGCGCCGCGCCGGGACGGCGGCCGCGCCCTGCTCTTCGGGCTGCCCGGCAACCCCGTCTCGAGCTTCGTGACGTTCGAGCTCTTCGTTCGACCGGCGATTCGTTCGCTCGCCGGGCGGCGGGACCTGTACCGGGCCGTCGACCGAGCGGTGCTCCTGGACGAGGTCCGGACGGCACCGAACCGCCGCGCCTTTCTCCGCGCGACCGCCGAGCGCGACGTCGACGGCTCACCCCAGCGCGATGGCCGGGGTCGTGTTCGCGTGCGGCTGTCGCACGGCCCGGCGGGGCAGGGGAGCCACGTGCTCTCGGCCCTCGCGGCCGCCGACGCGCTCGCGGTGGTGCGCGAGGACGTCGAGGTTCATGCCGCGGGCGACGCGGTCGACCTGTGGTGGCTGGACCCGGCCTGACATCGGCACGCCCGCCTGTCGCATCATGGGCGCTGACATGGAGCGACCTCCCGGAGCGCGCGCCGATCGCCGCCGCCTGACCCACGTCGATCGAACGGGCCGCCCGCGCATGGTGGACGTGAGCGCGAAGCCCGCCACGGCCCGACGCGCCGTCGCGGAGGCGTTCGTCGCCCTGTCGGCGGAGACCCTGAGCCTGGTCATCGACGGCCGATCCGCGAAGGGCGACGTCATGTCAGTCGCGGAGCTCGCGGGCGTCATGGGTGGCAAGCGCACCTCCGACCTGATCCCGCTGTGCCACCCGTTGGCACTCACGGACCTGCTCGTGACCGTGACGCCGGATCGCGTCGCCGGCGGGCTGCGAATCCGTGCCGAGGCGGCAACCACCGGCCCGACCGGCGTCGAGATGGAGGCGCTCACCGCTGCGTCCGTCGCCGCCCTGACTGTCTACGACATGGTCAAGGGCGTGGAACGCGGGGTCGAGATCCGCAACGTCCGCCTCGCGTCCAAGACCGGTGGCAAGAGCGGCGAGTGGCATCGGCCGGCGGACGACGCCGCGGATCGACCGCGCCGGCCCGCTCCCGGCGAGCGCGCCGCGGGCAGGATCCGCAAGAAGTGAGCGGCGAGCAGGTTCCGTCCGGCACGCCGGCGCTCGTCCTCACGATCAGCGACGGGGTCGCCAGCGGAACCCGCCACGACGATGCCGGGCTCGCGCTCGCCGAGGCGCTCGGCGACAAGGGCTTCGCCGTTCGACGCGAGGCCGTTGCGGACGAGCGCTCCGACATCGAGGAGGCGCTTCGAAAGGCTGCGACCGACAACGCGCTCGTCCTGAGCACCGGCGGCACTGGCCTGACGCCGCGCGACGTCACGCCCCAGGCGACGCAGGCGGTGATCGACTACGAGGTGCCCGGCCTCGCCGAGGCGATTCGCGCCGCCGGCCGCGCGAAGACCCCGATGGCCGACCTGTCGCGCGGCGTCGTCGGCGTGCTGGGCCGGGCGCTGATCGTCAACGTGCCGGGCAGCCCGCGCGCAGCGCTGGAATCGCTCGAGGCGCTCGCACCCACGCTGCGCCACGCCCTCGAGACGATCGCCGGCCCGTTCGACCACGGCGCTGCCGGCGCCGGCCACGAAGCGCGGCCGGACCTCCCGGACCCGGACCTGCACCAGAACGACACGGACGCAGACATCCCGAATACGAACCTCTCCGAGCCGGAACCGGATGAGCACGGGAGCGAGATTCGCTGATGTTCCCGTTCTTCGATCACGTGCCGCTCTACCCGCTGGTCTTCGCCGTGTTCTGGGGCGCCGCGGTGCTCTTCGTTCTCGCGATGGCTCGTCACCTGCGCGTCTTCGCGGCTGGGCGCGCGGAGGGCCCGAGCCCCTTCGACAACATCCCGGCGCGACTCGCCGGCCTGATCGAGTACGCCTTCGTGCAGACGAAGATGTTCAAGGACCCGCGTGCCGCGATCCTCCACTTCGGGATCTTCTGGGGCTTCATCCTCCTGACGGTCGGCACGGCCAACATCGTCACCGGCGGCCTCCTCCAGGCGGTGCTCTCGTGGCCCTTCGACGGGCTGCTCTGGGCCGCGACGCTCGCAATGCAGAACGTCGTCGCGGTCATCGTCCTCGCCGCGGTGGGCTGGGCACTGTGGCGCCGCCTCGTCACGAAGAAGCCCGTTCGACTCACCTTCAATCGCGACGCGCTCCTCATCCTCGGGATGATCGGCGGGGTCGTGGCCACGGAGCTCTTCGCCCAGGTCTTCGAGGTGGCGAGGTTCGGCGAGCAGCCCGGCGCCTTCATCGCGAATGCCCTCGGCGGCACTCTGGTCCGCGGAAGCGGCGGCCTGTTCGGCCTCGACGCCATGGCGCTGGAGTCAGCCTTCTGGATCCTGTGGTGGGCGCACATCGCACTCGTCGCGGCGTTCCTCGTCTATCTGCCGTTCAGCAAGCACCTCCACATCGCGACGAGCTTCCCGAACATCTACTTCCGCAAGCTCGCGCCGCGCGGTGAGCTGCCGCAGATGGACCTCGAGGCGGAGGACGCGACGTTCGGGCTCCGCACTCTCCAGGACCTCGGCTGGAAGGACATGCTCGACGGCTTCACCTGCACCGAGTGCGGCCGCTGCCAGCAGGCCTGTCCGGCGTGGAACACCGGCAAGCCGCTCAACCCCAAGCACTTCATCATGGGCATCCGGGACATGTCGGTTGAGGCGGAGCACGGCCTCCCGCTGATCCCGAACTCGCCGTCAGCTGCCTCATTCGGACTGACCGACGTGATCGACGAGACGGCGATGCTCAGGCCGATCGTCGACAACGCCATCCCCTTCGATGCCGTCTGGGACTGCGTGACCTGCGGCGCCTGCGTCGAGGCCTGCCCGGTGCTCATCGAGCACGTCGACAAGATCGTCGGGCTGCGCCGGAACCTGGTCCTCGAGGATTCGAGGTTCCCGCAGGAGCTCAACACCGCCTTCCGGAACATGGAGGGCGTCGGCAACCCCTGGGGCCAGCCGCCGTCCACGCGCACCGACTGGACCCGCGGGCTGCCGTTCGCCGTGCCGACCGTCGCCGAGCTCGCGGCCGACGATCGACTGGGCGAGATCGAGGTCCTCTACTGGGTTGGCTGCGCCGCCGCGTTCGACGAGCGCAACCGGAAGGTCGCGCGGGCCTTCGCGACCTGCCTGGATGCAGCCGGCATCAGCTTCGCGATCCTCGGGCAGGAGGAGTCGTGCACCGGTGATCCGGCGCGTCGCATGGGCAACGACTACGTCTTCCAGATGCTCGCCCAGGGCAACGTCGACACGCTCAATCGCTACCAGATGGGCGAGCGCACGATCGTCACGGCGTGCCCGCACTGCTTCAACACGATCGGCAATGAGTACGGGCAGCTTGGTGGCCATTTCCGCGTGATTCACCACGCGGCCTACCTCCGCGAGCTGCTCGCCGGCGGCCGTCTTCGGGTCATCGACGCCGACGCCGCGCCTGACGGGAACGGCGGCACCGGCCGCTCCGTGACGCTCCACGACTCCTGCTACCTGACGCGGTACAACGGCGTCATCGACGAGCCGCGGGAGGTGCTGGGTTCGATCGCCGGCCTCGAGCTGCGCGAGATGGACAACCGCGGGCGCAACACGTACTGCTGCGGCGCGGGTGGCGGTCGAATGTGGATGGAGGAGACGCGCGGGACCCGCATCAACGAATCTCGGACCTCGCAGGCGCTCGCAACGGGGGCCTCGACCGTCGCCACCGAATGCCCGTACTGCATGACGATGCTGAAGGACGGCCTCGAGGCGGCGCAGTCAGGGACCGGCGGCAGCGTGAAGGCGATCGACATCGCCGAGCTGCTGGCGGAGTCCCTGGCCCCCACCCAGCCAGGCTCGAGGTCGTTGCCCGTCCTGCAGTAGTCGCGCGCCAGGCCCTAGGCCGCCGGGCGCCGAGCCCTCGCCGTCAGGCGCCGAACGGTTGTACGTGGCGCTCGTATTCGCGGAAATGCGCCTCGCAAGGGTGAAGGCCCACCTGTCCATGCACGTCGGGGGAATACGAAGCTCGGTCGCGCCGTCCGGCTGATCGTGCAAGCTGGCGTCCGAGGCGCGGCCGCCGGGCACCCGGCTATGCAGCCTTGGCCCATCCCAGGGCCTGCGGGCCTCCACCGCCAAGCGCACACGCACCGCCGCCGCCGAGGGCCTGCGTACTCCCCCCGGAAATGGGCATCGAGCAGCCCACCACCTTCGAAACCCATGTCCCTGCATACCTGGACCGGCCTCAGATTCGCCGGCCAGGAGCTCCGTCTCCACCAAAATCCCCTTCGTATTCCCGCGACGCGCATGGCGTGAGGTGCCACCCTGGCCGGAGGGCGAAATTCCGCGAATACGAAGCAAGGGCCGCCTCGCTCGGCGGCGATCAACCTCGACGGAGGGCTTGCCAGGGGGCCTCAATCCTCGCCGAGGTCGATCTGCTCCACGTGGATCGCGATGGTCTTGGCACTTGCCCAGGGGTCGGCCGCGATCGCCGATGCCGGCGGGGCGCCTGTCTCGTCGACTGACGTCGCCGTTGGCGCCTGCGCGTCCTCCAGCGCGCTCGGTCCCGGCGCGGGCATCGGCTCCGAGAGCAGCTCACGCTCGAGCCACGGGTAGGCGCCGGCCGCATTGACCCCTGCCGGCTCAGCTCGCGCGACGCCGTCGCCGAACTGCTCCGTGCCCACTGGAGCGGCCATCGCCATTGCGCCCGCGGGCAGTGGCTGGGCGGCGGGCCGGCCGCGGGCCTTGGCGAGCACGAAGCCAACCAGGATCAGTCCGCCGATCAAGCCGACGACCGGGACGAGCGGTCCGCTCAGCGCATCGCTTCCGGTCGGGCCGGCGGCGATCGGAACCGGCGTCGACGTGGGCGCGACCCCCGCGGAGCCCGACGCCTCGACTCGTGGCGAACCGCCCGCCGTGAGGGACGCCGTCGGTACTGGCGCGATGCTCGGCACCGGACTTCCAGCACCGGTGAGGCTCGCTCCGGGTGAGGCCACCGGCGTCGCGACCGGCGGCGGGATGGTGGCGCCCGGCGGCGGGGTCGAGCCTGGCGGAGGTGGCGTCGGTAGCCGCGGCGTCGGCGTCGGCGTCGGCCGCGGGGTGATTCGGGGAGTCGGGATCGGAGTCGGCGAAGCCGTCGGCGTGGGCGAAGGCGAGGGCGTCGGAGTCGGTGGCGGTGTCGCTGCCGCAAGCACCGTGACCTTGCCCTGTGCCGACACGCTGCACGACGAGGCACAGGCCTGAACGAAGTGCGCTCCTGGCGTGGCGTTACCCGGGATGTTGAAGGTGCGGATCGCGCGACCACTGGTGTTGCTCTCGACCGTCCCGAGCGAGACCGATCCGTCCCACAGGAACTCGATGGGCCCGACTGGAAATCCCGATGCGGTCGCCTTCACGGAGGCTCCGGGAAGACCGTTGGACGGCGCCACCACGACGTTGGGCGCCCCGAGCGCGAATGGCGCGGTCGCAAGTGAGGCGACCATCACGATTGCCGACGCGATCGCAACGCTCGTCCCGCGGAGTCGGCGATCGACCGTTCGCTTCCGCACGTTGTCAGACACCCCTCTGGCGGTGTGGCCCGTCTCGCTCGAACCGCTCGCCGCCTGGCCAGAGTACCGTCCATCCCGGCGCGCGGGCGCTCTGCCAGGTGTCCGTACCGACCCGGACCAAATCGTGGTGCGCCCGCGGCACGTCCCTCGCGCGCCGGGCAGTCCCATCGCGCGCCGGTCCCATCCGGGCCAGCGGGCTACGATTCGGCCGTGGCTGACGCGGCGCCCTCGACCTATCGGCTGACCGAGGAGCAGCTGCTCCTGCGCGACACGCTGCGCCAGCTCGCGGACGAGCGGATCGCGCCGCGCGCCGCCGAGATCGACCGAAGCGGCGAGTTCCCCGAGGACATCCGCCAGCTCCTCGCATCGCAGGACGTGCTGGCCCTCCCGTTCCCGGAGGAGTACGGCGGCGTCGGCGCCGACCTCCTGACGCAGTGCCTCGCGATCGAGCAGATTGCCCGGGCCTGCACCACCTCGAGCCTCATCCTCTCGGTCCAGGGCCTTGGCTCCCTGCCGATCCTGCTCGGCGGCACGGAGGAGCAGAAGGCCAGGTTCATCCCGGATCTCGCCTCCGGAAAGAAGCTCATCGCGTTCGCGCTCACGGAGCCTGAGGCAGGCTCGGACGCGGCCGCCGCCAGGACGCGCGCCGTGCGCGACGGCGACGACTACGTGCTCGACGGAGGCAAGCGCTTCATCACCAACGGCAGCGTCGCGGACGTGATCAGCGTGTTCGCGGTGACCGACTCGAATGCCGACACGCCGCGCCACCGGCGACTGTCGTGCTTCGCGGTCGAGGTCCCGACACCGGGCTTCTCGGTCGACCGGCTCGAGCACAAGCTCGGCATTCGCGGCAGCCCGACGGCAGAGCTGTCGTTCGACAAGGTCCGCGTCCCGGCCGCCAATCGAATCGGCGAGGAGGGGGAGGGCTGGAAGCTCGCGATGGGCACGTTCGATCGGTCGAGACCCGGGATCGCTGCCCAGGCCGTCGGCATCGCGCAGGGCGCCCTCGAGGTCGCCATCGACTACGCCCGGACGCGCAAGCAGTTCGGCCAGCGCATCGGCGAGCTGCAGATGATCCAGGCGCTGCTCGCGGACATGGACGCGAAGGTCGAATCGGCCCGGCAGCTGACGTACAAGGCTGCGGTCGAGATCGACGCCGGTGCGCGGGATGCCGCGCGCTGGGCGAGCCTCGCAAAGCTCGTCGCGGGCGACAACGCGATGGCCGTGACCACCGACGCGGTCCAGGTGCTCGGTGGCTACGGGTACACGGATGACTACCCGGTCGAGCGGATGATGCGCGACGCCAAGATCACGCAGCTGTACGAGGGTACGCAGCAGATCCAACGCCTCGTCATCGCGCGGTCGCTGCTCGGCAAGCCCGACTGAGCCTCGGGGAGCTCCCTCCGGGAGAGCCGCCCTATCATCGACGTCACCCCGATCCAGCGCCAGGAGGCCCATTCGAGCGTGCCGCTTCGCATCGTCGTCCTGACCAAGCCGGTGCCCGATCCCGCGGCTGCCGCCGAACGGCTCGGACCTGACGGGCGCCTCGATCGCACGGCATCACCGTCCGTGATCAACGGCAACGACGAGTACGTGCTCGAGGCGGCCTTGAAGCTCGTCGAGGCGCACGAGGGGGAGGTCACGCTGCTCTCCATGGCGCCACCGAACGGCCTCGACACGATGCGCAAGGGCCTCGCGATGGGCGCGCATCGAGGCGTGCTGATCACGGACCCCGCGCTCGCGGGTTCGGACTACGGCTCCACGATCGCGGCGCTTGTCGCGGCGCTCGGTCAGCTCGAGTTCGACCTCGTGCTCGCGGGCTTCGACACGTCAGATGGCGTCGGTGGCGTGATCGGCGCGGCGGTCGCGACGAAGCTCGGGCTGCCGTACCTGTCCTCGGCGGCGAAGATCGAGCCGGATCCCGGCGCGGGGACGGTGCGAGTTCGACGGATCAGCCCGGCCGGTTTCGACGTTCTCGAGGCGCCGATGCCCGCGCTGATCGTGGGGACGCAGCTGCTCGGCGAGCCGCGCTACCCGTCGCTGAAGGGGATCATGGCGGCGAGGTCGAAGGAGGTCGCCACGAAGTCCGCGGCCGATTTGGCTCTCGACGCCGGCTCGATCGGAGGCGACGCCGCGCGTACGAAGGTGACCGGGCAGGAGAAGCCCCCGGCGCGTGGCGCCACCGAGGTGGTCCGCGGCACGCCCGAGGAGGGCGCGAAGGCGATCGCAGATCTCCTGGCCTCGCGGAGGCTCATCTGATGGCCGGCACGATCTGGGTCGTTGCGGAAACCAACGCCGACGGCTCGCTGGCGAAGAGCTCCACCGAGGTCGCGACCCTTGCGCGGTCGCTCGCGGACGCGGCGGGCGGCCAGGCAGCAGGGATCGTCGTCGCGTCCGATCCGAGCGCCGCCGCCGAGGAGCTCGCCGGCTACGTGGCGCGGGTCGTCGCCGTTGCCGAGCCGGCTGCGGAGGGCAACGCCTGGGCCCAGGTCGCGGCGCAGCGGGCAGCGGCGATTCTCACCTCCGAGTCGCCCGCTGTCGTGCTGACGGGTGCCGGCCCCGACGGTCGCGACGTCGCGGGCACGCTGGCAGCGCTGCTGGATCGTCCCGTGCTTGTCAACGCGACCGCGGTGGCCTGGGAGGGGAGCGGGCCGTCGGTCCAGATGAGCGTCTTCGGCGGCAAGCTCATCACCACCTCGGCGTTCGCCGATGGGGAGTGGGGGATCATCACGCTTCGCCCGAACGTGGTGACGGCAGAGAAGGCCGCATTGGCAGGGGCAGTGGAGAATCTCGCTCCCGAGACGGAGCTCTCGCTGCCGCTCGTGAAGATCGTGGAACGCATCGACGAGGCCGCAGCCGCGCTCCCGATCGAGGAGGCCCGGGTCATCGTGGCCGGCGGCCGTGGCGTTGGCGGCGAGGAGGGCTTCGCGCTCGTGCAGCAGATTGCCGACGCGCTCGGTGGGGCCGTGGGCGCCACGAGGGCCGCCGTGGACTCGGGTTGGATCCCGTACGCCCAGCAGATCGGCCAGACCGGCAAGATCGTGAAGCCGCAGCTCTACCTCGCGCTCGGCATCTCCGGCGCGATCCAGCACAAGGTCGGCATGCAGACCGCGGGCACGATCATCGGCGTCAACCGCGACCCGGACGCGCCGATCGCCGAGTTCGCGGACCTCGTCGTCGTGGGCGACCTCTTCGAGGTCGGCAGGGCGCTCCTCGCGGAGCTCGCTGCTCGTTCCTGACCGCTGCGGCACGTCGGCGGCGATCCCGCGCAGCGATCGCGCATCGTCGCGCGTCGAAGATCGAACGTTTTGGCCGCGAGGAGTCCCTTTACGAATCGGGAACCGAATCGCCGGTCAGCGACGCCATGGTGGGTAGGGATGGATACACGCCGATCGCCAGGACCGCTGGACGGCGCGGCCGAGCCGATGGCCGTGGCCGTCGAGCATGAGGTGGAGATCCTCGAGCTGAGCGCGCTGGCTCGACCGCGGCGCGTGCCGGTGGGGCGCGTGGCGTTCTTCTTCCTGATCGTCCTCCTCGCCGGCGCGGTCGCGATGGTCGGCATGCCCTCCCGGTCGTCCTTCGCGTTCGACCAGCCGTTGCCGAACATCTTCGCGACGACGCAGACGGAGTAGCGTCCCCCACATCTGGTGGTATGCTCCCTGGACACCACAACCCATAGTGGTGCAGGGAGGTACAGAGAGCCGGATGCGATGTCCCGTCTGCGGTGAGCGAGACACCCGGGTCGTCGATTCGCGTGACCTGGACGATTCCGCGACCATTCGCCGGCGCCGCGAGTGCGCCGCGTGCAGCACCCGATTCACCACCTACGAACGAGTCGAGGCCGCGCGCCTCCTCGTCGTGAAGCGCGATGGCACCCGCCAGGAGTTCGATCGCGACAAGCTCGCCAATGGCCTGCGCAAGGCGCTCACGCGCCGGCCGGTCCGTGACGGCGCCGCCGAGCAGGCGGCCGACGAGATCGAGGCCACGCTCCGCAGCGAGGGCATGACGGAGGTGCCCTCTTCCCGGGTCGGCCAGCTCGCCATGGCCAAGCTCCACGAGCTTGACCAGATCGCCTACATCCGGTTCGCGAGCGTCTACCAGAGCTTCGAGGGTATCGAGGACCTCAAACGCGAGGTCGACGCCCTCTTCGACGGCAAGCGCACGCCCGTGGCGATCGACGTTCGGCCGGACACCCGCAAGACCGACTGACCGGCCGAACCGGCCGGCGCCTCAGGCGGGAGTGAGATTCGCGGCGGCCTCGCGGGCGCAGCGCAGGATCGCCTCGACGGAGATGTCGACGTCCGCTTCGGTCGTGCTCCAGTTCGAGACCGAGATGCGCATCGCCGCAAGACCATGCCACGTCGTGCCACCGAGCCAGCAGGTGCCGTCGGCCTGCACCGCAGCGATCACGCGCCGGGTGAAGTCATCCGTGGCGGCGGGGTCGTCACCACCGCCGGCCGGCGAGAACCGCACGAGCACCTGGTTGAGGACGACGTCGTTGAGGATCGCCACGCCGGTGGTGCCGCGCAGCCCGTCGGCGAAGCGGCGGGCGTTCGTGCAGCACCGCTCGATCATCTCCGCGAGACCCGAGCGGCCGAGCGATCGGAGTGCGGCGTAGATCGCGAACCCCCGAGCGCGCCGGGATGACTCCGGGACCCAGTTGTAGCTGTCGCGCTCGCCGCCCTGCGTCTCGACGTAGTAGCTCGCGCCGAGCGTCATCGCCCCGTGGTGCGCAGCCGGATCCGCGCAGATCACGATGCCCGAGTCATACGGGACGTTGAGCCACTTGTGAGCATCGGTCGTCCACGAATCCGCGCCGGCGAGGCCGTCGGTGAGGCCCTGGAGCGCGGGCGTCGCGGCCGCCCACAGGCCGAACGCGCCATCGACGTGCAGCCACGCGTTCGGCTTCTCGCGAACGGCGGCGAGAACCTCCGGCAGAGGGTCGAACGCGCCGGTGTTCACGTTGCCCGACTGGGCGCAGACGATGATCGGGCCGTCGAGGGCGGCAAGCGTCTCGCGCAGCGCGTCGGCGCGCATCCGGCCCTGTGCGTCGGCGGCGACCCGGTGCACCCGGGCCCGGCCCAGCCCGAGCATCTGCAATGACACGAAGACGGTGACGTGCGCCTCATCCCCGAGCACGACCTCGATCGCCGGCGCCCCGACGTAGCCGTTCTCCTCGACGTTCCAGGCGGCCCGCTCCAGGACGCGATGGCGGGCCGCGGCGAGGGCCGTGAAGGTGGCCATCGTGGCGCCCGTGACGAAGCCGACACTGGACTGCGCCGGCAGGCCGAAGAGCTCCACGAGCCAGCGAGCCGACACTTCCTCGGCGACCGCGGCAGCGGGAGAGATCGCGTACAGCCCCGCGTTCTGATCCCAAGCGCCCGTCAGCCAGTCGGCGGCGAGTGCGGCCGGCACCCCGCCACCGATCACGAACCCGAAGTACCGCGGCCCGGCGCTCCCGAACAGGCCCGGCTCCGCGGCGCGGGCCAGCTCGTCGATGACGCTTGCCGGGTCCATCGGCGCATCCGGCAGCGGCAGATCCATGTCCGCGCGCAGCGCAGCAAGGTCAACCGGGCGTCCGACAGGTCGCGTCGGGAGGCGGTCGAGAAAGTCGTTCGCCAGCTCGGCGGTATGGCGAAGCAGGGCGTCTCGGTCGGTCATCCAAGGAGCCTAGCGCCGCCGCGCCCGTTCTCTAATCGAGCGAGGGGCCTGAACGGTCGCGCCCGTCCCCTCATCCCCCGGCAAGGTTGGCGAGCGCCAGCTTCATCAGCGCAACGGGAACGCCAGTCGTGTCGCTGGAAGCGTCGATCCATTGGAGATCGACGAGCATGTCGTCGACGACAGCCGTGACCCCTTTGCCGTCGGCGCCGACGAGCGCGTCGTCGCCGACTCCGGCAAGTGGCTTGCCGCCGAGCCCCTCCGCGAGTGGCACGAGCACCGTGTCGAAATGCGCGCGACCGCCCTCCGTGAGCATGCCGAGGATGATTTCCACCTTCACGACGCCACCGTCGGCGAGGACCCAGTGGCACCCGTTCGAATAGATGCCACCCGCAGATTGCGCCTCCTTGGTCTCGATCTCCAGCGACGTCAACTCCGCCACCTCGCCATCTGTCAGCAGCGCGCAAGCCGCTCCGGCGGCTCCCGGGCTGGCCGCCGAACCCGTCCCGGTCCCGGGCGTCGACGCCGGCTGTTGTGACGTCGGCCCGGGGGTGGAGCCGGGCGCGGTCGGGCCCGTGCCACCGCACGCGGTGAGCAACAGGATCGGCAGCAGTGCGATGAACCTGCGAAATGGAGCCATGACGCAACCTCATTCGAATTGGGGGCGCGCATCCGCCTGCCGGGCCGCAGCCCCCATCAAGAGCGTGCCGTCCGACCGTTGCATATTTGTGGCAGGGGTACGCCCAGCCGCTGGAAACGCCGCGGCGCGTCCAGCCCAACGTCACCGCGCGTGCGATCATCCGTGCTGCATGAGCGTGCTCGCCGACCGTGACATCCGCGCCGCCATCGAGCGCGGCGAGATCGTCGTCCGCCCGTTCGATCCGCGCGACGTCCAGCCCGCGTCGATCGACCTGCACCTCGATCGGAAGTTCCGCGTCTTCCGCAACAACCGCTACCCGTACATCGACCTGCGGCAGCCGCAGCCGGATCTCACCGAGCTGCTCGAAATCCGCGATGAGGAGCCGTTCATCCTCCATCCCGGCGAGTTCGTGCTCGGACAGACGCTCGAATGGGTGGAGATCCCCGACGACCTCCTCGCGCACCTCGACGGGAAATCATCCCTGGGCCGCGTGGGTCTCCTGATCCACTCCACCGCCGGCTACGTGGATCCCGGGTGGAAGGGGACGCTCACGCTCGAGCTATCGAACGTCGCCAATCTCCCGATCGCCCTCTATTTCGGGATGAAGATCGGCCAGATCAGCTTCGTCCGGATGTCCAGCCCGGTCGAGAAGCCGTACGGCAGCCCGGAGCTCGGCTCGAAGTACCAGGGCCAGTCCGAGCCCACCGCCTCGGCGTTCCACCGCGACTTCGCCAACACCGACGGCTCTGCCGGGGTCGAGGGCGAGGCCGGGGAAGCGCCATCACTGCTCCGAAGCGAGTAGGCATGGCACCGGATGGTCCGGCCGCATTGGGCGGGCTCTCGAACCGGACGATCATCGTCGCGGTTGCCCTGATCGCGCTCGTCGTGTCCTTCATCCTGAACTCCGGTCCCGCGTCGTCGGGCTTCGGCGCGGGCCAGCAGGCCGGGTACATCGTCGGCCAGACCCTCATCGCCGCACTGATCGCCTGGGTCGTGCTCAAGTACGTCCTCCGCCGTCCCTGACGCGTTGGCGGCGTTCGAGGCGCTCGACTGGTCGACGGAGCTCGGGGGCGGGACGCGCGTCTCCCTCGTGCAGGCGGGCACGTTCCGCAGCGACGCCGGCGCGCTCTTCGGGCCGGTGCCGCGGATCCTGTGGAACAAGCTGGTCACCGAAGAGATCGACGGGGACCATCGACTGCTCCAGGCGCTGAACTGCCTGCTCGTGGAGACGCCGTCCGGCCGCGTCCTGATCGAGACCGGCATCGGTGAGCGCGTCACCGACAAGGTCCGCGAGATGCGCGGCTACGAGGGCAAGCCGATCGTGGCGGCCATGGAGGCCGCCGGGTTCGAGCCGGGCTCGGTCGATTTGGTCGTGATGAGCCACCTGCACTTCGACCACGCGGGTGGACTGCTCCGCGCCGACGGCTCGAAGGCGTTCGCCCGCGCCGGCATCGTCGCCCAGCGCGCCGAGTGGGACATCGCCCTCGACGACAACAGCCGGATCGTGGCGTCCTACGACCAGCCGGAGCTGCGCCTCGTGAAGGACTGGGGCGATGCGGGCGCCGTCGACGGCGAGCGCGAGCTGCTCCCGGGCGTGTCGGTCGTCATGACCGGCGGGCACTCGAAGGGCCACCAGGCAGTCGTCCTGCGTGGGTCCAGCGGCACGCTGGCGTTCTTCGGCGATCTCGGCATGCGGCCGTGGAGCGCCAACCCGCGCTGGGTCACGTCGTTCGACGACTTCCCGCTGGACTCGGTTGAGGTCAAAGGGCAGCTCTTCGCGCGGGCCGCGGCGGAAGGCTGGCTTATCGCCCTCAGTCACGAGCCGCTGACGCCAATCGGACGCCTGACGCCCGATCGCGATCGCTACCGCTTCGACCCGCTCTAGGTTCTGCTCGCGGCGCCTCCCCGGATCCGACGCCGCCGCTAGTGGTACTCGGTGACCATTTCATGATCAGTTTCTGCCCATCGGTGGTCACAAGCACCCTGGCGGCAGGGAGAACGGCCGCTTGCGAGCAGGGCGTGCCCACCGGATGGTCCTCGACACGCTTGCGGCGCGGTTGCCTTGGCCACTGAACGATGCGCATGGAGCTCGAACTGGCTCGCCGCCGGCCCTTGATCCTGACGATGGCCGCGAAATGGTCATGAAATGAACAGCCCAGACGCTATGGCGCTCCGGGTGGAGGCTCAGGGGACCCACCAGGGGAAGGCGAGGCTGTGGCCGTCGCGGCGGGTGCTTGGGCCGGCGGCAGCAGCACCTCGACGATCGAGACGGCCCGCTCCTCCGTCAGCGGGCCATTGACGATCTGGCGGATCCGGCCGTCCGGGTCGATGAAGAACTGCGTCGGCAGCGCGAAGCCCCGGTACAGGTGGAAGAAGTCGCCGGTGACGTCCGCGCCGATCGTGTACTCGAGCTCGTAGCGCGCGGCGTAGTCGCGGCCCGCCTGGACGGTCTGCTGGACCTGGACCGCGACGATCGACAGGCCGCGGTCCCGGTAGCGCTGGTCCATCGATCGGACGGTCGGCGTCTCGAACTGGCACGGTGGGCACCACGACGCCCAGAAGTTGATCCAGACGGCCCTGCCGCGGAGCTCGGCGAGGCGGACCGCGTTGCCGTCGAGGTCCCTGAGCTGGAGCTGCTGGCCCTCGCGATCGACGACGAGCTCCGGGGCGAGGTCGCCGACATTCAGGCCGGGCACCGGCGAGCCGAGCACGTACGCCGACGGCTCCGGAACCGGCAGGCCGGGCGCGACATTCCCGAGCGGCACGGTCGCGAGGGTCACGGCGATCGCGGTGCCCATGACCACCAGGATCGCGATCGTGACCTGCCGGAGGCTGAACGGGCCGACGCCCCGGCGGCGCACGGGAGCGCGCGTGGTCGGTTGCGGGTCGCCCGTCACCAGGTCAGATCGCGGCGTTGAAGGGCACGAACTGCGGGAGGAGGCGGAGCCAGTCCAAGAGCAGCGCGATCCCGATCGCCACGACCAGCGCGCCGCCGATTGCGGACACGAGACGCCCGCGGCGCAGCAGCGGGGCCAGCAGGCGCGGCGCGCGGTCGTACACCGCGGCGATCGCGAGGAACGGCAGCCCGAGGCCGGCGGTGTAGGCGACGAGCAGGAGGGCGCCCTGGCCCGTGGAGCCGGACTCCGCCGCGACCGTCAGGATCCCGCCGAGGATGACACCGATGCACGGCGTCCAGCCGATCGCGAAGATCGCGCCCATCCCGAGCGAGGTCAGCCAGCCGCCGCGCGAGCTGACGATCCGACCGCCCAGTCGATCGGTGAATCTCGCTCCCGTGCCGCCTCCCGGCATGCCGAGCGCCGTCGTCCCGGTGGCCGTCGCGAGCGACGAAGCGGCGCCGGCTTCCAAGGGCCGGAAGGTCCGGTCCAGCGCCGGGATGCGGAGCACGCCGGCGAGATTCAGCCCAAGGATGATGAGGAGGATGCCGCCGACCTGGCGAAGGACCGGCAGGTAGTCGAAGAGCGGCCCCGCGGCGTAGGTCGCCGTGACGCCGAGGATCGTGAAGACCGCCCCGAAGCCCACGACGTAGGCGAGGGCGTGTCGTACGGCCAGCCAGCGTGACGGCGATCCCTCGGCCCTGCCCACAACCGCGACCGCGGACAGCTGGCCGATGTACGCCGGCACGAGCGGCAGGACGCACGGCGACAGGAAGCTCAGGAGGCCCGCCCCGATCGCGAGGCCGATCGTGAGGTCCATCAAGCCTCGGTGGTGACCTCGGCGGCCGGCTCCGGCGTCGCGGCGGGGTCCGGCGTCGCGCCCAGGACCTCGTTCAGCAGCCGGCGGAGCTTGCCGATCGAGACGACGAGCTCCACCCGCTGCTCACCCATCTCGACGACCGGGATGCGCTCGAGCAGCATCCGGTGCAGCTCCGGGTCGACCTCGATGTTGCGCTCGACGACGGCCGGAACCGCCAGCCCGCGCTCGCGCCGATCGGCGATCACGAGGTCGATCGCCTCGCGCGCCTCGTCACAGAGGGAGCATTCCGGGCGCGCGTACAGGATCAGGTCGGGGAGGGGAGCCACGCTCGGCATCGTACATCGGCAGACGGTCATGCCCGCTGTGCGGTGCCGCAGGCCGTGCTTCCTCGTGAACGGTGCCGCGGGCAATCTTCGTCCCTGCGTTTACGTCATTCGCAACGCGGACGGGTGGTTCGTCAATCCGAGGACGGCCGCTCGGAGGCGAGACTCTGGAAGCACGCCGCGCGTCTCCGCGCTCGCGACGCCGAGCCAGGGGAGCCCCATGGACCGCCTTCGTATCGCCCTCGTCGCGCCACCGATGCTGCCCGTTCCGCCGCCGACGTATGCCGGCACGGAGCGGGTGGTCGCCGCGCTCGGCGACGAGCTGGTGGCGCGCGGCCACAAGGTGACCCTGTTCGCGCCCGGCGACTCCAAGTTCGGCGGCGAGCTCGTGAAGAGCCCGAAGCGGAGCCTCTGGTCGACCGGCTACCAGGGCGACGTCTCGTCGTTCATCAACGTCACGCTCGCGCGGGTCTGGTCGCAGGTCGAGCGGTTCGACATCATCCATTCGCATGTCGAGACCCTCGGCTTCCTCTTCGCGCGCCACAGCCCGGTCCCCGTCCTCACGACCCTCCACGGCCGGCTGGACGTGTCCGGCATCCCCGAGCTGCTCGAGCAGTTCAGCGACATCCCGCTGGTCGCCATCAGCGAGTCGCAACGGCGCTGGTCCACCGACGCCAACTGGGTCGCCACGATCCACCACGGGCTGCCGCTCGAGCAGATGCCGTTCTCGCCGACG
>DASTIE010000118.1:0-2134 GCA_035717865.1 Candidatus Limnocylindrales bacterium
GTCGCGTTCGTGCGCGCGTTCGCCGAGGCGGGCAAGCCGATGGCAGTGATCTGCCACGGCCCGTGGCTACTCGTCGAGTCGGGCGTCGTCCGCGGCCGGCGCGTCACGTCGTGGCCGAGCCTGCAGACGGACATCCGCAACGCGGGCGGCGAGTGGGTCGACGAGCAGGTCGTGGTCGACGACGGCCTCGTCACGAGTCGCAAGCCGGACGACCTGCCGGCCTTCTGCGCGAAGCTCGTCGAGGAGCTCACGGAGGGCCGCCACCGCGTGCGCGTGAGCGACCAGGCCGTGTCCACGTAGCGGCCCCAGATTCCCCGAGCGGCCCGGCTATCCTGTCCCGGCCGCTTGGTGGCGGTAGCTCAGTTGGTAGAGCCCCGGGTTGTGGTCCCGGTGGTCGTGGGTTCGAGTCCCATCCGCCACCCTCGCACCATCGGCCGCGCTCGGGCTCACGCCGGGAAGAGCGGCTCTACACTCAGCGCGGGCCCCGTAGCTCAGCGGATAGAGCGGCAGACTTCGAATCTGCGTGCGGAGGTTCGACTCCTCCCGGGGCCACTCGGATCGCGCATCCTCAGGTCGCGTCGATGCGCCCGCCGCGCACAGCCTGAGGCGTCGAGCTGGGCAGGACGTCTGGCTGCGGCGGCACGGGCGTGTGGTCGATGGTGATGCCGAACGTCCCGGGGGCGGCCTTCTTGCTTCCCGAAGCGGTGAAGTTGATCGTGAACGGCACGCCCGAGCGCGCGAGCTCCCAATCGCCGAGACCGGAGGCGAGCGCGGCGTTCCACCAGTAGAGATCGCCCGTGCCGCTCGCCGCCGCTTGGCCGTTCCTCGCCTTCGCGTACACGGAGAGGCTCCCCTTCAGGCGCCACTTGCCGTTGTTGACGAGCTGCAGGCGCCCGGTGTGCCCGCCTCCGGATTCGGCGCGAATCGTGAACCCGAAGCCGACCCGGCCGCTGCCGCCGAGCGTGTACCAGCCCGCGCCGAACGCCGTGGAGCCGGAGGCGGCCACGGTCACGATCGCGGTGTCGAACGACGGCGTGCACGCCGAGGCCGCGCCGGCTGTCCCGGTGAAGCTGGCCGTCACCGTGTAGACGCCTTCTTGCCAGCCGTTCGTGGCGAACGGTCCGCCCGTGGCCTGGCCGGCGGTAGTCGTCGACGCCGTTCCGAGCAGGTAGGCGCCGCTCGCGCCCGTGAACGGGTTCGCGTCGAGCGAGAACGTGACGTTCTGGCCGGCGACGCATTGCGGGGAGCCGCTCGAGAGCAATGCGCCGGGCGCGAACGGCGAGCCGAGCGTCAGCACCAGCGCGCCGTTGTAGACGACGGACGTCGCCGAGAACGGCGTCGCGGTCGCCTCGTTCGAGGCGACGGAGTGCCCCACCGCGTTGATCGCCTTCACCGTGAAGTAGTACGGCGTGCCGTTCGCGAGGCCGGGCACGGTGAAGCTCGTCGCGCCCGTGGAAAGCGGCGCGGCGTTGACCGGCGTGCCGCTCTGTCCGTGGGATGTCGTCCCGAGGTACACGTCGTAGCCCGTGAGCGGCGAGCCGCCGTCGAAGGCGGGCGCGGCCCAGGCGAGCGCCACCTGGCCGTTGCCGGCCGTCGCGGTCAAGGTGCCCGGCGCACCGGGCACTCCGGCCGGCGGCGTCCCCACCGTCGCGACCGTCGTCGCGGTGTTGTTCGTCCACGGGGAGGGGTCCGGCGTCTCGGCCGTCGCGAATGCGGTGTTGCTGATCGTCCCGGTGGCGGACGAGGCAGCGCGCACGACGACGGTGAACGTCGCCGATGCGCCGCTCGCCAGCTCGGGCGTGACGCAGACGGCGGAGTTCCCCTCTGACAGGTTGGGACCGGTGCACGTCCAGCCCACGGGACCGTTCACCGAGACGTAGGTCGTCTTCGACGGCACCGGGTCTGCGATCCGCGCGTTCACCGCGGGATCGGGGCCGAGGTTCGTCAGCTCGATCGTGTAGGTGAGGTCGGCGCCCGGCTCCGCGACCGCGGGGCCGCGCTTCGTCACCGCGAGATCCGCGCCGGCGTCACCGATGATCGTGTCGACCGAGGCGTCGTCGTTCGCCGGGTTGGGGTCGCGCAGGCTGCTCGCCGTGACGACGTTCGAGAAGGGATCGCTCTGGTCGGAAGCGAG
>DASTIE010000119.1:0-4134 GCA_035717865.1 Candidatus Limnocylindrales bacterium
GCTTCCGCGCATAGAAATGGAAGAACCCGGATCGGCTGACGATCCGGGTTCTGGTACTGGCTCTGGTTCCGCGGGCCTTCGTGCGGCCCGCGTGCCGAGAGGAGTGCTAGATCGTGATTGAGGTTCCCCTAGCCCCGCATCGAGCGGAAGCAATCGGAGCAGTAGACGGGCTTGCCGCTCGTCGGGCGGAACGGGACGCGTGCCTCGTTGCCGCAGTTCGAGCAGGTGGCAGCAAACATCTCGCGGGGGCCGCGGTCATAACCGCCGCCGTCACCGCCTGAGCTGTAGCTGCCGCCTGAGCTGTAGCCACCACCGCCCCCACCGTAGCTACCGGCGTCGCCGTAGCCCGATGAGTAGCCGGCACCGCTCGACTGGCGAGCGGCCTTGCGGGCGGCTCGGTCAGTCGGGCAGCGGCGCGGCTCGGTGAAGCCACGCTGTGCGTAAAAGTCCTGCTCGGACGCCGTGAAGACGAACTGCTGTCCACAGTCCGCGCAGGTCAGATTCTTGTCGCTGTACAAAAGAACTCCTCTCGGTCCGACCTTCCGCGATCCCGCTCGGGTCTCGCGTCAGCCGTGAGAGGAGTCCGGTTCGTGGTGGTCTTCGCGTATGTGCCGTCACAGCCGTGCCGTGACATTGGGCGAGCCGGAGCATAGACCACTCTCAGAAATCTGCCTAGCCCCGGAATCCGTTGCAGTGACCGACGCGCCGCTGGCCCTCGTGGACCAGGGGTCCAGCGAGCGGGCCACGCTCGCAAGCGGCTGGACTTCGGGTCCAAATCTCGGACTGGCCTGGCCGCGTGATCGCGGGATCCCGTCGGTTGCTGGACCGGTGGTCCATCAGCGCCGGCATCGGCGTCCTGGCACTGGACTGCGCGTCCAGCTTGTTCGTCACGGAGGCGGGATGATCCAGCCACGCGAGCGTTCGACCGCCCGATGCCAGCCCTCGATGAGCGTTCGACGCCGATCCTCGGACATGGCCGGCTCGAACCGTCGATCGAGCGCCCAGTTCGATGCGATCTCGGCGTGGTCGTGCCAGTAGCCGATCGAGAGACCGGCGAGATACGCCGCGCCCAGGGCGGTCGTCTCGGCGACGACCGGCCGCTCGACCGGCATGCCGAGCAGGTCGGCCTGCAGCTGGAGGAGCAGGTCGTTGGCCGCGGCCCCGCCGTCGACGCGAAGCGTCTCGACGCTCGCACCGGCGTCCGCCGCCATCGCCTCGAGGACATCGGCGACCTGGAGGGCAATCGAATCGAGCGTCGCGCGGGCGATGTGCGCCCCGGTGGTGCCGCGCGTCAGCCCGACGATCGTGCCCCGGGCATCCTGATCCCAGTACGGCGCACCGAGCCCGGTGAACGCGGGCACGAGATACGCGCCGCCGCCGTCCGGGACCGACGCGGCGAGCGCCTCCACGTCCTCCGATCGATCGATGAGGCCGAGGCCGTCGCGCAGCCACTGGACCGCGGCGCCCGCCGAGAAGACCGAGCCTTCCAGGGCGTACGTCGCGGGCTCGCCGGGCGCCAGCTGCCAGCCGACGGTCGAAAGGAGGCCGTGCGATGAAGTCTTGACCTCCGTGCCGGTGTTCATGAGCAGGAACGCGCCGGTGCCATAGGTGTTCTTGGCCTGGCCGGGCGCGAGGCAGGCCTGCCCGAACGTTGCCGCCTGCTGGTCGCCGGCGAGCGCGGCGATCGGGATGGGACGGCCGAAGAGCCCCGGCCCGGTCTCGCCATAGAAGCCGGAGGACGGGCGGACCTCCGGAAGCACGGACCGCGGCACCCCGATGATGTCGAGGAGCTCGTCGTCCCAGTCGAGACGGTGGATGTCGAAGAGGAGCGTCCGGCTGGCGTTCGAGACATCCGTCGCGTGGACGGCGCGGTTTGCGGCCGAGCCGCCCGTCAGCCGCCAGAGGAGGAAGGAGTCCACGGTCCCGAAGGCCAGCTCGCCGCGCTCGGCACGGGCGCGAGCACCGGGCACGGCATCGAGGATCGCGGCAATCTTCGGCCCGCTGAAGTAGGCGTCCAGCGGCAGCCCCGTTCGCTCGCGGAAGAGGGACTCGTGGCCGGCGAGGCGCAGCCGCTCGCACGCGGGAGCGGTGATTCGCGACTGCCAGACGATCGCGTCCGCGATGGGCTCGCCCGTCGCGCGGTCCCAGACGATCGTCGTCTCGCGCTGGTTCGTGATCCCGATCGCCGCGATCCGCTCCCGCCCGCCTACCCGGCGGACCACCTCCTGCGCCACCGCCAGCTGCGACGACCAGATCGTCTCCGGGTCGTGGGTGACGTGGCCGGGCGAAGGGAAGCGCTGGTCGAACGGCTGCTGGGCAACGGCGACGGGCCGGCCATGGCGACCGAAGGCGATCGCGCGCGAAGAGGTCGTGCCCTGGTCGAGGGCGAGGATGAGCTGGTCGGTCAGGTCGCCCACGGCAGGCCGTACTCGCGCCGGGCCGTCTCGAGGTAGCGCGCGACCTCCGCTGCCTGGCGGTCCTCGTCCCAGCCAAGCTCCGAACCCAGGACGGACGCGACGCCCGGCGCGATCGATGCGCCGCGGTCGGGCAGCTCCTGGGCGAGGCGCATCCGGCGAGCGAGGACGTCGTCGAGCGTCAGCGCGAGCTCGCGCCGAGCCGCCCACGCGACTTCCGCCTGGAGATGGTCGACGCCCTGCCCGAGCGGGACCGCGAGGTCCAGGTCGCGGGCCATCGACATCACCTCGATCGCCTCGCGGCCGTAGCGCTCCGCGAGCCGGTGCCCCACGCGAGCGGGCCAGGTGGCGCGGGTCTCGCCACGGATCGATGCAGCGTCGCGGAGCGGCCGCTCCAGGCTCGTCCCGATCTGTTCGAGCTCCGACGGCGGCGCCGCACCGACGAGCGGCAGGTCCGCGGTGCTGGAACGGCGGCGCCGCGCCTCCTGGCGGCCCAGTGAAGCGTCCACCACGTCGCGGGCCATCACGCGGTAGGTCGTGTACTTGCCGCCGGAGATGCGCACGAGGCCGCTTGCGTCCGCGGCGACCCGATGCTCCCGCGAGGCCTTCACGGTCGACCCGCCGGGGTCGCCGACGAGCGGCCGCATCCCGGCGTAGGTGCCGACGATGTCGCCGCGCCCGAGCCCGATGTCGAGCTGCCGGTTGACGGTCGAGAGGAGCTCGTCGACGTCCTCGTGGGGCGCCGCAACCCGCTCCGGCGGCCTCGAATCGGGGTGGTCGGTCGTGCCGATGATCCAGTGACGAGGCCACGGGATGATGAAGACGACACGGCCCGGGATCCGGAGCGTCATGCCGCCCTCGGCCGGCAGCCGGTCGCGGCGGATCACGATGTGCGAGCCGCGGCTCGGGACGAACGTGTCCGCACCTTCGAGGTCCGCGAACCGGGTCGCGGGCTCAGCGGCCCAGACGCCGGTCGCGTCGATCACGCGCTCCGCCCGCACGTCGAAGCGATTCCCGCTCACGAGGTCCTCGACGCTGGCGCCGATGATCTTCTCGCCGTCGAGCACGGGAGCGGAGGCTCGCACCCGCGTGGCGGCAACCGCCCCACCCGCGAGCGCCGTGCGCAGGACCGCGAGCGCCAGCCGGGCGTCGTCCTCCACCCCGTCGTGGTAGATGATCCCGCCCGTCAGGCCCTTGCGGCGCAGGTTGGGGGCGTAATCGATCGCGCTCGGCGGCCGAAGGTGCTTCGCGAACCCGCCGTCCCGCCGGGCGCCGAGCAGGTCGTACAGGAGGATGCCGCTCCCGTAGAAGCCCTGGTGGAGCAGCGGGATGCCGTAGATCGGGAACAGGAAGGGCTCCAGGCGGACAAGGTGCGGCGCCAGCCGGAGCAGCCGCGCTCGCTCGGTCAACGCCTCGTGGACGAGCCCGAAATGGAGCTGCTCCAGGTACCGGAGCCCGCCGTGGATCAGGCGGGAGCTGCGTCCAGAGGTGCCCGAGGCAATGTCCCGCTGCTCAACGAGTGCGGCCCGCAGCCCGCGCGACGTCGCGTCGAGCAGCGCGCCGACGCCAACGATCCCGCCGCCGACGATGAGGATGTCGAAGCGCTCATCCGCGAGCGCCCGGAGCGCCTCGCGCCGCCACGCCGGGTCCTCGCCGCGCTCCCTCGCCGTCGCCCGCTCGGCCTCCCGTGCCTCGAGCGCCTCCCACGTGTCCACGTGCG
>DASTIE010000120.1:0-6252 GCA_035717865.1 Candidatus Limnocylindrales bacterium
TCGCGGGACCGGCTCGCCCAAAGCCACGAAGGTCCGGAGCGCTGACGCCCACGCAAACCCGCCGAGCGCGACGACGACGCGGAGCCGGTCGAGCGCCGCCACCTCGCGCAGCAGGTACGGCTCGCAGTTGTCGCGCTCCGAGGGCAGCGGCTTGTTGTCCGGGGGCGCGCACTTCACCGGCGCCGTGACCCAGAGATCGATCGCGCGAAGCCCGTCGCCGCGCCGCTCGCTTGTCGGCTGATTCGCCAACCCCGCGGCGTCGAGCGCGGGCCACAGGAAGTCGCCGCTGGCGTCGCCCGTGAAGACGCGCCCGGTGCGGTTGCCGCCATGCGCCGCGGGTGCGAGGCCCAGCAGCAGGATCCGCGCGTCAGGGTCGCCGAAGCCCGGCACCGGCCGGCCCCAATATTCCTCGTCCCGAAAGCGGGCAACCTTCTCGCGCGCGACGCGCTCGCGCCAATCGACGAGGCGCGGGCAGCGCCGACACACGACGACCTCGGCCTCGACGACGTCGAGCGCCCGACCTCGCGCCACCGTGTCGGCGCTCGCTCCCGGGCCGGCCGCCAACCCCGCCCTCGCTACTTGAGCAGCAGCTTGTCGAGCCGGCGCGAGACCACCGCCAGCCCAGCCAGCCCCATCACGAGCAGGTACGCGACGTGGACCAGCGTCTGCGGTCCCACCACGCCGACGGTGAGCCCGCGCAGCAGGTCGACTCCGTGGTACAGCGGCGTCAGCTGGACCACGACCCGGAGCCAGTCGGGGAGCGTGTCCAGCGGGAAGAACGTGCCGCTGAACAGGAACATCGGCAGGATCACGAGCTGGATCAGGTCGAAGTCCTGCCACGTCCGCATGAACGACGTCGCGGCCATCCCGACCGACGCGAACGCGAAGCCGATGAGCAGCGCGCCCGGCACGGTCAGGAAGATCAGGGGCGACTGCACGAGCTGCAGCACGAACATCACCGCCAGGAACCCGATCGCGTACAGCCCGCCGCGGATCAGCGCCCAGCCCAGCTCGCCCAGGGTGATGTCGCCTGGGGACATCGGCGTCGTCAGGATCGAGGCGAACGTCTTGTCGTAGTTGAGCTTGAAGAAGAAGTTGAAGGTCGATTCCGTGATCGCGCCGTTCATCGACGAGGCCGCGAGCAGCGCGGGGGCGACGAACAGCGCGTATGAGATCGGCTGGCCGCCGGGTCCCGCGACGTCGCCGACGAGCCGGCCGAGCCCGAAGCCGATGGAGAGCAGGTAGAACAGCGGCTCGAAGAAGCCGGACAGCAGCACGAGCCAGCCGTGCTTGTAGACGAGCAGGTTGCGCTCGATCATCCGGAGGGCCCGGCGGCTCCCGAACGCGAAGAGCGGCGTGATCCGGAGCGCGGTCATCGGGTCAGCCCTTCACCAGCCGGGCCTCGATCGTCCGCGCCGCCAGCAGCGCGCCGATCAGGGTGATCGCCACCAGCACCAGGACGTGGATCACGAAGAGCAACGGGTTCCGATCGACGGTCCCGAGCATCAGCATCCGGCAGGCGTCCACGCCGTGCCACAGCGGCGAGAGCCACGCGACGGGCTGGAGGAACGTGGGCAGCGTCTCGATCGGGTAGAACGTGCCGCTGAACAGGAACAGCGGCGTGATCCCGAACCGGAACAGCGCGGCGAACTTGTCGGCCGTCCGCTGGGTCGCGGTGTAGGCCATGATGGGGGTCGAGAACGACAGGCCCGTCAGCACGGCGACCGGGATCGCGAGCACGATGAGCGGCGTCCGGCTTGCGCCGAACAGGACGATCACGATCGCGAACACGGTCGCGACGAGCGTCAGCCGCAGCCCGATCCAGGCGATGTTGCCGAACGCCACGTCCCGGGCCTGGATCGGCGTGGCGTACATCGCGTGGAAGATCTTGTTCCACTGCAGGCCGCCGAGGATCGGGAACGCGGCCTCGAACGAGCCCGACTGCATGATCGATGCCGCCAGAAGCCCGGGCGCGAGGAACTGCAGGTACGTCAGCCCCGCCAGCGTGGGATCTGGGCTCTGGTCGACGTAGCCGCCGAGGCCGAGCCCCATCGCCGTCAGGAACAGCATCGGGACCCCGAACGAGCTGAACAGCGAGGCCCGGAACGTCCGGCGGTACTGCAGGGCGCGATGCTCGACGACGCGGGCGATCGTCGACCATGCGGGCGCGAGCGGCGGCACGCGGCCCGAGCCAAGCCGCGCGCGCGTGTCGGTCAGGGTCGCCATGGCGCGCGGTCCCCTACTCGACCAGCGATCGACCGGTCAGGCGCAGGAACACGTCCTCGAGGGTCGATCGGCGCACGAGCACCGTCTCCGGATGCAGGCCGCGCTCGCGGGCCGCGATCACCACGTCCTCGCCATCGTCGGCGTAGAGCAGGACCCGGTCCGGCAGCCGCTCGATGCGATCCGCGAGGCCGTCGAGCTGGCCGTCGAGGGTCTCCTGGATGCCCGGCGCGAAGCGGAACTCGGCGACCTCCTTCGTGGAGTAGCGCGAGATGAGCTCCTGGGGCGAGCCCTCGGCCACGATCTTCGCCTTGTCCATGACGACGAGGCGATCGCAGAGCTGCTCGGCCTCGTCCATGTAGTGGGTCGTGAGGACGAGGGTGACGCCACGCTGCTTGAGCCGATACAGCCGATCCCAGAGGAGGTGGCGCGCCTGTGGGTCGAGGCCGGTCGTCGGCTCGTCGAGGAGCATCAGGTCCGGCTCGTTGATCAGCGAGCGCGCGATCGTGAGCCGGCGCTTCATGCCGCCGCTGAGCGGCTCGACCAGGTCGGTCCCGCGGTCCGCCAGCTGCACGAAGTCCAGCAGCTCGTCCGCGCGCCGGGCGCACTCCTCGCGCGAGAGCCCGAAGTAGCGCCCGTAGATCAGCAGATTCTCGCGCACGGTCAGCTCGTTGTCGAGCGTGTCTGCCTGGGGCACGACGCCGAGGCGCGCCCGGATCTGCGGCCCGTGACGTCGCGGGTCCATGTCCAGGATCCGGAGCTCGCCGCCGGTGATCGGCGAGGTGCAACCGATCATCCGCATGGTCGAGGTCTTGCCGGCCCCGTTGGGGCCCAGGAAGCCGAACGACTCGCCGGGCGCGACGTCGAAGTCGACCCCGTCCACCGCAGTGAACTCCCCGAAGCGCTTGGTGAGCCCTCGGGCCCGGATCAGCGGCGAGATGCTCGCCGCGGACCCGGCCGAGCGCGCGGCAGCTTCCTCTGCAGCCGGCGCGTCCCGCCCGGCCGTGGCCGTGTCGTTCATGAGCGCGCAATCCTAGCGGCGGTCAAGCGAGGTCGCCTGTCACGGCGCGCGGCGCCGGAAGGAGCGCCGCGATCAGTGCTCCAGCAGCTCGAGCTTCTCGTCGAGTCCAACGAGGATCAGCTCATCGGTCGCCTCGACTCTTTCGTCGCGGTGCGGGTTGACCGTCACCTGCTTGCCTCGCCGCAGGGCCACCGGGGTCAGCGCGAGCCGCCCCGGGAAGTCGAGCTCGCGGAGCGTCTTTCCGACCATCGACTCCGGCGGTCGCGCCTTGACGATCCCGAATCGCGGCGCCACGTCGAGGTAGTCGACGACGTGCGGGATGCTGAACGAGTGGGCCAGCTGGGTGCCCATCTCGCGCTCCGGATACACCACTCGACTCGCGCCGACGCGCTCGAGGATCAGGCCGTGGAGCTCGTTCGCGGCTTTCGCGACGACGTTCCGCACGCCGAGGTTCTTGAGGGCCATGGTCGCGAAGATGCTCGCCTCGGTGTTGCTCGAGATGGCGACGATCGCATGCTCGAAATCGCCGGCCCCGGCGTCCTTGAGCGCCTGCTCGTCGCTGGCGTCCAACTCGACCGCATGAGTTACGACCGGCGCGATCTCGTTGACCTTTGCCTCCGAGTCGTCGATCGCCAGGACTTCGTGGCCAAGCGCCATGAGCTCGCGCGCCGCCGCGGTCCCGAAACGCCCGAGCCCGATGACCATGACCGAGTGCTTCATGGCGTCCGCCCGTCCCTCAGCTGCTCATTCAGCCTCATCCGATGCGCATGGTCTCGACCGCGGGGCGCCCCGTGACCGATCGAGCGCGCGCGGTGAGCGCAATGACGAGGGTAAGCGGTCCGAGCCGCCCGACGAACATCGCGATGGCGAGCAGGAGCCGCGCAGGGTCCTCGACCTCCCGGGTCAGGCCCGTGCTGAGGCCCACCGTCCCGAGCGCGGAGACGGCCTCGAAGGCGCGGTCGATCAGCCGCCCGCCGGCCGTCAGCTCGAGCCCCAGCCCGACGACGAACACCACCGCGATCGACAGAAGCGCGACCGCCATCGCGCGGTAGACGACGATGTGCGGGACTCGCCGCCCGAACGCGATTGCCGATGGGAGGCCGCGCGCGGTCGAGGCGATGGCGATGAGCAACAGGCCGAAGGTGTTGACCTTGATCCCGCCGGCGGTCGAGCCCGATGCGCCGCCGATGAACATCAGCGGGACCAGGATCACGAGCGAGACCTCGAGCAGGTGCTCGGTGGGGATGGAGGTGAAGCCCGCGGTGCGCGTCGCCGAGGTGAAGAACGCGTTCACGACCTTGTCGTGCGTCGCCATCGAGCCGAGCGTTCGCGGGTTCGTCCATTCGAACAGGCCGATCAGGGTCGCGCCGCCGACCAGCAGGGCGACCGTCGTCAGGAGGACGACCTTCGTCTCGAGCGAAAGGCGCGCCCACTTCCGCTTGTTCGCGATGTCGCCGACGATCGCGAAGCCGAGCGCGCCAAGGATGAAGATCGCCGCGATGGCCAGGAGGACGGGCGCGTCGTCCGCGTAGCCGGTCAGGCTCCGGAAGTCGCCCGTGAGGTCGAAACCGGCGTTGTTGAAGGCCGAGATGGCGTGGAAGACACCGGAGATCGTGGCGTGGAGCGGTTGCTCGCCGCGGGCGAGGAAGAGAAGGGTCAGCACCGCCGCGCCGGCGGCCTCGACGATGACGGTGAACGCCGCGACGCGCCGGATCAGGGCGCCGACGCCGCCGAGCGTCGGCGTGTCCGTCGTGGCCTGCGCGAGCAGCCGGTCCCGCAGCGCCGTCCGGCGACCGGCGAGCAGGAACAGGAGCAGGGTCGAGCCGGTCATGAACCCGAACCCACCGATCTGCACGAGTGAAAGGATCACGGCCTGGCCGAACGGGCTCCAATGCGTCGCGGTGTCGACGATCACCAGCCCCGTCACACAGACCGCCGACGTCGCCGTGAACAGTGCGATGAGAAGCGGGGTCGGCGCGCCGCTGGCGCTCGCGAACGGCACGGCGAGCAGCACGGTGCCGATGAAGATCAGGACGGTGAAGCCGACGAGCAGCACGAGGGCTGGCGACGGTGGCTTCCTGATGCGCGCAGGCGGCTTGACCTGGTAGTCCTGCGGCTTGACGAGCTCGATCCGAACCCGCCGGTCTCCGATTCGCCGCCCGGGTCGACCGACTGGTCCGCCGCCACTCGGTGTCCGACTCGTCATCGTCGCGGAGTCTAGGTTCGAGGCTGCCCGCGGGCACGATGTCATTCCTATGCAAGAGCCGGCTGGCGAACGCCAGCCGGCTCGTGCGTGCTTGGAGAGCGGAAGCTCCCGAGGAGCTAGACCTCCTTGAACTCGCCCTCGACGGCATCGTCGGGAGCGGAGCCGGAGCCGCCCGAGCGCGCGCCCGCGGGCTCGCCCGAGGGCTCGCCCTCGGAGCTGCCGTCGCCTGCGCCCGAGGCGCCGGGGCCGCCGGAGCCGTCACCGCCGTCGGGACCCGGCATGCCGGGGCCGTCCATCGGCGACGCGGCCTGGTAGGCGGCCGTGGCCACCCGCGAGAGGGTCGCCGTGAGGGCCTCCATGCCGGATCGCAGCGCCGAGACGTCGGAGCCCTTGAGGGACTCGCGCAGCTCCGCGACCTGTCGCTCGACCTCCGCGCGATCCTCGGCGGACACCTTGTCCCCGAGATCGCCGATGGTCCGCTCCGCCTGGTAGGTCAGCTGCTCCGCCTGGTTGCGGACCTCGACCTCCTCGCGGCGCTGCTTGTCCTCGTCCGCGTGCTCCTGGGCGTCGCGGACCATCTTGTCCACGTCATCCTTGGAGAGCATCGAGGACGCGGTGATCCGGACCTGCTGCTCCTTCGAGGTCGCGCGGTCCTTGGCCTTCACGTCGAGGATGCCGTTCGCGTCGATGTCGAACGTGACCTCGATCTGGGGCACGCCGCGCGGCGCGGGTGGGATCCCGTCGAGAATGAACCGGCCGAGCGTCTTGTTGTCCTGGGCGAAGTCACGCTCGCCCTGGAGGA
>DASTIE010000121.1:0-5334 GCA_035717865.1 Candidatus Limnocylindrales bacterium
CGAGGCGACGCAGCTGATGCTGGACCACGCCTTCGGAACGCTCGGGCTGCACCGGATCGCGCTGACCGTCTTCGAGTTCAACGAGCGCGCCATCCGCGCCTACCGGCGCTGCGGGTTCCTGGTGGAGGGTCGGGCGCGCGAGTCCATCTGGCGCGACGGGCGCTGGTGGGACGAGGTCGCGATGAGCGTGCTCGCCTCGGAGTGGCGGGAGCGTCGGGCGGCGAGCGTGGCACCTGACGCGGCGGGCGCCGCGGCGGCGGGCGCCGCGGCGGATGGCGTGGGCCTGGCGACAACGCCGGCGAGCGATGCCCGATCCGCCTCGGGCGCGGGTTCGGGCGCCGCCCGCTGAGGCCGTGCCGAGCACGGGAGCGAGCGCCGACGCAGCCCGTGCGGCGTTTCGCGGGAGGCTGGACGCGAAGGGTCACGTCGTCGAGAACGTCCGCGAAGGCGTCGCGGGTCTCGAGGCGGCGTTCTCGACCGGCACGCTCGTCCGCACGCCGGTGCTCGCGACCATGCTCGCGGATCTGATGGTCGCCCTGGAGCAGGACGAGGGCCAGAAGCTCGGAGGCAAGTCCGCCGAAGCCGCGCGGTTCATCGGGCGTGCGATCGCTCACGAGCTCGAGAACGCCTGAAGGACGACACAGCCAGGAAGGGACCCAATTCGTGACGACCACCCCCGCCGGGACAGCGCTCGACGCCATGGACGAGGCGGCGCATCGGCAGCTCGGCAAGGACCTCTACAACCACGCCTGGACCCTGCTCGAGCAGGCCCACCGGACGCCCACCGAGATCGACGAGATGGTCCTCGCCGCCCACGCCTCCGCCTTCCACTGGTCGCGCGGGGGCGGGACGCTCGCCAACGCGGCGCGCAGCCAGTGGCAGATCGCGCGGGTCTACTCGACCCTCGGCCGTGCCGAGCCGGCGCTCTTCCATGCTCGGAGTTGTCTCGAGCTCGCGGAGGCGGCCGCGGCCGTGGGGGTCGCGGAGGACTGGGACGTGCCTGCGGCGCTGGAGGGACTCGCGCGGGCACAGGCGGTCGCGGGCGACCGGGCAGAGGCGGAGGCGACACGCAGCCGTGCCCGTGAGGCCCTCGCCGGGATCGCCGATCCGGAGGACCGAGAGCACATCCAGCAGGACCTCGGAACCATCCCGCTGTGAGCGATACTCCCGCCCGGTGACGCGGTTCATCGGCTACCCCAGCCGGCAGGTCGTGGCCGTCTTCGACGACCCCGCGGCGGCCGAGCAGGCCGTGTCGGCGCTGCGCGAGGCGGGCGCGAAGCAGGGCGCGATCGAGACCTACAGCGGGGAGGCCGATGCCCGCCGCTTCGACGCCACGGGCGCCAGCCACGGGCTGCTGGCGCGACTGCGCCGGATCATGCAGTTCAGCCTGATGGACCAGCTGCCGGCGATCGCCTGGTACGAGGCCGCGCTGCGCGAGGGCAAGTGCGTCGTGTCCGTGCAGACCACGAGCCGTCCGGAGACGCTCAGGGTGGTCGAGCTGCTGAAGTCGGCGGGCGGGCACTTCATCAACCGCTTCGGGCGCTTCGCGACCGAGGAGTTCGCACGCTGGCGAGGGCCGGAGCCGGCCGTCTCCAACCTGATGAAGCACTAGTCGCAAGCACCACTCACCGGAACGGACGCGATACTCCACGAGTGAGCAGCGCCGAATCGGTCGTCTTCGAGCACGTCACCAAGCGCTACCCGGGCACCGGCAAGGGCAATCCCGGGGCGGTCGAGGACCTGTCGCTCGAGGTCCCGGCGGGCAAGGTCTGCGTGCTCGTCGGGCCGTCCGGCTGCGGCAAGACCACCAGCCTCAAGATGGTCAACCGGCTGATCGAGCCGACGTCGGGTCGGATCCTGATCGGGGGTACGGACGTGCTCCAGCGCGACGTCATCGAGCTGCGGCGCGGCATCGGCTACGTGATCCAGCAGGTCGGGCTGTTCCCCCACCAGACGGTCGCCGACAACGTGGCCACGGTCCCGCTGCTGCTGGGCTGGGACAGGGCCCGACGCCGCGCTCGTGCCGCCGAGCTGCTTGCGCTCGTCGGCCTCGAGCCGGCGCGCTACGCCGATCGATTTCCCAGCGCCCTCAGCGGTGGCGAGCGCCAGCGCGTCGGCGTCGCGCGGGCGCTCGCCGCGGACCCACCGGTGCTCCTGATGGACGAGCCCTTCGGGGCGGTCGACCCGATCGTCCGCGAGCGACTACAGAACGAGCTCCTGCGGCTCCAGGAGCGGCTCGCCAAGACGATTCTCTTCGTGACCCACGACATCGACGAGGCGATCAAGATGGGCGACCTCGTCGCGGTCCTGCAGGTCGGCGGCCGCCTGGCGCAGTTCGGGACGCCGGACGAGATCCTCGCGAATCCCGCGTCGGACTTCGTCGCCCGCTTCGTCGGCGCGGATCGTGGGCTGAAGCGGCTCGCGCTCGTCCGTGTCGGCGACCTCGAGCTCCAGCGAGCGGCGACCGCGCGGGCCGGCGACGACGTCGAGGAGGCACGGAAGCGAGCGGCCGGCGATCCGTTCCCGTACCTGCTTCTCGTGGACGGCGACGACCGGCCGATCGGCTGGCTCGACGACCGGCGGCTCCAGGGCCTCGGGGCGCTCAGCGAGGATGACGCCGAGTCCGAATCGCCGCTCTTCGATCGCCACACGACCCTGAAGGACGCGCTCTCGATGCTGCTCGAGGCGGGGGTCCAGGCAGGGATCGTCGTGAACGAGAAGGGCGCGGTGGAGGGACTGGTGACCGTGGAGATGATCCTCGAGCTGACCAGGGCGCGCGCCTCCGAGACGATGATCGAGCCCGGGCCATGATCGATTGGGCCTGGGCCGCGGATCACCTCGACGAGCTGCTGGAGCGCGTGGTCCAGCACGCGTTCTTCGCCGGCCTGGCGGTCGGGATCGGCTTCGTCATCACGCTCGGCCTTGCGATCTGGGCGGCTCGCCGGCCCGTCGTGCGAGCACCGATCGTCTCGATCTCCGGGATCCTGTACACGATCCCGAGCGTGGCGCTCTTCACGGCGCTGGTTCCCGTCACGGGCCTGGCGATTCAGACCGCCGTGATCCCGCTCATCCTGTACACGTTCCTGATCTTCCTTCGGAACATGCTCGCGGGCCTGGACGGTGTTGCTCCGGATGTGCTGGAGGCCGCGGACGCGATGGGCTACGGCCGCTGGCAGCGCCTCCTCCGCGTCGAGCTGCCCCTCGCGCTGCCGCTGATCGTCGGCGGGGTGCGCCTGGCGACCGTCTCCACGATCGGGCTCGTGACCGTGTCTGGAATCCTCGGCGACCGCTTCGGCGGGCTCGGGTTCTTCATCTTCGAGGGCTACCGGCGGAGCTTCCCGACGGAGATCGCCTTCGGTGCCCTCCCGACGATCTTCCTCGCGATCGCGGCCGACGTGCTCCTGCAGCGGATCCAGCGCCGGCTGACGCCGTGGGCACCGCGAACCATGCGGCCCATCGATCCCGGACGCGGCACCGTCGTTGGATCGGCGGCATGAACCTCGTCACCGACACCGTCGCCTGGCTCCTGGACCCGGCGAACTGGGGCGGCAACCAGGGGATCGGCATGCGCCTGTTCGAGCACATCGCCTTCTCGGGCATCTCGATCGCCGTGGCGATCGCGTTCGCGGTGCCGGTCGGCATCTGGATCGGGCACACGGGCCGGTATGCCTCCCTGGGATTCAACCTCGCCAACCTCGGTCGCGCCCTGCCGTCGTTGGCGATCATCGGGCTCGTGCTGCCGGTGACCGCGGCGATCGACCCGCAGCTCGGGTTCAAGGTCTATCCGACCCTCGTCGCGATGGTCGTCCTCGCGGTCCCGCCAATCCTCGTGAACACGCAGGCGGGGGTCGCGGGCGTCGATCGCGACCTCGTCGAGGCCGCCCGCGCGATGGGCCTGACCGAGGGGCAGATCGTGCGTCGCGTGGAGCTCCCGCTCGCAGTCGCGCCGATCCTCGCCGGCCTTCGGTCCGCGTCCGTGCAGGTCATCGCGACGGCCACGCTGGGGGCGTTCTTCGGCGGCGGCGGGCTCGGTCGATTCCTGGTCGAGGGGATCGCCCAGCGGGACGACGGCAAGACGTTCGGTGGCGTGGTGCTCGTGGCCGCCCTGGCCCTCGCCGCGGAGGCGGCATTCGTGGTCCTGCAGCGACTGATCCGATCACCGGGTGCGCTGCGAATGGAGACCTCGAGGGCCGCGACGAGCGCGGCCTGATCCCTCACCACGTGCCTGGTGTCACACCCGGACACGCTCAGGGTTCAGGAAAAGTAACCGGTCAAGGCCCGTGCTATGGTTGCGCGACCGCCGGATCCGACCGGCGAAATGGACAGGAGGAGAGAGACCCATGCGGGTATTCCGCAAGCTGGCCCTCGGGGCGTCGGCGTTCGCGCTGGCTCTCAGCGCGTGCACGACGGGTGGGGGCGGCGCGTCACCTGGCGCGAGCGGCGGCGCGAGCCCAGGCCCCAACGCCACGATCAAGATCGGTTCCGACGGCTTCGACGAAGCCCGCGTCGTCGCCGAGGTCTACGCCCAGGCCCTCGAGGCCGCGGGCTTCACGGTCGACCGGGCGGGCATCGGCCTCGGCGCCCGCAATGTCACGGCCGCCGCCCTGGAGAGTGGCCAGATCGACCTCAAGCCCGAGTACATCGGCTCCGGCCTGACCTTCTACGGCGGCACGTCCGGGAGCAGCTCCGACGACAACAGGTCGGCGCTCCAGGAGAAGCTCAACGCCGTGGGCGGCGGGATCACGGTGCTCGACTACACGCCGGCCCAGGACACGAACGCGTTCGTCGTCCGCAAGGAGACCGCCGACTCGCTCAGCCTCATGAAGATGAGCGACATGGCGGCGGTGCAGAACCAGCTCAAGTGGGCGCTGGCGACCGACTGTCCCACCAACCCGCTCTGCGCCGCGGCGCTCAAGGCCGAGTACGGCCTCGAACCGGCGGACGTGACGTACCTCGACGCGTGCTCCGGCCCGATGGCCGACGCGCTCCTCAGAAAGACCGTCGACGTGGCCGAGCTCTGCTCGACGGGACCCGAGATCACCACGAACGGCTGGGTCGTCCTCGAGGACGACAAGCAGACGCAGCCGGCCGACAACCTCGCGCCCATCGTCCGCAACGCGCTGCTGGCGCAGCTCGATCGGGCCAAGTTCGAGAAGACGCTGAATGACGTGTCGGCCAGGATCGACACGAAGACGCTGGCACAGCTGTACTACGACGTCGCCGTCGGCAAGAAGGACCTGGACGTCGTCGCCAAGGCGTGGCTCCAGTCCGCTGGGTTCATCCCCGCGTAGGTCGCGGCCTCAGGCCTGCCCCCGCAACGAAGACTCCCCCGGC
>DASTIE010000122.1:0-12028 GCA_035717865.1 Candidatus Limnocylindrales bacterium
TGCCTGCAAGCTCTTCAGCCGGGCGTCGCTGGAAGGCGTCAACGTCGAATCGGGCGGGGCGTTCTTCTCTGCGGAGCTGCTCATCAAGCTGCGAGCCCGCGGTCGCCGGATCGCCGAGGTCGGGGTCCCGCACTACCCGCGGACCGCCGGCTCACCGACGGGCGCGAAGCCATCGGTTGTGTTCCGCGCCGTCCGCGACTTCTGGGCACTTCGCCTGCGCCTCTGGGCCGCCCCCCGGAAGGCCCTCGCCCGCGGCACGCCGATCCTCGGAACCGCCCGGAACACGTGACGTATTCGGTCGGCCTGCGGCCGGTTCAGGCGAAGGCGGCCTGAGCACGGCAGGCGAGCGCACTGCGACGTGCGTGAGCCGACGCGCGCAGGGCCAACGCACGCATGAGCCGGCCTAGGACGAGCGACGGCCGCCGGATTCGCCGCCGGCGTTCGGGTCGACCTCGAGCGAGTTGATGAAGTCGCGGAACATGTCGAGCCGCGGGTCCACCGGTCCCTCGCCGCCGACATTCTCGATCGGGCGGGCACGCCGTCGGCGGGGCTCGCCGGGCTCCGCGTCCGCGTCCTCGGCCTCGTCGTCGTCCGTCGACCCCTCCTCGTCGGGGTCCGAGGCCAGCCCTGCCTGGGCCAGGACCTCCTCCGCGGCGAAGATCTGGACCTCGGCGCGAACCGCGAGCGCCAGCGCGTCGGACGGCCGCGCGTCGACCTCGACCTGGAAGCCGTCGCGCTCCATGTGGATGCGCGCGTGGTACGTCTCGTCCGCGAGCTCCGAGATCACCACCCGCTCCACCCTGACGCCGAGACGCTCCAGGGCCGCCGCGAACAGGTCGTGAGTGAGCGGTCGCTCGGCCTGCAGGCCCTGCAGCCGCATCGCGATCGCGCTCGCCTCCCACGCGCCGATCCAGATCGGCAGGTAGCGATCGCCGGCCGTGTCCTTGAGGATGACCACGTGGCGGTTCGAGAGCATGTGGACCCGCACGCTCTCGATCTGCATCTCGACCAGCCCCGCCATGGCGGGGATTATCCCATCGACCCCGCCGTCTGGCCGCGCCGCCGCGTCCCGGCGCCGACGATCCGCAGGACGATGCCGATCGCGAGCCCGAAGACGAACCCGCCGATGTGGGCGAAGAACGCAACGCCGCCCTGCGCCGTCTCAGCGTCGAACGACGCAAAGCCGCTCAGCAGCTGCAGCCCGAACCAGAAGCCGAGGACGATGATCGCCGGCACCTCGAGGAGCTGGTAGAAGAAGCCCAGGAAGACCAGCGACAGGATCCGCGCGCCCGGGAACAGGACGATGTATGCGCCCAGGGCCGCCGCGATCGCGCCGGACGCCCCGACGAGCGGCACCGTCGAGGTCGGGGCGATCGCGACCTGCGCCAGCGCCGCCGCGACGCCACCCGCGAGGTAGAACGCCAGGAACAGGATGGATCCGAGCCGGTCCTCCACGTTGTTCCCGAAGATCCACAGGAACAGCATGTTGCCGAGGAGGTGCAGCCACCCGCCGTGCAGGAACATGCTGCTGAAGACCCCGACGATCGCCTGGCTCGCGAGCTCGCCCGCCGAGAGCGCGGCGGTGATGTCCGCCGGGACCGCGCCCCAGCGCTGGAAGAACGCCTCCAGCGCGGTGTCCCCGGATGTCGCGGTGACCGAGAGCTCGAGGGCGAACGCGGCGAAGCAGGCACCGATCAGCGCGAACGTGACGATCGGGGTCCGGCGGGTCGGGTTCCGGTCCCGAAGCGGGATCACTGGTCGGCGTCGGGCGAGGGTTCTCCGGAGCCGTCGGGCTCGGCGCTTGCGCCGGGCGCCGCCGCCGCGACGAGCAGCGCGCGATGGAGCCCGGTCTTGGTGATCCAGACGACCGCGGCGGGCTGGTCCTCGATGCCTGGCTCGATGTAGAAGCCCCGGAAGTCGGCCCACTCGTCGCCGTCTTCGAGGCGGTACTGCGCCGTGTACGAGCCATTCACCTTCGAAAGGGCGACGAGGCGGTCGTTGCCGTCGTCGAAGCCGTACATCGTGCCGCTCCGGCGGTCCGAGCCGGAGCCGATCAGCGTGTAGCCGGGCTCGTCACGGAGGATCGTGTCGCCCGGCGCCTTGGCCTCCCAGCCAGCGGCATTGCCGTTCACGACCCGCAGGATCTCCCCGCCGTCCGCCAGCCAGATGTCGCCGTCGATGTAGAGCGAGCTGATGCCGCTCACGTCGCGGGCGGCCGAGAGCCACCTCGTCGGCGAGGACGGGAACCCGCCGCCGTCGGCCGCCGGCGAGTAGCGGAGGATCTGCTGCTCCGACTCGTCGACGACGTAGAAGTTGTAGAGGTTGGCCTCGCTGTCGCGCAGGAATGTGCCGACGGCCAGGACGTCGTCGCCCCACTCGGAGGCGCCCGTCACCCGGACCTTCGTGATCGTGCCCTTGCCGGTCGAGTTGGCGGGGCGCCAGCGCCAGACGACGTTCTTCGCATCGACCATCAGCAGGTCGCGTCCGCCGACGGCCAGCAGCTTCGGTGTCGACGGCGTGCCCGCACGGTTCTTCGTGCCCTCCCGGAAGATCGTGCTGGCCTTCCCGTTCTTGACGTCGATCCGGTAGACGGTCTTCGTCGTGGCATCGAGGATGAACGGCGCGCCGTCCGGACCCTTCACGACCGCCTGGAGATCGACCACGGGGTCCTCGGGGAACTGGAAGACGATCGAATCCACGACGTCGTTCATCCCGTACAGCCGGTCGAGGCCGTCCTCGACCTGGGTGCGCAGCGGGGTGATGGTGGCGGCGGGGATCGAGCGCGCGGCCGACTCGAGCGACTCGTACGCCTCGGCGAGGAGGTCCTCGGCGAGGCGCCTGTCGGTCGAGACGAGGTCGATGCCGGGCCCGAAGACGCGGGCGATGTTGGCGCGCGCCTTGGCAAGGGCGCCCTGGGCCGTGTCCAGGCTCGCGATCGCGGGGCCGGTCGGCTGCTTGCCTCCGAGGACGAAGACCGCGGCGCCGAGACCGCCGACCACGACGACGAGCGACAGGAGCGCCACGGCGGCGCGGCGCTGCATCTCGCGCCGCGCGCTGAGGGGCGTGACGCGGCGGTTGCGCGTGCCACGGGACGGCAGCCGATCCTGGATCCGCAGCAGCAGTTGGTAGAGGCCCTGGCCCGCGGCACCACGGGCCCACCGCGCACCCGACTGCGCGGCTGCGAACCCACCGACGACGGTGTCCGCGAGCGGGATGGGCGACCGGTCCGGCATGCCGGCCAGCGGCTCGGCGGGCCGCACCGGGACGGGCACGACGCCCGCGCGGGAGACCGCGACCTCCGCAGCTTCGAGGATCAGCGCGCCGTCGCTGCCGGACCCGCCGGCGGCGTGGAAGCGGGCCGTGATCTGCTCCGCGGCGGACTGCGGGTGGAGGGTCACCAACGCGTCCTTGAGCGCATCGGCGCCCAGCGACCCCACGACGTTCGGCGAGACGAGCAGGAGCTGGTCGCCGACGTTGATCTCGCCGCGCCAGACGTCCGGCTCGATGTCCGGCGAGGGCAGGCCGCGATCGCGGTGCGGGTCTGGGAGGGTCGAGAGGCGCGCGCCGCGGTTGAGGTAGGCCTCCGCGGGCCCGACCGTGCACACGTACAGCTCGTTGTCGCGGACCACCGCCAGGCCCACGCCGATCGGCCCCTGGCCGCTCCCGAGGGCGCCGCGCTCGCGGGCATGGGCGAGACGCTTGTTCGCGACCTGGATGGACTTGACGAGGCAGACCCGGATCCCGGCCGACTCGTCGTAGTAGTACTCGCTGCGGATGGAGTCGGCGACGAGGCGCGTCGCCTCTCGGGCCCGATTGCCGGGGACGCGCGACGTGACCAGCAGGAACAGGTGGCCCTTCGTGCGGGTCTGGGCGCCCACGCGCGGCTCCACGTGGAGCGCGGTGTCCGGCGAATCTGGGGCGCGCTCGGCGTCTGGCACGACACCGAGCTTCATCTGGATCCGGTGGGCCACTGGGGGTCCTCTGCCAGGTTGCTGGTGGGGGCGGGATTATCGCATGCGATCTGGTGAGCTCCGGACTGACGCCTGAGGCCGCCCGGGAGTTACGCCGACCGGCGTCGCACGAGCACCCGGAGCCCCCTGACCTGCGCGCCGCCGGGGGCTCTGCGGAACGCCGCGGCCAGGTCGTCGCCGTGGAGCAGCAGCTCCTGTCCCACGATGGGTGCGTCGGCCTCGACGACGAGCAGCTCGCCATCGACCTTCACGGCCCGGCACGCGCCGTGCGCCGCGGGTGCGCGCTCGGCGACGATCGCGTCGAAGGTCGCGAGGAAGCGCGCCCGACGGAGCTCGTCCTCGAGCCCGAGCCGGGCCGCGGTCTGGGGCATGAGGTCGCCGATGCGCGCCATCGGCCGGCGGCGCCGCGGCGCCGGTTCGGGTCGGTCCTCGAGCCGCCGGAGCTCCTCGTCCATCACGCCGGCTCCCGGGCAGCCGAGCCGACGAGCGCCGCGCCGGCATCCCCGCTTCGGACCTCCCACGGCGTGGCGATCGCGCGCAGCGCCGGGTCGAGGTCCTCGAGGGCCGTGGTCGTGACGAAGGCCTGCGGCAGCTCCGCGATCCGGCGGACGAGGTGGGCCCGCCGCGCGGGGTCGAGCTCCGAGAAGACGTCGTCCAGCAGGAGCAGCGGTGGCCGGCCGTCGGTCGCGGTCACGAGGTCCATCTCGGCGAGCTTCAGCGCCAGGATGGCCGTTCGCTGCTGCCCGCGAGAGGCGAACGCCGAGAGGTCCCGGCCGGCCATCGCGAACGCGACGTCGTCGCGGTGCGGCCCGACGAGCGTCGTGCCGTTCCAGAGCTCCTTCTCGGCGGTCTCGACCAGGCGGCGGGCGAGCGCGTCGCGGGGCGTCTCATCGGGTCCCGCCGGTGCGTTCGTGACGTACTCGAGCGCGAGCGCACCTGCGAGGGCCTCCTCCGGCGCGATCTCCGCGTGTGCCGCGGCCAGTGGCGCCTCGAGGCGTGACAGGAGCCGGTGGCGCGCCGCGACCACGGCCCCACCGGCATCGAGGAACGGCGCGTCCCAGTACCGGAGCTCCTCGCGCGACGCGGTCTCGTCGCGGATCGCGCGGAGCAGGCCGTTGCGCTGCTGGAGCGCCCGTCCGTACGTCGCGAGCTCGGCGGCGTAGGCCGGGAAGAGGCTCGAGGCGAGCTGGTCGATGACCGCCCGGCGCAGCGACGGCGAGCCCACCACGAGCAGCATGTCCTCGGGCGCGAACAGCACGACCCGCAGCTTCTCCGCGAGCGCCGTCGCCCGCCGGGCCACGCCGTTCACCCGGATCCGCTTCCGCGCGCCCCCCGCCGCGGCGATCGATCCCGGCCGCACCAGGGCGACTTCCACGACGTCGCCTCCCGCCTGCCCCTCCATCCGCGCCACGTCGGCGCCCCAGCGGATGAGCTCCGCATCGGTGGTCGTCCGATGTGACCCGCCACGCGCCAGCAGCACCATCGCCTCGAGCAGGCTGGTCTTGCCAGCGGCATTCGGGCCCCACACGAGCTGCGGCCCCGCGCCGAACCGCGCATCGAGCGATCCGTATGCGCGGAGATCCGTGAGCCGAAGGCTGTCGATCACGTCATTGCCGCCAGGATTCCACCGGGCCGTTCAGCCGAGGTCCGGCGTGGCCGAGCTTCACGGGGACGCTCAGCGGAGCGCGATCGAAAGCGCCGTCCCGTACTACGAGGTGGTGCGGACGGGCATGACGACGTGGACATACATATCGTCGCCCACGGGCTTGAAGACGCCCGGCGCCAACGGCCCCTGGAGCTCCAGCGCGAACTGCTCCGCGTCGACCTTCTCGAGGACGTCGGCGAGGTACTTGGCGTTGAACGCGATGGAGGTCCCGTCGCCCTCGACGTTCGCCTCCACCTGACCCACGTGATCGCCGATCTCGGCATTGGCGCTGACCGTGATCCCGGCCTCGCCGTTCGAGGCGATCTGGAGCTTCACGATGTTCGCGGACTCATGGGCGATCAGGGCCGCCGGCCGCACGGCCCGCAGCAGCTCCTCGCGATCGAGGATCGCCCGCGTCGTGTGGGCCTTCGGCAGCACCGACTGGTAGTTCGGGAACTGCCCGTCGATCAGGCGGCTCACGAGGTCCACGCCCTCGAGGTGGAACAGGATCTGGTTCCGGCTCTGCGCGAGAACGACCTCGACCGGATCGTCCGTGTCGCCCAGGATCCGCATGAGCTCCGTGAGCGCGCGGGCCGGCACGACGACGCTGGTGTCGCTCACCGCATCGAGGATCGGGATCGTCTTGACCGCGATCCGGTAGTTGTCGGCCGCGGCCAGGGTCACCGTGTCGCCCTCGAACCGGCACAGCACACCGGTCAGGATCGGACGAGCCTCATCCGTGGCGGCCGCGAAGGCGGTCTCCTCGAGGGCCCGCTTGAGGACGTTCTGCGCGATTCGCGTCGTCGGGCGCTCGCCCGTTGGCTGGATGGAGGGGAACTCGTCCGCGTCGATGCCCTTCACGTGCGACTGGAACGGTCCCGCGCTGACGTGGAGGGTCTCGCCGGCGCCTGTCTCGAGGTCAATGCGCTGCCCGCCGGGGAGCGAGCTCACGAGGTCCGACAGGAGCCGCGCGGGCACGGTCGTCGAGCCGTCCGTCTCGACCTTGCCGGGCACCCAGTAGACGAGCCCGATCTCCAGGTTCGTCGTCGTCAGGCGGAGCCCGCCGTCCTCGGTCTTGAGCAGGACGTTGGCGAGCACGGGCAGGGTGCTCCTGTTGGAGACGGCTCGGCTCACGACCCCGAGGCCGCGCGCCAGGTTCTCCTGCATCACCGAGAGCTTCACGTCAGGGCACTCCAAGGGCGGGTCGGGTCGGGCGATGGATGGTGCGCGTCCAGGTCATCCGGCTGCGTCGCGCAGGGCTCCCGGGTCCCGCGAAGCCGCGTCAGGTCTATGTGCGTATCTTCCCCGATTTAAAGAGGTCCGTCATCACCGTCATAACGCTGTGGAACTGGTGGACGACCACGCTCCGCCCCGATCGAGCCGGCGGTGGAAGGCAGGTCCGGTGCGGTGCACGCCGGCGCCGTTCCGGTGGACGTATCCGGGGTGCAACGGTGGATGAACGACGGGTGTGTCCGACCGCGGACGCTGACCACCTGCCGATTGTCCACCCGGTCGTGCCAGCTGTCCGACATTGCATCCACATTGCGATCCGAACCGCCGTGCTTGCGGTTGCACCGGATTCCCACCGCGGAATCCCCGGAAGGTGGATAACCGGGGAGCTGTTCCCCCCGGGAGCGCCGGCCTGGGCCGGGCCGTCAGTCGGCGTAGATCAGCTCGCGAACGGCTGCGATCTCGCGGCGCAGCTCGTCGTTGCCAGCCGATTCGCGGGTGATCTTGTCGCAGGCGTGGAGCACGGTCGAGTGGTCCCGATTGCCGAGCTCCGCCCCGATCCGCAGCAGCGAAACGTCCGTCTCCTCACGCATCAGGAACATCGCGATCTGCCGGGGCACCACGATGGCCTTGTCGCGCTTCTGGCCCTTGAGCGCGTCCAGCCCGACCCCGTAGTACTCGGACACGGCCTTCGCGATCCGCTCCGGCGTGATCTGGCGCTTCTTGGGGTTGTAGAGGACGTTCGAGAGGACTGCCTGGGCAAGCTCGATCGAGATCGGCATCGCGCCCATCGACGCGTACGCGACGATCCGGTTCAGCGCACCCTCGAGCTCGCGGATGTTCGACACGACCTTGCGGGCGATGAACTCGATGACGTCGGACGAGATCGGGACCGCGCCCTCCTCCGCCTTGGCGCGGAGGATAGCGATGCGGGTCTCGAGGTCCGGCGCCGTGAGGTCGGCGATGAGGCCCCACTCGAAGCGGCTCCGGAGCCGCTCCTCGAGCGTCAGGATCGCCTTCGGCGGCCGGTCCGAGCTGAGGACGATCTGCTTGCCGTCCTCGTGGATCGCGTTGAACGTATGGAAGAACTCCTCCTGGGTCCGTTCCTTGTCCGCGATGAACTGGATGTCGTCGATGAGGAGGAGGTCGATCCGGCGGTAGCGGGCGCGGAACTCGTCGATCTTGCCCTGCTGGATCGAGGTGATGAACTCGTTGGTGAACTTCTCGGACGTGGCGTAGACGACCCGCTTGCGCGGGAACTTCGCCATCACCTGGTTGCCGATCGCGTGCATCAGGTGGGTCTTGCCGAGGCCCACGCCGCCGTACAGGAACAGCGGGTTGTAGGCGTGGCCCGGGCGCTCCGCGACGGACAGCGAGGCCGCGTGGGCGAGGCGGTTGGCCGACCCGACGATGAAGTTCGCGAAGGTGTAGCGGGTGTTGATGTAGGTCGCGCCACCCTCGCCGCCGACCCGGCCCGGCTCCACGCGAACCTGGGTCGACGAGCCGGCCGCCGACCGGGGCTGCGGGCCGTCGTTCGAGCGCCGCAGGGGCCCCGGCCCGACGGCTACCGGGGCAGCCTCGCGGAACGCGCCCTGGTCGGCGGGGGCGTCCTGCGTCGAGGCCTGGGCATCGGCCTCCTCCGCAGCCGCCGCTTCCGCCTCGACCGCGCCGACAACGAAGTCGACCTGCACGCCGTAGCCGACGATCCGGCCGAGCGTCTGGGAGATCAGCGAGCGATAGCGGCTCTCCAGCCAGTCCTTCGCGAAGCCGTTCGGGACCGCGATCCGGAAGCGCGTGTCATCGACGTCGACGAGCGCGGTGTCGCGCAGCCATGTCTCGAAGTTCGCCGGCGAGAGTGTTACCTGCAGCTCGCCGAGGGCAGCGCGCCAGACCTGCTTCGCGTCCATAAATCGATGTGGACTCTCGTCTTGCGGGGTCGACCGAGGTAGTTGCCGCGAGGGCGGAACGGGCACGCGACTTGGCTCAGGGAATGCGCTTGAAGAGCCAGGTCGCCGGGGTTTCGGGGGCCGAACGGTAGCACCGCCGCCGGGGGCTCGCAAGGCAAATTCGTGATACTCCCGGGGAGTATCCCCATCAACCGTCCGAGGCGGTTTGCGAGCATAGCGAAGTCGGCACGGAGGCGTCCGTTGCAGGCCGGTGACGGGCGCCGAACGTTTGACGGTCCGGAGCGCGCCGACCTATGATCCGCCGCGACGGAGAACGCGCCCGCCCGTGCATCGGGCGATCGGCGCGTTCGCTTGCCTTCAGAGGGTCGACGACGGACGGGACCCCGAGGCCGGATGGAGAGGATCCCAGGCAGGCTCGATGAAGCAGACGTACCAGCCCAAGAAGCGTCACCGCGCCAGGGAGCACGGCTTTCGCGCCCGCATGAAGACGACGGGCGGTCGCCGCGTCCTGGCCGCGCGCCGGGCTCGCGGTCGCAAGCGCCTGTCGGCCTGACGACCGGGCGCGGCCCTCGGCCGCGGCTCGAGATGCTCACCAGCCCGCAGGACTTCAAGGCGCTCCAGCAGCGTGGCTCCATGCGCTCGCACCCGCTGCTGTCCGCACGGGTCCTTCGGACCGACCTCGCCACGACCCGATTCGGCCTGGCGACAAGCCGCGCCCTCGGCTCGGCCGTCGCGCGCAATCGCGTCCGCCGGCGGCTGCGCGAGGCGATCCGCCTCCTGCTCCCGTCGATCCGACCGGGCTGGGACGTGCTCGTGATCGCCCGACCGGCCATCGCGCGGGCGGAGTACGGGGCCATCAGCGCCGCGCTGGCGCGACTCCTCGGCAGGGCCGGCGTGCTGGCCGAGGGCGGCGAATGACCGCCGAGGTGGGGATCCTGTCGCGCGTCGGCATCGCGGCGATCCACGCCTACCGCCTCCTGTTCGCGTGGCTCCCCCAGAGCTGCCGCTACGAGCCAACCTGCTCTCGCTACACCGAGCAGGCCATCGAGCGCTACGGGCTCGTCCGCGGGTCCTGGATGGGCGCCAAGCGGATCGCGCGCTGCCACCCGGGGCACCCCGGCGGCTACGACCCGGTTCGATGACCGCCGACCGCCGGGCGCTCCTGCGCCGCCTGCTCCTCGTCCTGGGCGTCGCCTTCATCGTCGCCCTCGTCGCCGTCGCCTGCGACCCGATCCAGCCGTCCCTGGCCCCGGGCGCGACCGCAGCCCCCGGTGCCAGCCCCGTGGCCGGCGCGAGCCCGCCGCCGAGTGCGGCGCCCTCGGCCACGCCGGCCCCGACGCCGCTGATCGTCAGGCCCGCCGAGATCAAGGCGGATCCGGTCAGCCTGCTCGCGGCGCTGTTCAACCCGGTCTTCCAGGCCTTCCTGATCCTGATGGTCGGGGTCCACCAGTTCACCACGCTGGACATGGGCCTCTCGATCATCATCACGACGCTGATCGTGAGGACCGCGATGGTCCCGCTGATGCGGCGCCAGATGGTCTCGATGCGCCGGATGCAGGCCGTCGCCCCGGAGATCAAGGAGATCCAGCGGCGGTTCAAGAGCGACCGCGTCAAGCAGCAGCAGGCCACGATGGCGCTCTACAAGGAGCGCGGCATCAGCCAGGCCGGCTGCCTCACCGCGCTCCTGCCGCTGCTGCTGATCCTGCCCATGTACCAGGTCGTGAGCGAGGGCCTGCGGGCCGTCGACCTGACCGAATCGCTCAAGGTCTTCGGCGTCCAGCTCGTGCCGCTCACCTGCCCGCCGCCCGTGTTCACCACGCTGGCCGACGGGACGATGGGTTTCAGGCCCTGCATCGACTCCACGATCCCCTGGCTCGGCGGCATCCTCGCCTCCGGCCACCAGGGCCTGATCCCGTTCCCCTTCACGATCCCGATCGTGAACATGACCGGCATCTCGATCTTCGCCCTCGTCTACACGGGGCTCCAGCTGATCGCCTCGCGGATGGCGCTGCCGCCGCACGACCCGAACAACCCGCCGGACCAGAACGCCCGGACGCAGCGCACCCTTGCCATCTGGATGCCGCTGATCACCATCCTCTACGGCAACATCATCCCGGTCGGCGTGTTCCTGTACCTCCTCGTGTCGACCATGTACCAGATCGTCCAGCAGTTCTTCACCACCGGCTGGGGCGGGATGTTCCCGCTCTTCGGTCGGACCCCGGCGTTCGCCGTGGACCACAAACCGCGCTTCCCGGTCGCCGTGCCCACGGCGCCGACATCCACCTCGCGTCCGGAGAAAGCGCCGGCGCGGCCCAATCCTGATCGGTCGACCCTGGACCGAGCGGCTTCTGCGGACGCAACGATCCGCCACCGCGGGCGCCAGGGCCGGCGAGGGAGACGTCGATGAGCACCAGCGCCTATCGCGAGTTCACCGGCAAGTCCGTCGAGGAGGCCCTCCGCAATGCGCGGGAGGACTTCGGCGTCGGGCTCGATGACCTCGATTTCGAGATCCTGACCCCCGGCAGCCGAGGCGTCCTCGGCATGGGCGCGGAGCCCGCCCGCATCCTCGCGGCGCCACGCTCCGAGCTCGGTGGCGCCGCGCCCAAGCGCGAGGCGGCCGCCCAGCGCCCCCTGCCCGCGCCGCCCGCGCGCGACTTCGATGACGATCGCGGCGGCGGGCGTGGCTTCGACCGCGACCGCGGCAGCTTCGGCCGTGGCGACCGTGGCCCGCGCCGAGACGATCGAGGCGGCGGCCACGGCGACCGTGGGCCCCGACGCGACGACCGTGGCGGCGACCGCGACCGCGGCGGCTACGGCGACCGGGACCGTGCCGGCTTCGGCGAGCGCGGCCCGGGTCGCGAGGATCGCAGCGGCTTCCGGGACCGGCCGAGCGAGGACCGCATCGAAGCGCCGGAGGGCGCACCAGTGGTCGACGAGGCGATGGCCGAATCGCCCCCCCGCGAGGATCGCCCCGATGGCGGCGATCGCGGTGGCCGGGGCGAGCGAAGCGACCGCGGCGGCTTCCGCGGCGCTGATCGAGGGGATCGAGGGGATCGCGGCGACCGCGGCGGCTTCCGCGGCGGCGACCGTGACCGCGGCCCGCGGCGCTACGACGACCGTCCCCGCCGTGGCAGCAGCGACCTCTCCGAGCGCGAGGAGGCCGAGGTCATGTCGGCCCGTGGCTCCGTCGCGTCGGAGCGAGCGGAGCTGGAGGCCGCGGAGGCCTCCCCGGAGGCGCTTGCCGCCGGCAAGGTGATCCTCGAGCAGCTGCTCGT
>DASTIE010000123.1:0-34593 GCA_035717865.1 Candidatus Limnocylindrales bacterium
GGCCTGGCGGCAGCGACGGATCTCGCTCCCGAGTCGCGCCGCGGCGAGGCGATCAGCCTCGTCTCCCTGTCGCTCTACCTGGGCATCGCCGTCGGGCCGCTCATGGGTGAGCTGCTCCTCGACGCATCGGGCTACGCGACCGTCTGGATCGCGACCGCCGCGCTGTACGTCGCGTCCGTCGGACTCAGCTGGATCGTGCCGGAGACGCTCCACCGCGCCGCGGAGCAGGAGCCGCCCGGCAGGCGCCCGGAAGGCTCGCCCGGAGACTCGCCCTCGAAGCATCCGCTCATCCACCCACGAGGTGTCGTCCCCGGGCTGCTCGCGCTCTGCGGCGTGTGGGGGATGGGCCCGTTCTTCACGTTCGTGCCGCTGATGGCGGAGGACCTGCACCTCGGGTCGTCGGCACCGTACCTCGGCGCCTTCGCGATCGTGGTGGTCGTGCTGCGCCTCCTCGGGGCGCGCCTGCCGGATCGCATGGGCGCGGGCACGCTCACCGGGGGCGCGCTGATCGCCTCGGCGGTCGGCCTCGTGGTCTCCGGCCTCGCGGTCGGCAAGGTGATTCCCGTTGGCGAGGGCCTCCTCGTCGGGACCGTCATCTTCGCCGGTGGTGTCGCGTTCACGCTGCCCGCGATCCTCGCGATGGCCGTGGTCGGTGTCCGGCCCGACGAGCGCGGCTCCGTGGTCGGGACCGCCGGGTTGTTCGTGGACGCGGCGTTCGGGCTGTCGCCGGCGGTGCTCGGATTCATCGCGACCGTCACCGATTACCCCGCGACGTTCCTCGTCTCGGCGGTGATCGCCGCGATCGGTGCGGTGTACCTGCTGGTGCGCCGGCCGGGTGCGACCGCGCCCGGGAAGGTCGCGTCGCCCGCCTCGCCCGCCTGACCGCTCGCGGCTACCCTGCGACCGATGTCGATCGAGCGGATCTTCGTTGCCGGCGCGGGCCTCATGGGCCACGGCATCGCCCAGGTCCACGCGGCGATCGGCAAGCACGTCACGCTGTACGAACCGGACCTCGCGAGGGCGACCGCGGGGCGCGAGCGCATCGCGGGCAACCTCGATCGGGCGGTCGCCAAGGGCAAGCTGGACACGAACGACCGCGACGCGATCATCGGGCGGGTCCTCGCGACAGACGACCTCGAGCTCGTTCGATCGGCCGACCTCGTCGTCGAGGCCGTGTTCGAGGACACGGCGGTGAAGCAGGCACTCTGGCGCGACCTCGACGAGCGTGCGCCCGAGTCGACGCTCTTCGCCTCGAACACCTCATCGATCTCGATCGACGAGCTCGCGCAAGCCGTCGCGCCAGACCGTCGAGCGCGGTTCGTGGGCATGCACTTCTTCAGCCCCGTCCCGGTGATGCCGCTGGTCGAGCTCATCCGGGGCTCCGCGACCGCGGACGCCACGGAGGCCGCCATCCGCGAGCTGACGGACGAGCTCGGGAAGAAGCTCATCGTCTCCGCCGACCGCCCGGGCTTCATCGTGAATCGCATCCTCATGCCGATGCTCGCCGAGGCGATGCGGATCCTCGAGGAGGGGAGCGCGACGGCCGACGACATCGACACGGGGGCGAAGGTCGGCCTCAACCACCCGATGGGCCCGCTCGAGCTGGCCGACTTCATCGGCCTCGACGTGTGCCTCAACGTCATGAAGGTCCTGCACGAAGGGATCGGCGAGGAGCACTACCCGCCGCCGAAGGTGCTCGTCGATCTCGTCGAGGCGGGCCACCTCGGGCAGAAGACAGGGCGCGGGTTCCACACCTACCCCCGGAGCTGACGAGGGTCTCGTGGCGGCGCCGGCGGCGGAGGTCCAGGCGGGCGGCCTGACGGCCGAGGAACGGCTCCTCCGCGACACCGCACGCGAGTTCGCCCAGCGCGAGGTCGCCCCCAGCGCGATCGAGCGCGACGAGCAGGAGCGCTTCGACCGCTCGATCTTCACCCGCATGGGCGAGCTCGGGCTCGCGGGCGCGCCGCTGCCCGAGTCGATCGGCGGAGGGGGCTTCAGCTACCTCGGCTGGGCACTCGTGATGGAGGAGCTCGGCGCGGCCGACATGGCCACCGCGGTGACGCTGTCGGTGCATCTCCTCTCGCAGTTCCCGGTCCTGAACTACGGCACGGACGAGCAGATGCGGCGCTGGCTCGGGCCGATGCTCACGGGCGACAAGCTCGGTGCGTTCTGCCTGACGGAGCCGTCGGGCGGTTCCGATGCGGCCGCGCTCCGAACGCGCGCGGCGCGGGCCGATGACGGTTCGTACCGCCTCACCGGCACCAAGATCTGGATCTCGAATGCGCCCGAGGCGGATCGCTACCTCGTGTTCGCGACGGTCGATCCATCGAAGGGCCCGAAGGGCATCACCGCGTTCCTGGTCGAGAAGGGGACCGACGGGTTCCGGTTCGGCGCGCACGAGAGGAAGATGGGGATCCGGTCGTGTCCCGCGTCGGAGCTGATCTTCGACGGCGCCGTGGTGCCTCTCGAGAACCGCCTGGGCGAGGAGGGCGGGGGATACCGAATCGCGCTCTCCAGCCTGGCCGAGGGCCGGATCTCGATCGCCGCCGGCTGCGTCGGCATCGCCCGGTCCGCGCTGGAGCAGTCCGCCGCGTACCTCCAGCAGCGGAAGGCGTTCGGCGCGCCGCTGTCGGAGCTGCAGGGCCTCCGGTTCATGCTCGCGGAGATGGCGCGCGAGGTCGCCGCGGCGCGGGCGCTCGTCCACGAGGCGGCACGGGCGAAGGACAGCGGCGAGCCGATCGGCGAGGCCTCGTCGCTGGCGAAATGGACCGCGAGCGACACCGCGATGAAGGTCGCGACGGACGCGGTCCAGCTCTTCGGGGGGAGCGGCTACTCCCGCGAGACCGGCATCGAGCGCCTGATGCGCGACGCCAAGGGCGCCCAGATCTACGAAGGCACGAACCAGATCCACCGCGTGATCGTCGCGGACGCGGTGCTGAAGCGAGCGTCCGCCGCGGGGTGATCTCACGGGCGCCGCCGTCGCAGGCATCGCTGTCGACGTCGAACAGCGCGGCTTCGGCGGTCGAGGCGTAGGCTGCGTGCCCGCCCCGGAGGACCCGTCGATGCACATCGCCGCAGCCCCGATCCACGCCTCCCTCGCCGTCTCGGATCTTGATCGGTCGCGCGAGTGGTGGGCCTCGAAGCTTGGCTGGGAGACGGTGATGGAGTTTCCCGGCGTCCTCGTCTACAACATCGGCGATTCCTCGTTCACCCTTTTCACCACACCCTTCGCAGGCACGGCGAAGAACACCGTCATGAACTGGAATGTCGAAGACCTCGCCGGGGTGGTCGAAGAGCTGAAGGGCCGCGGCGTGATGTTCGAGGACTACGACTTCGGCGAGTTCAGGACTGAGAACGGGATCATGACCGACCCGGTCGGTGGCAAGACCGCGTGGTTCAAGGATCCAGACGGCAACATCGTGGGGGTGCTCCAGGCGCCGCAGGGACAGGGCTCGGGGCACACGCTCAGCGTGATGCTCGCGGCCTCGGACCTCGGGCGAGCGAAGGCGTGGTACGCGGACAAGCTCGGCTTTCAGCCGAACGCCGAGTTCGGCGACATAGTGATGGACTACACGTCTGGTTCAACGGCCTTCAACGTTTACCGCACGGAGTTCGCCGGCTCGGCGAAGAACACTGTCGCGATGTGGCGACTGCAGGGGATTCGCGAGGAGGTGGCGCGCCTCCGCGAGCGTGGGGTCGTGTTCGACGAGTACGACCTCGGTGAGTGGGGCAAGACCGTGGACGGCATCCTGACCGACGAGTCGGGCGACGCCAACGCCTGGTTCCACGACTCCGAGGGCAACATCCTGGGCCTCGCCGAGGACCGCGGCGAAGGCCCCGGCTGACAGCGCCCGGCGAGACCCGACAGGGGCCGGAAACGGCTCCGGATGTAGATTCGACGCGTGAGCTCTCCAAATCCCGGCCCGAACGGGCACGTCTACATCGTCAGCGCCGCCAGAACCCCGATCGGCAAGTTCGGGGGAGCGCTGTCCACCGTTCCCGCGGTCCAGCTCGGCGCCGTCGCCATCAGCGCAGCGGTCGAGCGCGGGCTCCCACCGGAGGCCGTCGTCGACGAGGTCCTCATGGGCCAGGTGCTGCAGGCGGGCGTCGGGCAGGCGCCGGCGCGCCAGGCCCTCCTCAAGGCGGGCCTTCCAGACACCACTCCCGCGACGACCATCAACCGCGTCTGTGGCTCCGGGCTGAAGTCGATCATGCTCGCCGCCGCCGAGATCAAGGCCGGCGATGCCGAGATCGTGGTCGCGGGCGGCATGGAGTCGATGAACCAGGCGCCCTTCCTCGTGCCGGGCGCGCGCTTCGGTCTGCGGCTCGGCAACGCCCAGCTCCTCGATTCCACCGTCCATGACGGGCTGTGGTGCCACCTCGAGGGCTGCCACATGGGCACCCACGCCGAGCGCGTGGCGATCAAGGACAGCGTCACCCGCGAGGACCAGGACGCGTTCTCGCTGCAGAGCCACCAGCGCGCGCTGGCGGCCCAGGACGCCGGCCGGTTCGACGCCGAGATGGCACCCGTCACGCTTAAAACCAAGAGCGGCGAGACGGTCGTCGCGGCCGACGAGAGCCCCCGGCGCGACACCTCCATGGAGGCGCTCGCGAAGCTCAAGCCCGTGTTCGACCTACCGGCCGGCGAGGACCGCGGCGACGCGACGGGCGGCACCGTCACGGCCGGGAACGCGCCGGGCATCACGGACGGCGCCGCGGCGACGGTCGTCGCCAGCGAGCGGGCCGTCGAGGCGCATGGGCTGAAGCCCCTCGCCCGCCTGATCGGCTACGCCCAGGCGGAGGTCGCGCCGAAGTGGCTGTTCCTCGCGCCCGTGCAGGGCGTGAAGCGGCTCCTCGAGAAGGTCGATATGTCGATCGACGAGTTCGACCTCATCGAGATCAACGAGGCCTTCGCAGCCCAGACGCTCGCCGACGGGCGCGAGCTCGGCTTCGACTGGGACAAGGTCAACGTCAATGGCGGCGCGATCGCGCTGGGCCATCCGATCGGTGCGAGCGGCGCCCGCATCGTCGCGACCCTGCTGCACGAGCTCCGCCGCCGCGAGGGCCGCTACGGGCTCGCCACCCTCTGCCTCGGCGGCGGCGGTTCGGTCGCGGCCGCATTCGAGCGCGTCTGACCTGTCGGATCAGCCGCTCCGCGTCGCGGTCATGGGCGCCGGCGGGGTCGGCGCATACCTCGGGTCGCGGCTGGCGATCGCCGGCGCCGACGTCCACCTGATCGCACGCGGCGCGCACCTCGAGGCGATGCGAAAGCACGGCCTCACGATCGTGACGCCGGACGGCGAGCGCTCGACCGTCGAGGTCCAGGCGACGGACGACCCTGGCTCCATCGGGCCCGTCGATGTCGTGCTGTTCCTCGTCAAGTCGTACGACACCGAGGCGGCCGCGCTTCGGCTGCCTCCCCTGATCCGCGACGGGACGGTCGTGATCTCGCTCCAGAACGGTATCGACAACGAGCCGCGCATCGCGGCGGTGGTCGGCGAGGACCACGTCGCCGGCGGCGCGGCGTACATCCTGTCGGCGATCGAAGCCCCGGGGGTCGTGCGCAGCAATCGCGCGCGGGTCGTCGTGGGCGAGCTTCGATCCGGGCCGCCGAGCGCCCGCATCCAGCAGTTCGTCGAGGTCGCCAGGGCCGGCGACATCAACGCGAGCGCCTCCGACGACATCCGCCGCACCAAGTGGGAGAAGTACGTCCTGCTCGTCGCCTTCTCGGCCGTGACCGCGGCGACGCAGCTGACCGTGGGCGACATCCGGGGCTCCGAAGCGGCTTCGGCGATGCTCCGCTCGATCATGGACGAGGCATGGCAGGTCGGGCGCGCGCTCGGCGTGGCCCTGCCAGACGACCTGGTCGAGCACCAGCACAGGCTCGTGCTCGCGCAGGCGGACGACGAGGGCACCTCCCTGCGCCACGACCTCATGATCGGCCACCGGATGGAGCTCGAAGCGCTGCAGGGGACGTTGCGGTGCCTCGGGCGCGAGACGGGCATCCCGACGCCCTGGACCGACGCGGCCTACGCGATCCTCCAGCCGTGGGCCATCCGCAACGAGAGCGGCTAGGGTTGGACGCGTTCCCTGTACCAATCCCAGGAGGTCCCCCGTCCATGCTGTTCCACATCGAGCAATCTCACGCGCCTGCCGACTGCCCGTACGGCAAGGGGGGATCGCGGTCGCTGTTCGACGAGAACGCCCCGGGCGTGACGCTCCGCGGCTTCTGGCTGTCGTTCCCGCAACACACCACGTACCTCCTGGTCGAGGCCGATGACGCGGCGAGCCTCAACGCCTTCCTGAAGCCGGGCGCCGCGACGTGCCTCGCCGAGATCACGCCCGTCGTCGACCAGGCTCTTCCCTGATCCGTGCCTGGTCCGTTCGCCACTGAGCCGCCGCGCGAGCGGCCGGACGGGCCGCCGCCGAGCTACGGCGTCCCACGCACCGGTGGCACCTTCATCGAGTGGTCGAACGTCATCGAACGGTTGACGACCGCCGAGGCGTACTGGATCGGCTCGGTCATGCCCGACGGCCGGCCGCACGTCGTGCCGGTCTGGGGGACCTTGTTCGAGGGTGACCTGTTCCTCGAGACCGGGTCGCCGCTGACGCGCAAGAACCGCAACCTCGCGTCGAACCGCAACGTCGTCGTCCACCTCGATGGCATCAACAACGCCCTGATCGTGCGCGGGATCGCCGAGAAGATCCAGCCCGACCCGGAGTTCCGGAGGCGGCTGGCCGCCACGATGAAGGCCAAGTACGCCGGCGACTACGGCGAGTACGAGCCCGAGCCGGAACGCTGGGACCAGGGCAGCGCGTGGCGAATCGCGCCGGAGTCGGTCATCGCCTGGCGCGACATGCCCACGGCGACTCGCTGGCGTTTTGCGAGAGGTGCGAAGGGCTAGCCCAACTCGAGCCGCTCAGATGCCGGGCGCGCTCTCCACGGTGCCGGCACACGCGGCCCAGACGCCGTTCGCGCCGAGGCCGCCACCCATCAGGATCGTCTCGCCCTCGCGGGCAATCTCCTTGCCGGACGCATCCCGCAGCGTCATGGCGCCCTCGAGGTCGCGCACGGCTGAGTAGCCGAACGGCCATAGCACCTCGACCATCTCTTGGTTGCGTGCGGTCGGTTGCACGGCGAGGCCGCTCTGCGAGCTCGGCACGAGCACGCCGCCGATCAGCGCCTGGTCGCATGCATCCACGGCCGCGGGTGCCGTTCGCAGGGCGACCGGGGTCCCGCAGCCGGCGCTCACGGCGATGACCAGGGCAAGAACGACGCCGCGACCGGTCGTTCCCCTCGTCACCGCGACGGGAGCCCTTCGGCGAGGGTGATCGAGCCGGGGCAGGCGTGGAAGACGTTGTCCGCGCCCGAGCCCCCGCCCATCTGGATGACCTGGCCCTCATGGGCGACCAGCACGCCGGCGCTGTCGATGAGCGCGAGGCCGGTCATGTCACGTCTGGCGGTGTATTCGAACGGCCATTCAACCTCGACGACGGTTCCGTCCGGGGCCTTGATCGCGAGGCCGCTCAAGGAGCTCGACACCAGCGTGCCGGTTGCGAGGGCGTCCATGCACGCGCTGATCGGCGCCGGCTGCGTTCGGAGGCTGATCGGCGCGCAGCCGATGCAGACCAGCGCGGTGAGCAGGCCGCCGATCAGGCACTTCGACATCGACATGCGTCCATCCTCCAACAGCTGCCCGCCCGACGGCGCGCGGTCGCCCAGGGTTCCACCCTGCTGGCCTGAACCAGTCGACTCGATCTCCACTGACCGCGACTATCCTGCCGCCATGACGGACATCCTCGAGAAGGCCAAGAGCGCGCTGCCGAACGCCCCGGAGACCCACCAGCTGTTCATCGCCGGCGAGTGGGTCGACTCCGTCTCCGGCGGGACCTTCGAGAGCCGCAACCCCGCGGACCGGCGCGACGTGATCGGGCGCTTCCAAGCCGGCAGCGCCGCGGACACGGCGATGGCGATTCGCGCCGCCGAGACGGCCCTCCCGCGCTGGAAGGCCACGCCGGCGCCGAAGCGTGGCGAAATCCTGTACCGCTTCGGCGAGCTCATGGCGCGGGACAAGGAGAGGCTCGCCCGCGCGATGACCCGGGAGATGGGCAAGGTCCTCGCGGAGGCCAGGGGCGACGTCCAGGAAGGCATCGACATCGCCTACCTGATGGCCGGCGAGGGCCGCCGGATGTTCGGCGACACGGTGCCCTCGGAGCTGCCGGACAAGTGGGCGATGAGCATCCGTCAGCCGATCGGGGTCGCGGGCATCATCACGCCCTGGAACTTCCCGATCGCGATCCCGTGCTGGAAGATGATGCCGGCGCTCGTGACCGGCAACGCCGTGGTCTTCAAGCCCGCGAGCGACACGCCCCACTGCGCGACGCTCGTCGTGGAGCTCATGCAGGAGTCCGGGTTCCCGGCGGGCGTCGTGAACCTCGTGACGGGCTCGGGCGCGGACGTGGGCGACACCATCGTCGACTCGCCGGACGTGCCGGTCATCTCCTTCACCGGCCATTCCTCGACCGGCAAGTCGATCGCCGAGCGCGCCGGGCGCCGCCTCAAGCGCGTCTCGCTCGAGCTCGGCGGGAAGAACGCCGTCGTCGTGCTCAAGGACGCCGATCTCGACCTCGCGACCGAGGGCATCCTGTGGTCCGCGTTCGGCACGACGGGCCAGCGCTGCACGGCCTGCTCGCGGGTGATCGTCGAGGAGGCGGTGGTCGAGCCGCTGCTCCAGAAGCTCGAGGCGAGGGCCGCGAAGCTACGCCTCGGGTCCGGGCTGGACGAGACGGTCGACGTCGGGCCCCTCATCAACCCGGCGGCGGTCGACAAGGTCGGGGCGTACATCGACGTCGGGCGCGGCGAGGGCGAGCTCGTCCTCGGCGGCGGGCGCGCGACGGACGGCGACCTCGAGCACGGCAACTTCTTCAGCCCCACGATCTTCCGCGGGGTCGAGCCGATGGCACGGATCGCGCAGGAGGAGATCTTCGGGCCGGTCCTGTCGGTCATCCCGGTCGACGGCTACCAGTCGGCCTTGACCGCGCTCAACCAGACGCGCTACGGGCTGTCGTCGTCGATCTACACGCGCGACGCGAACACCGCGTTCCGCGCGATGCGCGACTTCGAGACGGGCATCGTCTACGTCAACGCCGGGACCACGGGCGCCGAGACGCACCTGCCGTTCGGCGGCTGGAAGGAGACCGGCAACGGCCACCGCGAGGCCGGCCACGCGGCCCTCGATTCCTACACGGAGTGGAAGTCGATCTACGTCGACTTCAGCGGCCGCCTCCAGCGTGCCCAGATCGACAACCAGGAGTCGATGGGCTGACCGCGGACTGACCGGCGCTGCCGCGGGGTCGCCGCCTGGCGACCCTCAGCCGGGTCGCTGGATGCGGACGTCGTCGAGGCCCGCCTCGACGAGGTTGCCCGGCGAGCCGTCCGTGGCCACGAAGAGCAGGCGGATCGTCTGGCCCGCGAACCGGCTCAGCGAGACGGACGACACGCGCCAGGCCGCGTCGAGGTCGACCGCCCGGCCGAGCTTCTCGAGGACCTTCGTCCTCGTCCCCGTTGCGGTGTTCACGACGTAGACCCGGAACGAGTCCCTGGAGCTCGACGCCGCGGAGTGCGCGAGGTACCAGCTGAAGGTCAGCGCGCCGTAGGTCGTGGCGTCTTCCGGGAGCGTGATCTCGCGTGACGCGAGGGACGTCCGGCCGTCGAGGTCGTACGAGCCCGGCGCCTTGCCGGCCGGCAGGCCGGTCACGAAGGCCCGCGAGCCGGACACCGCGGTCCCGAGCTGCTTCGGCCCCTTGGAGCTGGTGGCCACGGGATCGCCGCGGCCCCAGGCGCCGCCCGTGGCCGTGTCCTCGCCGAATGCGTCCCGCTTCCAGCCGCGGTTGATCTCGAAGTCGTCGTACAGCAGCCCGCAGTTCGCGACCTGGGTCCGGCTCGCGCGGTACGGGCAGTCGGCCAGCTCGATGAGGTACAGCAGCGCGGCGCGATTCCGCTCGGTCTCCCCGGCGATCACCTCGTCGGGCGGGTGGTGCCCGCCGAGGCCGCTGCTGCCCTCCGGCGGATACAGCTCGAGTGTGAACGAGAAGACGCGGTGGCGACCGTACATCCAATCGATCTCGTCGCCGTCGCTGATGTACCAGTCGCCGGACTGGCGGATCGTGTAGCCGTTTCGCGCCGCCATGGCGCTTGCCATGCGCACGAACGCGTCGCGGTCCGCGACGGTCATGTCCGGCGGCACGTTGGTCCGCGTGTAGGCGTACGGCCACAGGATCAGCTCGCCGTTCGCGTGGAGGGTGATGTGCGTCCGGATCTGCTGCCGCCCGGCGATGACCCGGCTGTTCACGAACCGCGAGAGCGCGGTGGCCTCCGGCGCCGAGAACGCTCGCCAGCCGCGGTACGTGCTGGATCCCGGGTTGCCCGAGGAGCCGCCGCAGCAGCCCCAGCGGTAGTCGTAGTTCCTGTTGAGATCCGTCCCGACGGACGTGCTCGTCGGGTGCGGTTGGCGGTTCTTGCGCCAGCCGCGGTAGGGGTCGCCGCCGAGGTCGTACTCGGCGCCATCGGGGTTGACCATGAAGACGATCCAGATCTCCCGGCTGTCCACCAGCGCGGTGACCTGCTCGTCCGCGTCGTAGTCATTGACCAGGGTTGCGAACAGGTAGAGGGCCTGCTCCAGGGTCAGGTGCTCGTCGCCATGGTGAACGGCGTCGAACAGGACCTCCGGCTCGCTCTCGTCGAGCTCGACGTTGTCGCTGACCTTGGCCGTCCAGATGTCGCGGCCGCCCGCGCTCTTCCCGATGGAGAACAGCTGGACGAGCTCCGGGTGCGCGTCGGCGAGCTCATGGACCTCGGCGACCATCTCGGTGTACGTGTGATAGCGCGCGTCCCGGGCAGGAAAGTCGGGGGCCGCGGCGGCGGGACCAGCTGCCAGCCCGAGGAGCCAGGCCATCGCGCTCGCAAGGGCCAGTCCCCGGGTGCGGCGATGCGCAACGGGCATGCCAGGGAGGGTCGCCGAGCCGCGTTGCTTCCGGGCATCCCCCAAAAGGACCGAAATGGCGACCGGAGGGGCTGCCGATAGACTCGGGCGTGATGCCCACGTTCGAGGACGTCCGCGAGCTGTCGATGGCGCTCCCGGAGGTCGCGGAGATCGTCACCTGGGACGTCGACATCACGTTCCGCGTGCGCAGGAAGATCTTCGCGATCGGCGGCGAGGGCGCGGATCGGATCTCGGTCAAGGCGACGCTCGACCAGCAGGCGGACCTGCTCGACCTCGACGCCGAGACGTTCACGAAGGCGGCGTACGTCGGGCGCTTCGGGTGGGTCAACGTGGACCTCGCGCGGATCGACCGGCCGCTGCTGGAGAAGCTGCTTCGGGACGCCTGGCGCTCCGCGGCGCCGGCGAAGCTGCGCGGGCTGGTGCCGGAGTGACAGACGCTGGCCATGGGCAGCCCGACGCGGCCCCATTCACGATCCGTTCGGCGACATCGGAGGACGAGCCGGAGCTCGTGGTCATCCAGCACTCCAGCGCGATTCACCACGCGACCATCGATCCCGATCGCTGGCAGGCCACGTCCGTGGAGGAATCGGCGGCCGCGAGGCGCTTCTGGCACGGAGCGTCGCCACGAAGCGAGGGCATCGTCGCGGTCGCGGCCGACGGGCGCGTCGTCGGGATGATCGAGCTGTGGCTGAAGCGGCCACGGGACCTCCGCGGCGCGCGCATCCCGCGGGTCAAGGTGGATCTCGGCGTGGCGGTCCTGCGCGAGTGGCGCGGTCGGGGCGTGGGCACGGCCCTCCTGGCCGCCGCCGAGGACTGGGCGCGGTCGCACGGGGCGGAGCGGATGGTCCTCGACCTCGACGTCCACAACCCCGGCGCGCAGCGCCTGTACGAGCGCGTCGGCTACGAGGTCGAGGCGCTGGCGATGGACAAGGCCATCACCCCGGATCCATCGAGCCGGGACGCCCCGAACATCGTTCGAAACGTCGATGGCGAGGTCGTGCCGACGCTCATCGGTGAGCAGGTGACCCTCCGGCCGATCCGGCCGGACGATCGCGAGGCCCTCCTGGAAGTCCTCCGCGACCCGAGCGTCGTCGCGATCTGGGACTCGCGCGGGGCGGAGCACTCCGCGGACGAGCTGCTTGCGGGCGACCACAACTGGACCGTCTGGGCGATCGAGGTCGACGGCGAGCTCGCGGGCTCCATCCAGGCCGCGGAGGAGGAGGATGAGGACTACCGGCACGCGGGGATCGACGTCATCCTGTCCTCGCGATTCCAGAACCGCGGCCTCGGGACCGATGCCGTTCGAACGCTGGCGCACTACCTCATGGACGTCCGCGGCCACTTCCGCCTGACGATCGATCCGGCGACGTCGAACGCGCGCGCGATCCGGTCGTACGAGAAGGTCGGGTTCAAGCGGGTGGGAGTCATGCGCCAATACGAGCGCGGCGCGGACGGCACGTACCACGACGGGCTGCTGATGGACCTTGTGTCGGGCGAGCTGACGTAGGCTGGCAAGGCGATGAGGACGGACGAGCGAGGCGGCGGATCGATGGCGGATCGCATCGTGGTGATCACGGGCGCGACCGGCGACCTCGGGCCTGTCGTGGCGCGGCGCTTCGCGGAAGCAGGCGCGCGCTGTGCGCTGCTCGCGCGCGACGAGGACGCGTGCATCGGCGTCGTGATGTCGCTGCCCGGCGCGACCAGGCGCCACCGCGCGGTGCCGGTCGATCTCTCGGACGCGGCGTCGGCCCGGGAGGCCGCTGCGACGGTGCGCGAGCAGCTGGGCCCGCCCAGCGTGCTGCTCCACCTCGTCGGCGGCTACGCGGGCGGCAAGCCTTTCATCGAGACGGACGACGACGAGCTGGCCGGCCAGGTCGAGCTGAACCTCTGGACGACGGCACGCGCCATCCGCGCCTTCCTCCCGGACATCGTCGCGGCGGAGCACGGCCGGATCGTCATGATGTCGACGTTCGTGGCCTCCGCCCCGACGCCGAAGCACGCCGCCTACGCCGCCTCGAAAGCCGCTGCCGAGGCCCTGACGATCTCCGTCTCCCGCGACCTTGCGGGCACGACGGCCACCGCGAACGTGGTCGTCGTCCGCTCCATCGGCGAAGCGAAGCCGACCGAAACCCGCCCGGACGAGATCGCCGCCGCGATGCTCTGGCTGTGCTCCCCGGAGGCCGGCGCCACGAACGGCCAGCGGATCGTGCTGCACGGTCGCGCCTGACCGGTCGCGCCTGGCCCGTCGCGCCCGATCCCGGGGCAACTTGGGGTATCCTCCCCGGCCTGGGCCTGTAGCTCAATGGCAGAGCAGCTGACTCTTAATCAGCGGGTTGAAGGTTCAAGTCCTTCCAGGCTCACCACTCATCCCACCGGACGTCACTCGTCGGCGATGAGGTCCCACGACAGCGGCGTGCCGCGCTTGATATCCGTGGCGGCCCGCCTGCCGAGGACCCGCTCGTACTCCCGGGTGTGCAGTCCGGCAGCCGGCCGGATCGAACGCACGTTGGCCGCTGTCAGCGGATCGCCCGTTCGGACGTCCTCGACGACGAACAGCGAGCGCCGGAAGCGCCGGCTGTCCTCCTCGTCCTCCTGCGGCGCCAGGTGGACCCCGCCGAGCACGGCCTCCGCGGTGCGGATCGCGTCGACCATCTGGCGGAACTCGTCGAGGTCCAGCGAGAACGCGCCGTCGGGCGTCGCGTTGTCGTGCGACAGCGTCACGTGCTTCTCGACGATGCAGGCACCGAGCGACACCGCCACGACCGGCGCCACGAGGCCGACGGTGTGGTCCGAAAGCCCCACGGGAACGCCCCACCGCTCGACCATCCACGGGATGGTGCGCAGGTTGACCGACTCCGGCGGCGACGGGTAGGCGGACGTGCACTTGAGGAGGGCAAGCTGCGTGGCCCCCGCCTCGCGCGCGGTGGTCACCGCCTCGTCGACCTCCGCCTCGGTGGCCATGCCTGTCGACACGATCATCGGCCGTCCGGTTCGGGCGATCTGGCGGATCAGCGGCAGGTCCACGAGCTCGAACGAGGCGACCTTGAAGGCGGGGACGTTGAGGCCGACCAGGAACTCGACCGCCGTCGGATCGAACGGCGACGAGAAGGCGTCGACGCCGAGCTCGCGCGCCGCGTCGAACAGGCCCGGCTGCCAGTCCCACGGCATGTGGGCGCCCTGGTACAGGTCGTGGAGCGTCGTGCCCTCCCACAGGGAGCCTGGGGCGTGGCGGAACGGCGGAGCATCGCTGCGGATCGTGATCGTGTCCGGGGTGTAGGTCTGGAGCTTGATCGCATCCGCCCCGGCCTCCGCCGCGCCGCGCAGGATCGCCAGCGCCGTCTCGTACGACTGGTCGTGGTTGGCGGAGACCTCGGCGATGACGTAAACGGGCCGGCCCGGCCCGATGGCGCGACCGTTGATGGCGAACTCGGACACCGAGGCAATCACCTCCAGAGCGCCTCCGGGAGATCGGCGAAGCGAGCGACGACCTCATCGGCATCGTCCGCGCACTCGAATGAGGGCATGGTGCCACCACCCTCGTCGGGAAGCCGTCCGACGCGGATCGTCCGGAGCCCCGCCGTTCGCGCACCGACGAAGTCCTTGCGAGGGTCGTTCGCGACATAGGCCGCGGCACCCGGCTCCACCTCGAGCAGGCGGGCCGCCACCCGGAACGGAAGCGGCGAGGGCTTCCAGTGCTCCGCCCCCAGCTCGTCCGTCATGACCACCTGGTCCAGCAGCCGGGCAACCGCGGGCAGCGCGTCGAGCTTGCGTCGCTGGACGGAGGCCATGCCATCGGACACCAGGCCGGTCCGCAATCCGCCGGCACGCAGCTCGGTGAGCGTCTCGACGACGTCGTCGAACGGCTCGAGGTTGGGAGTGTGCGTGCGGTAGACGAGGACGCAGGCGAGCAGGAGCGGTGGCTCGACGGCGGGAAGGTGCTCGGCCAGCAGCGCGTCGAACAGGCGCCCGCGCCCGTCGCGGTCATGGAGCTCCAGCAGCCTGGACCCGAGCGCCTCGGCGCTCACGTTGAGCTGCGGCTCGAGGAACCCCGCGACGGCCGCGAAGCCGCCATCGACGAACTGCCGCTCCGGATAGAGCGTGTCGTCCAGGTCGAAGAGGACCGCCCGAAGGGTCACGGGCGAGCTACGGCGAAGGACAGGTCCGCGTCGCGGACGATCCGGTCATCGGCGTGGCGCAGCATGACGAGCCCCGCGTCGTACGCCCCGAGGCTCGGCTCCAGTCGCTCCCCGCGCGCCATGCGGATGGCCAGCTCCGGCGTGTGCGCGCCCGCGGCGAACGACAGGTTCGCGGCCCCGCCGTAGCGCGGGTTGATCTCGATGAAGGCGATCCGGTCCGCGGACCTGAAGGCCTGGACGGTGACGTGACCGCGGAGCCCGATGGCCTCGCACAACCGCAGCGACTGCTCGACGAGCTCCGGATCGCGGACGGTCCGCGACACGACCGACTCGCCGGCGACCACCGCGACGCGCTCGCGGGGCACGCAGGTGATCGGCCGGCAGTCGAGGTCGAGGAAGACGTCCACGGTGTGCTCCGGCGCCTCGACCAGCTCCTGGACGATCGCCTCGCCATCGATCGCCGCCAGGGCCGCCAGCAACTCCGCGCGGGTCCGGACGACCGTCGCCCCGCGGCCGCCCTTGCCGACCCGCGGCTTCACGAACGCCGGAAGCGGCGCGTCCACCTCGTCGTACGTTCGCGGCGCGTCCAGCCCCGCCGCCATGACCGCGTCGCTGAAGCGGCGCTTGTCCTGGCAGGCCGCGACGGCCTCCAGCGGCGAGACGAGGACCACGATGCCCAGCGCGCGGAACCGGTCATGGGCGGCGGCGAAGACCGGCAGCTCCTCGTCCCGCGTCGGCACGATCAGCCCGACGGCCTGTTCTTCGCAGAGCCGCTCGATGGCGCCGAGGAACGCGGGATCGTCCGACCGCGGGACGAGGCGGCCCTCGTCCGCTTCGAACAGGGCCGCGGACAGTGGGCTGACATCTGCGGCGACGACGCGACCCCCACCCAGCCGACCCAGCGCCTCGCGGAAGGCGCGCACCAGCAGCACCTTGCGCGACGCGCTCGTCACCAGGACGTTGGGCCTGGCGGTCATGCCGGTTATGCCGCTCATGCCGTCATGCAGGTCACGCCGGCCGCCGGGCGGTCACGAAGGCGTTGCGGCCGATGCCCGCCGCTGCCCACGCCCGACCGATGGACCGCCGCGTCGCCGGGTCGAGGGCCAGCTCCAGCCGCCGCCGCCGCTCGTGGCAGGCCTTTCCCACGGCCGGATTTGACGTGTAGTCGTCGCCCATCAACAGGAACAGCTCCATCGGGAAGTCGGCGGTACGGTCGACCACCTCCAGCCCCACGCGCTCGATGACCGCGGCGATCGACGCGTGGTCGAAGTAGTTCAGGTGGTCCGGGACCATGACCCACCAGTCGCGCGGGATGAGCCGGCGGGCCGCTGCCTGCAGCGCGCTGAAGTCGTTCGGCACGCGGACCACGACGCGGCCGCCCGGCGCCAGCAGCGCCGCCACGCTTTCCAGCAGGCCGACGGGGTCGGGCACGTGCTCGAGCACGTTCATGAGGGTCACCGCGCCGAAGGCCTCGCCCCCGCGCACCCGCCAGGCGTCGATGTAGCTCCGCGCGGTTGTCGCCTCGATGCTCAGCCCGCGCTCCCGGCCCACCTCGGCGATCGCCTGCGACGGCTCGACACCGAAGGCCTCCCAGCCCGCCCCCGCCAGGAACCCCACGAGATCGCCGGTCCCGGCGCCGACGTCCAGGACCCGCAGCGGCGCGCCCTCGGCGGCGCCACCGTCGATCGCCACGAGGACGTCCGCATGGACCGTCATCGCGAGCCACGCTCGCTCCCGCTCCGCGTCGGCATCGTCTCGCAGCAGGCGGGTCAGGTCCGGCGCGCGACCACGGGCATCCAGCGCGTCGCGGTAGCGACTTTCGTAGAACTGCGCCATCGCCTCGTCCTCGGGCAGCGGGTCGACCCGCCGGTAGCCCCGGGGGTCGACGACGATCCGGACATCTGTCGCCGGCGCCGCGGCTTCGGCGCTACCCGACACCAGCCGCCTCGCGCTCGTGGGCGACGAGCGTGGCGACGCCGCTCTCCAGCGTGGTCGTGGGCTGCCAACCGGTCATGTCGCGCAGCCGGCGGGTGTCCGCCTGGCTGGCCTCGTACGGCTCATCGACGTCCGCCTCGCGCACGTCGAGTGAGGCGCCGGTGGCCTGCTGGATCACCTGGAGCACCTCGCGGACCTCGCGCGCACGTCCCGTGGCGAGGTTGACCGGCCCCTCCGCGTCCCGGGCGTCTGCCAGGCGGATGAGGCCCTCGGCCACGTCGCGGCTGAAGACGTAATCGAAGCGGTTGCGGCCGTGATAGAGGTCGATCGGCTCGTCGCGCAGCGCCGCCCGGACCCAGCGGGACACGACGTCGCGGGAGCCGCGACCATACACGCGGAAGATGCGCGCCGAGACGGTCCTGAACCAACGCGACTGGACGCTCCGCGCGAACGCCAGCTCGGCCTCGGCGTAGAGCTTGGCGGCGCCACACAGGTTTCGCGGCAGGATCGAGGCATCCTCGCCCAGCGCGACCGCCGCATCGCGGGGGGCATCCGAGAGGTATTGCGCCGTGCGGTAGACGAGATAGCTCGACGCGAACACGAAGGCTCCCAGGTCGGGCATGGTCGCCGCGGCATCGATCAGCCGGTGCGTCACGACGACGTTGTCAGCCCAGCCCTGGTCCCAGAACTCCGGCGACTCGATCGACCGCTCGAAGGTTGCCGCGAGGTGGTAGACGACCTCCGGCCGGAACGCCGCGAGGGGCGCGAGGTCCATCTCCGCCAGATCGCCCCGCAGGTGCTCGACGCCGGGCGGGGCCGCACCGGGAAGTGGCAGGCGATCGACCGACAGCACGCTCGCACCCCGGGCCGAGAGGAGCTCCAGCAGCTCGCGGGCGATGACGCCCGCGCCGCCGCTGACCAGGACGCGCTGGCTCATGGCAGGAGCGCCCGGAGCTCGCCGGCGACCCGCGCCGCACCCCGACCGTCGACCAGCGACGGTCCCAGCGCGGCCATCGCCGCGCGCCACGAGGTGTCGTCCAGGCGAGCCGTGATCGCACCGGCGAGGCCCATCGTCGTGATGCCGTCGGCCGGCCCGAGCCGGTCGAACAGCCCCAGGCGTCCCAGCCCGGCGGCCAGATGGGGCTCGGCGGGCGCGGTCTCGACGACGAGCGCGGGGCAGCCCATGCGCGCCAGCTCCCAGACCGTCGAACCCGCCGACACGAGCGCAAGATCGGCCCAGGCGATCCGGCTCGTCATGTCCTGCACGCTGCGATCGAGTCTAGCGGTGAACGGTGCCGATCGGACGGCGCCGGCGATCTCCTCGGCGGCCGGATTGGCGGGTCCGACGACCACCACGACCTCGAGGTCGCCGCGGCTGCGTGCGACGACGCCCAGGGCCTCCAGCGCCCGCATCGTCATGCCCGTCGGGTCCGCACCACCGAACGTCACGAGGACCCTGCGCCCACGTTCCGCCACGTTTCGGCGCGGAGGCGCCTCGTGAAACTCGCGCCGCAGCAGGACGTAGTCGAGGCCCAGGAGGAAGCGAGCCATCGACTCCTGTGGATACCGGGCCCGGTCGGCGTGGGCGTTCTGGTTGACGACGACCGCGACGGGGTAGCGGGGGAGCGCGGCCATGTCATCGACGGCCAGCGTTCGATCGCGGATCGGCTCGAGCGCGTCGAGGTATCGCTCGTCGAATCGGGGTCCGTCCACGACCGCGACGGCCGCCTCGTGGGCGCGCGTGGCCGCGACCAGGGCCGCCGCGTCGGCGGCTTCGTCGAGGTCGTCCAGGCGTTGCGCCGTCGCGCCCTCGCGCTCGTACCGCTCGAGGATCCACTCGGGCGAGCCGGCCGTCAGCAGCGTCGCCGCGCCGCCCGCGTCGCGCCAGGCCTGCGTCAGGGCGAGCAGCCGCATGGCGTGGCCCGTGCCGATGGCGCTGCCCGCGTCCGCGCGCACCACGAGGTGCGGCAGGGTCTCGGTCACGCCGATGGGACGGCCTTTTGCTCGACGTGCCGGTTGAGGTGCGCCCACTCCGGGTGTGCCTCGGCGACCGCCAGCGCATCGCGCCACCCGAACAGGTCCGTGCCGAGCTCCCCGTACAGCCGCCCCACGAGCTCGTAGTCCTCCGGCGTGTCGACACACCAGCGGTGGCCGGAGAGGTCCTTCGGAGCGGGAACCCGCAGCAGCCTGAACCGTTCCGGATGGCGGTACAGGTATGGCGTCGCGTGCTCGCGCCAAGCCGGGTCGCGGTCCTCGCGCCAGGCCGTCTCCAGCGCGTCGCGGCGCATGACCTCCACGTCGAGCCCGCGCGGCCAGGTCCGCGGCTCCAGCGCGTTGCTGGCGTAGTCGACCGCGCCGGCGCGGAACGCCCTGACCGTCTCGTCCACGAGCTCGGGGTCGATCAGCGGACAGTCGGACGTGATCCGGACCACGACGTCCGCCTCGTGCTCGCGTGCCGCGGCCACGTAGCGGTCGAGGAGGTCCACCTCGCTGCCGCGCGCGATGCTCCAGCCCTCGCCGCGTGCAAGGTCGAGGATCAGATCGTCCGCTCCCGCCGTCGAGGTGGCCACGACGACGTCATCGACCGTCTCGGCGCGAGCCGCCCGGCGGACGACTCGCGTCAGGATCGGCTCCCCGAGCAGCGGCAGCAGAACCTTGCCCGGCAGCCGCGTGCTGCCCATCCGCGCCTGCACGATCGCAACGGTCCGCGGTGTCATGGACGCCCTCTTGCCACCACGACGGCGCGAAGCCGGTCTCCGTGGTCCGCTTGTCTTCCGACAGCTCGAGTGGACGGCTGCGTGTCCCGTGATCGCCGCATGCTCGAACTCTACGCGGGTGCCATCACGCGTGAGGCCCGAGCATCTCGCGGATGACCGGCCGGAGGCGGGCGGCGAGAGGTGCCCTGAGCGGCGACAATTCGGGACGAGATGACAGCTGAGGCGCTGCCGGACGGGACCCGGCTCGTGCACATTGGGCCGTACAAGACCGGCACGACGGCGATCCAGGCGGCCTTCCACCTGGCGCGGCAGAAGGCCGAGCCGCAGGGCGTGCACTACGCGGGGTACGGGCGGCAGCCGATGACGGCCGTGATGGCGGGGATCGGGAAGCCCTCGCCCTGGTCGAAGGATCGCAAGCCGCCGAACCAGGCCGTGTGGCGGCAGCTCGTGGGCGAGATTCGAGGCTCCAGGGCTCGGCAGGTCGTGCTGAGCAGCGAGTCGTTCTCTGACGCCGAGCCGGACGCCATCCGCCGGGTCGTCGAGGACCTCGGCGGCGAGCAGGTGCGCATCGCCGTGACCCTGCGGCCGCTGGCGAAGGTCATCCCGTCGCAGTGGCAGCAGTACGTCCAGAACCGGCTCGTCGAGCCGTTCGACACGTGGCTCGACGCCCTGCTCAACAAGCCCCGCGGGACCGTCACGCCGACGTTCTGGTTCCGGCACCGCCACGACGAGCTGATCGCTCGCTGGGCGGACGTCGTAGGCCCCGATCGGATCACGGCGATCGTCCTCGACGATCGAGATCACGGCCTGGCGTACCGGGCGTTCGAAGGGCTGACCGGCCTGTCCGAGGGCACGCTCGTGCCCGACCCGGAGCTCTCCAACCGCTCCATGACGCTGTCCGAGATCGAGGTCATCCGGGCCTTCAACGTCGCCTTCAAGGAAGCCCGGCTGCCCGCCGTGCTGTACCAGCGCGTGATGCGCACGGGAGCCGCGCAGCTCATGGAGCGCCGGACGCCCGGCTCGGACGAGGGCAGGGTCGAGCTGCCACCGTGGGCGGTCCAGCCGGTTGCGGCGATCGCGGCCGAGATGGTCGATGCCATCGGCCGGTCCGGCGTGCGGATCGTGGGTGACCTGGAGCCGCTCAGGAAGGTCGCGACGACGCGGACGGACGAGCCGGTCGCGGTGCGGGTCTCGCCGGACGTGGCCGCCTCCGCGGCGATGGGGGTGCTCATCGCGAGCGGCCTCGCCCGCGGGACGGCGACGCCGAAGCCCGATCCCGGCGACGAGGAGGCCGCCGCCGGCCGCCCGGATCCGCCGCGTCCCATCGCCGAGCCCGCCGAGCTCTTCCGCGTCTCCACGATCCAGCTCGGGCTGGTCCTGTTCCGGCGGCTGCGCGCCGCGTTCCTCGGGAGGATCAGCCGCCTGGTTCGCCGCTCCTGACGAGCCGGCGGATCGCTGCGACGGCGTCGGGGACGGCCGTGGTGGTGGTGTCGATCACGAGGTCGGCGTCCGTCGGGGCCTCATATGGTGAATCGATCCCGGTCATGTCGCTGATCTCGCCCGCCCGGTAGCGGCGGTAGTGGCCCTTGGGGTCGCGGGCCTCCGCGACCTCCAGCGGCGTGTCGACGAAGACCAGGAAGTACGGCGCGTTTGCTCCCTCGATGACGGCGCGAGCGTCCGTGCGGGCAGCCTCGAACGGCGAGATCAGCGCGGAGATCACGGTCCTGCCCCGGGTGGCCAGCTCGGCCGCGAGCTCGGCGGCGCGGCGCATCTGGATCTCGCGCGAGGCGCGGTCGAAGCCCAGCGGGGTCGGGTCTCGATCGCGCAGGACGTCGCCGTCGACGATCTCGACCGTCTCGCCGGCGGCGCGGAGATCCGCGGCGAGCGCCTCCGCGATCGTGGACTTTCCGGAGCCGGAGAGCCCCGTGAGGTAGATCACCGGGCCGGTGCCCGGCGCGTTCGATGGAGTGAGCGGATCCGCGGTGCCGTCGTCCGCGACTGCCGGAGCCGACGCAGCCACGGCTCGGCGCCGCTTCACGATGCGCCGGATCGCGACCCAGCCGAAGCTGCCGAGGAGCAGCGCAAGGATCGCGACGAGGAGCACCAGCTCCGTCGAGAGTCCCACCAGTCGCAGCCCGGAGGCGAGCAGCAGCACGGCCAGCGCGCGTCGAATCACGCCGCCGGGCGCCCGGCTGGAGATCTGTGCGCCGATGAACGCGCCGGGAATCGCGCCGAGCAGGAGCGAGGCCGTGATCGTCGCGTCGAATTGGCCGAACAGCAGGTGTCCCAGCGCCGCCGCACCGACGAGCGGGATCGCCTGCGTGAGGTCCGTCCCGACGAGCGAAGACGCCTTCAGGCCCGGGTAGATGAGCAGCAGCGCGACGATGATGATCGAGCCGGAGCCGACCGAGGTGATGCCGACGATGAACCCGGCGATGGTGCCGAGGATGAGGGTCGGAATGGGGCGGAGGACGACGGACGGACGCGACGGCTTGACCGCGCCCTCGCCGAGCGGCAGCGCGTTCTGCCACATCTGGAAGAGCGCCCTGATGACGAGCCCGGCGGCCGCGAGGAGCAGCGCGAGCCCCAGCAGGAGCTTGAGGAGGGCGTCCAGGTCCTCGCCGCGCGGCTGCACGCTGACCAGCCAGGCGCCGATGAACGCCGCCGGAACCGAGCCGAGGCAGAGCAGCTTCACGAGCCCGAGGTGGACGGTCTTCGCGCGCAGGTGGACGAGCGCACCGGCGGGCTTCATCACGAAGCTCGCGACGAGATCCGACGAAATCGCCGTCAGCGGGTCCGCCCCGAAAAAGAACACCAGCATCGGCGTCATGAGCGCACCGCCGCCCATGCCCGTCAGCCCGACGATGACGCCGACGAGGAGGCCGCCGAACGCCAGCGGCAGATCGAGCGTCACTCGGCGATGATATCGGGCGACAGCCCACCCCCAGCATCCCGAGGCCGACCCCGACCCGTGAAGTCGCACGTCCTGCCGCACCTTCGCGCCCTCGAGGCGGAGAGCATCTTCATCTTCCGCGAGGTCGCGGCGGAGATGCGCCGTCCGTGCCTGCTCTTCTCCGGCGGCAAGGACTCGACCGTGATGCTGGCCCTCGCGAAGAAGGCGTTCGCGCCGGCGCCGATCCCGTTCCCGATCATGCACGTCGACACGGGTCTCAACTTCACCGAGGTGCTCGAGTACCGCGACCAGTGGGTGGCGGATCTCGGGCTCAAGCTGATCGTGGCGTCCGTGCCGGAGGCGATCGAGCGGGGGCTCGTCCACGAGGAGCCCAACGGCTCGCGCAACCGGATCCAGACGCCCGTGCTGCTGGAGGCGGTCGAGCAGCACGGGTTCGACGCGCTCTTCGGCGGCGCGCGCCGCGACGAGGAGAAGGCGCGGGCCAAGGAGCGGGTGTTCTCCTTCCGGGACGAGTTCGGGCAGTGGGACCCCAAGAACCAGCGCCCGGAGCTGTGGTCGCTGTACAACGGCCGGGTCCAGCCCGGACAGTCGATCCGGGTCTTCCCGCTGTCCAACTGGACCGAGCTCGACATCTGGTCCTACATCGCCGCGGACAACGTGGGGATCGCCCCGCTCTACTTCGCCGCCGAGCGCGAGGTCGTGCGCCGCGGCGACATGGTCTACATGGTCAACGAGTTCACGCCGGCCAAGGACGGCGAGCCGACCGAGCGACTTTCCGTGCGCTACCGGACGATCGGCGACGCGAACCTGACGGCGGCGGTGGAGTCGACGGCGGACACGCTCGAGAAGATCGTCGACGAGGTGGCCGCGGCACGGATCACGGAGCGCGGCGCCACGCGCGGCGACGACCGGACCTCCGAGACGTCCATGGAAGATCGCAAGCGCGAGGGCTACTTCTAGTGGCCGCCGAGCGACTGATGGCTGTCAAGGCGCCGGCGCGGAAGGACCGCGCCGATCTCCTGCGATTCGCGACGGCCGGGTCGGTCGATGACGGCAAGTCGACCCTCATCGGGCGGCTGCTGTACGACTCGAAGACGCTGTTCATCGATCAGCTGGCGTCCGTCGAGCGCGTCTCGAAGGAGCGCGGTCACGATTACACCGACCTGGCGCTCCTGACCGACGGCCTGCGCGCCGAGCGCGAGCAGGGGATCACGATCGACGTCGCGTACCGCTACTTCGCCACGCCGCGCCGGCGCTTCATCATCGCGGACACGCCTGGGCACATCCAGTACACGCGGAACATGGTCACCGGCGCCTCCACGGCCGACGTCGCGGTGCTGCTGCTCGATGCGCGCAAGGGCATCACGGAGCAGAGCCGCCGCCACGCCTTCCTCTCGACCCTCCTGGGCGTGCCGCACCTCGTGCTGTGCGTCAACAAGATGGACCTGGTGGACTGGTCGGAGGACGCGTTCGAGGCCATCCGCGAGGAGTTCACCGAGTTCGCCTCGCGCCTGCGCGTTCGCGACATGACGTTCATCCCCGTGTCCGCGCTGCACGGCGACAACGTCGTCAACCAATCCGAGCGGATGCCCTGGTACGACGGCCTGCCGCTGCTCCGCCACCTGGAGCGTCTCTACGTTGCCTCCGATCGGAACCTGGTGGACGTCCGGTTTCCCGTGCAGTACGTCATCCGGCCCCAGAAGCACTCCGTGGTGGACTACCGGGGCTACGCGGGCGTGGTCGCGTCCGGCGTCATCAAGCCCGGAGACCCGATCATGGCCCTGCCGTCCGGGCTCGAGACCACGGTCGCCTCGATCGACACCGCCGATGGGCCCGTCGAGGAGGCGTTCCCGCCGATGGCCGTCACGATCACCTTGAAGGACGAGATCGACATCAGCCGGGGCGACATGCTCTGCCGGCCGCAGAACGTGCCGATCATCGCGCAGGAGATCGACGCCACCGTCTGCTGGATGGACGAGTCCGCGCCGCTGGCCGTCGGCGGCAAGTACGCCATCAAGCACACGACGCGCTGGGCACGGGCGCTGGTCCGCGAGATCTCCTACCAGGTCGACGTGAACACGCTCCACCGGCACGAAGGGGTCGAGTCGCTGGCGTTGAACGAGATCGGGCGGGTGAAGCTGCGGGTCACGCAGCCGCTGTTCGTCGATCCCTACCAGGACAACCGCTCGACCGGCTCGTTCATCCTCGTCGACGAGCGCACGAACAAGACCGCCGGCGCGGGCGTCATCGGGCGGTCGACCGTCGCGAGCTGATCAACCGTCGCGAGGTGATCGCGGTCGCGAGCTGATGCCGGTCGCGGCTTGATCGCCCGGGCCTTCGCGGACCCGGCCATCGTCCACAGATAGCAACTCCGGTCGGGTGAACGCCTCTCGCGGCAAATTGATCGCGCTGGATGATCAATTCGCCGATTCCATCAGTCAGGGATATTGATTCGACGCCGACCGGCCCCCGGCACCGGCAATGCATACCGCTGAGCGATCATGCAGCGGTCGGCGGGGCATGAGCGAGCGGCGGGGCATGAGCGAGCGACGGGGTCGGTCAGCGAGCGGCGGGGCCTGGGCGACCGGCGGCGCTCAGAATCGTCGGGTCCTCAACGCGCGGCGACGCCCTCGATCTCGACCTTGTATTGGGGAGCGGCGAGGGCGGCCACGAAGACGAGGGTGCTGGTCGGGACGTGGTCGCCGAGGAGGCGCTCCATCTCCGCCCGGCGCCGTGCCGGGTCCAGCTGCGAGCCGGCGACGACGTAGGTCGTGATCTTCACAAGGTCGGATGTCTCCATCCCGGCGGCCTCGATGTTCCGGAGCACGTTCTCCAGGGCGACGGCGAGCTGCTCGACCGCGTCCTCGGGGACCGAGCCGTCCGGCCGTATGCCGACCTGGCCGGATATGAAGACGAGCTTCTGCGGGCTCTCGATCTCGATCTGATGGACGTATCGACCGACCGGCGCCGCGATGGTGTCGGGGTTCCGCGAAGTCCTCATGCTCGGAGGGTAGGCGCTGGGCCCGGCCGATGAGTCGGCCCGTGTCTCCCGCCCGATGTCTCCGCCAGATGCCCGCCGTTGCTGCCCACCGATGCTGCCCGCCGATGAGTGAGGCCCACGGAGCACCGAGTAGAACCCCCGAATCCCGTGCGTTCATGAGCGTGCCTCATCGCCCGGCACGTGCCGGCAACCCCGTTGCGGTCAGGCGGCCTCGGGGCGAACCACTCGATCGATCGCGACCTCGGTGAGGCCCAGCCACGCGGTGAGCTCCTCGAGCTCGGCTCGGGCGGCGGCGAGGTCCGCATCGGACGCGTGGGGCTCGAGGTGCAGGGCCGGGACTCGCAGCACGCCCGCCGGTCGATCGGCCTTGGCGTCCGCGCGCCCGACGAGCCGTTCGCCGTGCAGGATCGGCAGCACGTAGTAGCCCCAGCGGCGCTTCGCGACGGGCACGTAGATCTCCAGCTTGTAGTCGAAGTCGAACAGCGCCTTCGTGACGTTGCGGTCGTAGACCAGGCGGTCGAAGGGCGAGAGGAGGGCGGTCCGGCCCTCGAACGGTCGATCGAGGAGGTCGGGCTCGACGCGCCACTTCCCGCGGACGCTCTCGATCGAGGCCTCGAGACCCAGGTCGCCGACATCCTCCGCCGAGCCGACGCGAATCACGCCCTGGCGCCGGAGCCGGCGGCGGGCCAGCTCGCGCTGCGCATCCGGGAGCGAGATTCGAGGTGCATCGATGGGCAGCCAGCGCTCGGCGAGGTCCCACACGCGATCGGCGCCCGCCCGCGAGACGACCGCCACGATGCCCATCGCGGACAGCCAGTCGAGCATCTGGATCGTGTTGCGCTCATTGGTCCAGCCGCGGGACGCCCAGTCCCTGGCGGACCTGTCCTCGATGTCTCGCGACCGGATCGGCCCTCGCTCCCGCAGCGTGTCGAGAACGTGCGCGCGAAACTCGGCGTTGTCCTCCATCCACTTCGCGATGCGCGAGCCGTAGCGGCCCATCCGCTCGACCCACGTCTCCATCACTGGCCGCAGCAGCGGGTAGTCCTCGATCGGGTGGATGTACGCCCGGTGCTCGAACACCTTCTTGTCGGCGAGGAGCCTGGCGAGATCCGCGGGGTCGTACTCGCGGCCGAGGCGCGCCCAGGCCACGAGGTGCTGGGTCGGCGCGACGGCGGCGGTCGGGTCGAGCTGCAGGAAGCCCTGGTGCCGGACGACCTCGAGGACGCTTTTCGGCCGGTGCGCGTCCAGCTGCTGCGCCATCACCGCGATCTCGCGGGCGCGCTGGAGGGAAAGCTGAACGACGGCGTTCGGCATGGTGGGACGGTAGCGGCTCGACGGCTTTGCTACGCTCGGTCGCGACCCTTGAAGCCGGTCCTGTGAGGCCGGCGAACCGGTTCCGTGAGGCCGGGAAGGAGGCTCGATGGCCCTGTCCGCGCTCGCCCCGAACGCGCCGCCGTCGCCTCCATCGCCCCGTTCCAGCGCCATCGTCGACCCGCGGATCGGCGATCACGGGCCGGCCCTGCTGGCCCTCGAGGACGGCACCGTCTTTCCGGGCATCGCGTTCGGCTCGCCGGTGGCCCGCGGCGGCGACCTCGTCGTCAACACGAGCCAGACCGGCTACCAGGAGGTCTGCACCGACCCGTCCTACGCGGGCCAGGTCGTGGTGATGACGTATCCGCTGATCGGTAACTACGGGCGCCTGCTCGCCGACGACCAGTCCGGCCGGCCGTGGCTGCGCGGGCTGATCGTGGCGAATGCCACGGCCGCGGTTCTCGAGGATGCGCAGCAGCTGGCGCGGCTGCTTCGCGACAGCGGGATCCCGGCGATCGCGGGGGTCGATACGCGAGCCTTGGCGCGGCACCTGCGGTCGAACGGCTCGCTGCGCGGGTTGATCCTGGAGCCCGCCGATGGCCACGGTCTCGATCGATCGATCGCCGTCGAGCGCGCGCGTGCCGTGCCGCGCTGGGAGGACCAGGACTTCGTCGCGGAGGTCTCGCCGGCTGCCGTGAGCGAGGTGAACGCGGCCACGGATGGGCTGGCCGACGATGGACCGCTCGTCGCGATCGTCGACTACGGGCTCAAGGCGAACATCGTTCGGAGCCTGCGACGGCGGGGCGTCCGCGTGCGCGTCCATCCGCACACGGCGAGCGCGGCCGATGTGCTTGCCGGCGACGTCGCGGGCGTCGTGCTGTCCCCCGGACCGGGCGATCCGGTACGGCTCGACGGTCCCGTGGCACTTGCGCGAGAGGTCATCCGGGACGGCCGGCCGCTGCTCGGGATCTGCCTCGGCCACCAGATCATCGGGCGGGCTGCGGGTGCCGACACGCGCCGGCTGCGCTTCGGCCACCACGGCGCGAACCACCCCGTTCGGGACCTCGATACGGGCTTCGTGCAGGTGACCGCGCAGAACCACGAGGTCCAGGTCGTGGGCGAGACGCTGCCGCGCGACGGCGGATTCCGCGTGAGCCAGGTCAACCTCAACGACGGGTCGGTCGAGGGCCTGCGCCACGTCGAGAAGCCGATCGAGACGGTCCAGTACCACCCCGAAGGCGCGCCCGGCCCCCTCGACGCACTGGCGGTGTTCGACCGTTTCGTCGCGGCGTGTGGCGGCGACCTCGGCGCCGCATCGCAGGCGTGAATCGCGTAGCCGTGATCGGCAGCGGCGGGGCAGGGAAGTCGGTGTTCTCGATCGAGCTCGGGAGGCGGACCGGGCTGCCGGTCGTCCATCTCGACCGCCACTTCTGGAGTCCTGGCTGGGTCGCGATGGAGGATGAGCCGTGGGCGGCTCGGGTCCGGGAGCTCGCGGCCGCCGACCGCTGGATCATCGACGGCAACTACGGCGGCACGATGCCCATCCGCTTCGAGCGCGCCGACACGGTTGTCTTCCTCGACCTGCCGCGCGTCATCTGCCTCCTCAGCGTGATCTGGCGGTCGTTTCGCCACCGCCGCACCCCACGCCCGGACATGGCCGAGGGCAACCCGGAGAAGCTCGACCCCGCGTTCCTCCAGTGGATCTGGAGCTACCCGCGGACGCGCCGGCCAGAGATCCTGCGCCAGCTCGGGGCGCTCCCCTCGACCACGCAGGTCGTCCGCCTCACGAGCCGCCGCGCGATGCGTTCGTTCCTGGACAACGTCCCGGCCTTGTCGCCTTCGATGTCCGTCTGATGGCCGCTTTGAGCGCCTCGAACGGCCGGGCTGGCGTGGGCGCCAAACCGGCGTCCGTGCTCATCGTCGGGTCGGGGCCGGTGGTGATCGGGCAGGCGGCGGAGTTCGACTATGCCGGCACGCAGGCGTGTCGCGCGCTGCGCGCGGAGGGCGTGCGGACGATCCTCGTCAACTCGAACCCTGCGACCATCATGACCGACCCCGAGGTCGCCGATGCGGTGTACCTCGAACCCCTGACCGTCGCGGCGATCGAGGCGGTCATCGCCCGCGAGAAGCCGGAGGGCCTGCTCGCCGGGCTCGGCGGCCAGACGGCGCTGAACATGGCGATGGACCTCTCGAAGGCCGGCGTCCTCGAGCGACACAACGTCCGTCTGCTCGGCACGCCGCTCGAGGCGATCCGGATGGCCGAGGACCGCGAGGCCTTCCGCGACCTGCTCGACCGGATCGGGCAGCCGTACGCGCCGTCCTCCATCGTCGAGGGGCGCACGGCGCAGGAGCGAGCCGATTCGGAGGCGAGAGCCCTCGTGGACATCGGCCTCCCCGCGATCATCCGACCCGCGTTCACGCTCGGTGGGACAGGCGGCGGCATCGTGGAGACCGAGGACGAGTATCGCGAGCGGGTTCGCGCCGGGCTCCGCGCGAGCCCGATCGGCCAGGTGATGGTCGAGCGCTGCCTCGTCGGCTGGCAGGAGATCGAGTACGAGGTGATGCGCGACGCGGACGACACGTGCATCGCGGTGTGCTCGATGGAGAACGTCGATCCGCTGGGTGTCCACACGGGCGACTCGATCGTCGTCGCGCCGGTCCAGACGCTGCCCGATCCCGTGCACCAACGGCTGCGGACGGCCGCGCTGGCGATCATCCGCGCGCTCGGGGTCGAGGGCGGCTGCAACGTCCAGTTCGCGCTCTCCCCGGACTCGACCGAGTACGCGGTCATCGAGGTCAACCCGCGCGTGTCGCGGTCCTCCGCGCTCGCCTCGAAGGCCACGGGCTACCCGATCGCGCGGGTCGCGGCCCAGATCGCGGTCGGGCGGCGGCTCGCCGAGATCCCGAACGTCATCACCGGGACCACGGTGGCGGCCTTCGAGCCGGCGCTGGACTACGTGGTGGTCAAGCTGCCGCGCTTCCCGTTCGACAAGTTCCCCTCCGCCGATCGATCCCTCGGGTCGCAGATGAAGGCCACGGGCGAGGTGATGGCGATCGACCGCACGTTCGGGTCGGCGCTGAACAAGGCGCTGCGCGGGCTCGAGCAGGCGGGTGCCGGGCCGCTCGCGGAGGACCCGGCGTGGCGCGCGTCGCTCGACTATCTCGGCGCGGCGCTGGGCGAGGTCAACGAGGCAGGCGCCGCCACGGATGCAGGCGCAGCCACGAAAACGGGCGACGACGCGGCCGAGGACGCGGTCATCCGGTGGGTCGATGCGGATGGCACCGCGTGCGAATCGACACGCTTCGCGCAGCGCTCCGCCGCGCCGATCGTGCTGCGGCGGTTCCTGGCGCCATCCGACTCGAGGCTGTGGCGAGTGCTGGCACTCCTGCGGCGCGGCGTGCCCGAGGAGACCATCCGCGTCGCGACAGGGATCTCGCCGTGGTTCCTCTCGGAGATGGCAAGGAACGTCGGGCTCGAAAGCGAGATTCGGCACGCAGGCGAGCGGCTCGTGGCACCGGCACGAGGAGCCGGTCCGCTCGATGCCGACGCGGCAGGGCTCCTCGCGACCGCGAAGCGCTTCGGGTTCGGCGACGGAGACATCGCGAATCTCGCTTCCGCGGCGGGCGCCGCCACGATCACAGCCGCTGAGGTGCGCGAGGCACGGCACTCCGTCGGCCTGCGACCGGGCTACGCGATGGTCGACACGTGCGCCGCTGAGTTCGCTGCCGAGACGCCGTATTTCTACGCGACCTACGCCGCCGCCGGCTCGGCCCCCGAGGCGCCGCCGGTTCAGCGCCCCGCCGCCCTGGTCATCGGGAGCGGGCCGGTCCGGATCGGGCAGGGGATCGAATTCGATTACTGCGCCGTCAAGGCCGCCGCCACGCTGCGCGACCAGGGCTGGTCTGCGGTGATGGTCAACTCGAACCCGGAGACGGTCTCGACCGACTTCGACGCCTCGACGCGCCTGTATTTCGAGCCGCTCGACGCGGAGAGCGTGCTGAGTCTCATCGAGGCGGAGGGTGGCGACCTCCCCGCGATGGTCGCCTACGGTGGCCAGACGCCGCTCAACCTCGCCGCGCCGCTGGCCGGCGCCGGCGTGGGGCTCCTGGGGAGCGACCTCGAGGCGATCGACCAGGCAGAGGAGCGCACCCGGTTCGCGGCCCTTCTCGACCGACTCGGCATTCCCCAGCCGGAAGGCGGCATGGCCCGATCGATCGAGGAAGCGCTGACCCTCGCAGACCGCATCGGCTACCCGGTCATCGTCCGCCCGAGCTTCGTCATCGGCGGCCTCGCGATCGACTTCTGCTACTCGCCGGACGATCTCGTCCGCCAGCTGGCCGCCGCGACCGTGGTCGACCCGGATCGTCCCGTTCGCATCGACCGCTATCTCGAGGGCATCGAAGTCGACGTCGACGCCGTCTCCGACGGCCAGCACGTCCTCATCCCCGGCCTGCTCGAGCACGTCGAGCGCGCCGGCGTCCACTCGGGCGACTCGGTCGGGATGTTCCCGCCGCAGACCGTGAGCGCAGCCGACCAGGGCCTGATCGTGGGCGCGATGGAGCGCGTGGTCCTGGCGCTCGGCGCGAAGGGGCTCGTCAACGCCCAGTTCATCGTTCGCGAGGACGGCGTCTACCTGATCGAGGTCAACCCGCGCGCCTCGCGCACCGTGCCGTTCCTGTCGAAGGTCACCGGCGTCCCGATGGTCGAGCTCGCCGTGCGAATCGCCCTCGGCGCGACTCTCGAGGAGCTCGGCTGGCCGAACGGCCTCCTCCCGGCGCCGCCGTTCGTCGCCGTCAAGGCGCCCGCGTTCTCGACGACGAAGCTGCGCGGGGTCGACCCGTCCGTCGGGCCGTCGATGCAGTCGACGGGCGAGGTGATCGGCATCCACGAGGACCCGCGCGTCGCGCTCGCCAAGGCGCTTCGCGGCGCCGGCCTTGTCCCCGCGCTCGACCCGCCGGCTGCGTCGTTCGGCGAGGCCACGGAAGCGGGCGCTCGACCCGCCCCGGTCGCGCTTCTGTCGATCGCCGACCGCGACAAGGCCGCCTTGCCGCGCCTCGCCACGGCACTCGATCGTGCGGGCTTCCGCCTCGCCGCGACCCCCGGCACCCGAGCGGCAATCCTCGCCGCCGGCCTCCAAGCCGACCCGGTCGCCAAGCTCGGCGCCGACTCATCCCTCCTGGATCTCATCCGCAGCGGGCGCGTGCGCCTCGTCGTGAACACGCCGACGCCGCGCTCCGGCGCGGTCCGTGACGCGGCCGAGATCCGCCACACCGCCATCGCGGAAGGGGTGCCTTGCCTGACCGCGATCGAGACGGCAGTCGCCGCCGCAGAAGCTCTCGACCCCGAGGTCGACCACCTGGTCGCCGAGGTCCGCTCGCTCGTCGAATGGACCGACGGAGCTGCCCCGTCACCCCCGAGGACCGCGGATGCCCGAGGTCGCCGCTCGCCGGAGCTGGAGCTGGAGCTCACAGCGTCCTGAGAGGCGGTGAGTGTGCTCAGCAGGCGGGGGAGGCGCCCGTCCGGGCCATGTCCCGGACTCCGCATATCCTCGACGCGTGACGATCAACCCATCCGTCAAGCCGCGCTGCAACATCGGGCCGGCAGAGATCGAGCGGCGGCGGCGCAGCGCGATCGTCATCACCGCGCTGGCCGCGCTCGTGGCCGTCGGACTCCTCGTCCTGCATGTCCCGGCGCCCGCTCGGCTGGCGCTGTTTCCCTTCGTCACGGCGGCCGCGGTGACGTGGCTCCAGGTGGTCCATCGGTTCTGTGTCGCGTTCGCCGCCCTCGGGATCCAGAACTTCAGCAACCTGGGCGAGGAGGAGAAGGTGGACCCGGCCTTGCGCGCCGTCGATCGGCGCAGGCTCGCCCAACTCGTCCTCGAGGGCTCGGCCATTGGCGCGGCCGTCACCCTGCTGTTCGTGATCGTGCCGGCGTGACCGTCGCGGCCGTGCCGCCCGCCGGGCGACCCGCCCCCCGCTGCTAGCATCCAGCCCGTGCCCGTCCCCCGAGTCGAATTCACCCAGACACGCCTGCCCAACGGCCTCCGGCTGATCGTCTCGGAGGACCACATCGCGCCCGTCGCCGCGGTGAACGTCTGGTACAACGTCGGCTCCAAGCACGAGATCAAGGGCAAGACCGGCTTCGCGCACCTGTTCGAGCACGTGATGTTCCAGGGCTCGGCGAACGTCGGGAAGACCGAGCACATGGCCCTCGTCCAGGCCGCGGGCGGCACCCTCAACGGCACGACCTGGCTCGATCGGACGAACTACTTCGAGACGATGCCCTCCCACCAGGTCGATCTCGCCCTGTGGCTCGAGGCCGATCGCATGGGCACCCTCCTCCAGGCCCTCAGCCAGGAGAACCTCGACAACCAGCGCGAGGTCGTGAAGAACGAGAAGCGCTGGTCGTACGACAACCGGCCGTACGGCTCGTTCTTCGAGAAGATGCTCGCGGCGATCTTCCCCGACGGCCACCCCTACCACCACCCGACGATCGGCTCGATGGAGGACCTCGACGCGGCCTCGGTCGAAGACGTCTCGTCGTTCTTCCGGCTGCACTACGCGCCGAACAACGCGGTCCTGTCCGTCGTGGGCGACGTCGACCGGGCGAGGATCGAGGCGGCGGTCGAGAAGTACTTCGGCGGCATCCCCGCGAACCCCGACCTGCCCGCGCCGCTGCCCGACATGACGCTGCCGCCGACGATCGGCAGGGAGGTGCGCGAGGTCGTGCCGGACCGGGTGCCGCTGCCGCGAATCCACTGGGGCTTTCGCGGACCGCTGTTCGGCGACAAGCGCCTCGACGCGCTCGATCTCGCCGGCCAGATCCTCGCGGGCGGCAAGGGCTCGCGGCTCCACCGCCGGCTCGTCCGCGAGGAGCACCTGGCGCAGGACGTCGCGGTGTTCTCCATGGGGCTCGTCGCCGGGGCATCGATCACCGCCGGCATGGCGACCGCTCGCCCGGGCGTCGACCTCATCCAGCTCGAGACGGCGTTCTGGGAGGAGCTCGAGCGCATGGGCCGCGAACCTGTCTCCGACGACGAGCTCGCGCGCGCGAAGGCCCTCACCGAGGCTGACGAGCTCGGCGCGCTGCAACGGGTCGACGAGAAGGCCGACCGCCTCTCGATGTACGCGACCCTGTTCCACAAGCCAGAGATGATCAACGACATCCTGCCTCGCTACCTCTCGACGACCGCGGAGGAGATCCAGGCCGTGTGCCGCGACGTGTTCGTGAAGAACAACCGGGTCGTGCTGACGTACCTGCCGGTCACCGCGGCGCCAGAGATGCCGAGCGGCGTATGACACGGGCCAGGCGCGAAGCGAATGATCGGGTGAGCGGCCGATGACCGACGAGAAGTCCCTGGTCGTCGCCGAGCGGCCGACCCACGGCGAGCCGCGGCCGTTCCACTTCCCGACCTTCGAGCGGACGCAGCTGTCGAACGGGCTCGGGCTGATCACTGTCGACCTGCCGGGCCGCGCCCTCGTGACGGCCTCCCTGATCCTGCCGGCGGGCGCCGCGGACGAGCCCGAGGAGCTCGGCGGCGTGACCTCATTGATGGCTCGAGCCCTGACGGAGGGC